>NZUD01000034.1 GCA_002697005.1 Chloroflexota bacterium | reverse complement strand
TATTCAAACATCAAATCAAGGAGGCCTCGGAAATGAACGGCAGCTTACAGTACTCAGCCTTGCCCCGACTTTTGACCCTTAATAATCAGGTCCACGATCTGGAGAATCAGATGTTGGCCGTGGTGCTTCGAACCCGCACGGGTGGCGCTGTCACATCTAATCAGATGCCTTCCGGTAGCAGTATTGCCGAGATTCAAGAAGAGATCGATCAGACCACTCGTGCTAGCCTGGCTACCTGCTGGCTGGGAAACGCAGACGACAACGAAGAGTATGAACTGTAGTCCTCAACCGGACTTCGCTTGAAACCGTCACCTAGCCGCCTTCTCCTTGACCCAGAGAGAATACTTGGGTTGTGTGTTTAGGAATTAAAAATGGCGGCTTAATCGGACGCAGACAACCCGTTTGCATTTCCTTATCGGGATATAAACCGGGTTGCCTGCGTCCGATCAACACCTAACAAAATCCGTGTCTTCTTGGCCAAATTCTGAAAAGTGCCATCGGTGAAATTTTGATCTATGGCGCCTCTCGTTGCCTTCGAGAATACTTGATAGGTATCTCTCGAAAATCTGAATTTTCAGCCCGCAATATTCCGTTCATTTCTATTGACTTCCCCCAAAATGCCGGTCTAGAATTTCCCTACTACTATTTGTAGTATGGGAAACACAAACCACATCATGTTGTGGTAAACGACATAACTAGGATTCCTATATATGGAATATAGTGGTTAGTGTTTCGCACCGGGATTCTCTAGCCGGAGTCCAATGTTACCCCTCTTCATGGGCTGACATTCCGGAGGCGAAATTCCGGGCATTCGGTGCTACAAATAAAGGACAGATGGGCCCATGTCTGGCTTGATGTCCTACGCCTTCCGACACTAAAGAGGAAAATCGAAATGACCGCCACTCATGAAGAAACAAGCGCATATTCTGGATCAACAGACTTAGGGATACAGGAAAGACGGCGACGCATCGCAACGGCCCTTGAAACCGCTGGTATAGCCCAACAGACCAACGAACGCTCCACGGAATTAACCACCAACGCCAGTGTGGTACTGGAGAGGCGGTACCTTTCCAAGGATCGGGAAGGAAATATCCTGGAAGACTCGGTCGGTATGTTCCGCCGGGTTGCTAGAAACCTTTCTCAGGCTGACTTGAAATACGGCGCCACAGATTTAGAGCGAAAACTTACCGAGGACAAGTTCTTTTTAGCCATGCGCCGTTTAGAGCTGTTGCCCAACTCCCCGACACTGATGAATGCTGGCCGGGAACTGCAGCAACTATCGGCTTGTTTCGTGTTGCCCGTGGATGACAACCTAGGCTCTATATTTGACAAGGTCAAGCAGACTGCTTTGATTCATAAGAGCGGTGGCGGTACCGGGTTCTCTTTCAGCCGTCTGCGGCCAGAAGGAGACGTGGTAGGATCCACAGGCGGCATTGCCAGTGGCCCCGTCAGCTTCATCCGTGCGTTTGATGCCGCCACTGATGTGGTGAAACAAGGTGGCACTCGCCGAGGCGCTAACATGGGAATACTGAACGTGGACCACCCGGATGTGGATAAGTTCATAGCGTCCAAGGAAGACGGTATGAACCTGAGCAACTTCAACATATCGGTGGCTGTGAATAAAGATTTTATGGAGCGCGTCAAGGCCGGCCAGGAGTACGACCTAGTCAACCCACGTACCGGACAGATTACCGGCCAGCGGAACGCCAAAGAAGTCTTCGACAAGTTGACTAACATGGCTTGGAAAACGGGTGATCCGGGACTGATATTCCTTGATGTTATTAACCGGGATAATCCCAACCCTCAGCTCGGAGAAATTGAAAGCACCAACCCGTGCGGCGAGCAACCACTGTTGCCCCACGAATCCTGCAACTTGGCGTCCATAAACGTCGCCCGTATGGTTACCATCGCCAATGGCGACACGGTGATGAACTGGGATCGTTTGGACGAGACAGTCGATATCGCCGTCCATCTTCTGGATAACGTAATCGACATGAACAACTACCCCATCCCTGAGATCGAGGAGATGAGTAAGAAGACCCGGCGGATTGGTCTCGGCGTTATGGGGCACTCTGATTTGCTTATCGAATTGGGCTTGCGGTATGACTCAGAAGCGGCTTTGGAACTCACCCGCGAAGTGATGCGCCGGATTCAAGAGCGGACCCATCAAGCTTCTGCCGAGCTGGCCGAGATTAGGGGGTCTTTCCCTGCATGGGATGGCAGTATCTACAGCAAACCCGGACTGCACGGCCCAGCACATCCCATGCGCAACTCTGCTCCGACGACCATCGCGCCCACCGGCACCATCAGCATCATTGCCGGAGCGTCCAGTGGAATTGAGCCTCTGTTCGCCTTGAGCTATGTGCGGAACGTCATGGACAACACCAAGCTGGTGGAAGGCAATCCCTACTTCGAGGCGGTGGCCCGACAGGAAGGCTTCTACTCTCAAGAATTAATGGAAGACCTGGCCCAGACTGGCAGTCTGGAGCATTTGAATATACCCGAATGGGTCAAAGATGTCTTCCGGGTTTCCCATGACATCGAACCCGATTGGCACGTCAAGATGCAAGGAGCAGTACAGGAATTTGTCGACAACTCGGTCTCGAAGACCATCAACTTCCCCAATGACGCAACGGTGGAAGAAATCGCTGGCGCCTATATGCTGGCCTACGACCTAGGTTGCAAAGGTATCACTGTTTACCGCGATGGCAGCAAGGACGGGCAGGTGCTTAGCACCGGCGGGACCGGTCAAGCTGAAGCTGAGCAAACCGATGTGCTCACTCCGAGACAGAGGCCCTCGTCCATACGTGGTGTCACCGAACGGGTGCGCACCGGTCACGGTAACATGTACGTAACCATCAACTTCGATGAGGCTGACACACCGTTCGAATTATTTGGCAATTTGGGAAAAGCCGGAGGCTGTGACTCGGCCCAGTTGGAAGCGATCTCCCGGCTAGTGTCTTTGGCTTTACGCTCAGGAATCGAGCCGTCTACCGTGATTGAACAGTTACGAGGTATCACCTGCTGCCCAGCATGGGACGAAGGGACGTTAGTACGTTCCGGCCCCGACGCGGTGGCACTGGCGCTGGAGCGCCACACTGGCGGCGGCAAACATGGGCGGGATGAAGCGATGGATAACAGCGAAGTCCAGTTGAAATTTGCTCCCCAAGTGGTGAGCAGCGGGAACGGAAATGGCGATAACAATGGACATGCCAAAGAGACTTTGAATGCTCGCAAGTGCCCGGAGTGCAACACCCCGGTCATCTATGAAGAGGGCTGTATGAAGTGCGTTGCATGTTCCTGGAACAAGTGCGACTGATCTCTTGATAATGCCACGAATAGATTAGAAAAGAGGGAAGTAAGGGGGAAGGACAAAAGAGACGTTAATGGCAGGCCTGACTGGTGCAGGGTGGGTTGTGTGGAGGCCGACTGCTGCTGCGGCTAATCGAGTCTCGTGTGTGGTGCGGTTCCTGTACCAGCCTGGCTGTCTTCCTAGAGCCCTCGGCGACCATTGCCGGGGGCTCTTTTTTCGGCCTCTCGAAACCGAAGAGAGACAACCATACCATACAAACCAACCTGCATAAAACCCTGCTCATGCTATAATTTCAGCGCGTCTGGCCTTCTTGATTACATAACCATTTGAACCGGCGATATTGGTCAGGCAACTGTCCCAGCCGCCATGTATGACTTCCGGAACTGTGTGAAGGGAAATGTAATGGCTTCGATAGTNAATTGTAGAAAAAAACCAGCAATAGCCATAACCATGGGCGACCCTTGCGGGATTGGACCAGAGGTCGTCGCCAAAGCTATGGCTGACCCTCGCGTCTACGAAACCTGTCGTCCGTTGGTCGTAGGCAGCGTTTATTCCATGGAACAGGCTGTTTTTCTAACGGGAGTACCTATACGTATCAAAGAAGCCTCCGATCCAGCCCAATCGGGAATGGATCCAGGAGTCATCGAAGTTGTGGATATTCACAACTTGAACCCGGAAGACATAACGGTGGGCGAGATTAATCCCACCTGTGGAAAAGCGGCAATGGAGTGGGTGACCAAAGCCGGAGAGTTGGCGATGGCTGGTGTGGTAGACGCCCTGGCCACGGCGCCACTGAACAAAGAAGCGGCCAGNTTGGCTGGTTACAAGTCCATCGGCCACATGGAGCTCTTGCAAGAACTTTCCAAGGCTGAGTTGGTGGCCACCATGCTCATGGCCAAGAACCTGCGTGTGGTCCACCTGAGCACCCATCGTTCGCTTAGCTTGGCATGTGAACTGGTCAAGAAGGATCGAATTCTTGANTACTTGCGCCTNACTCACNAAAGNTTCGTNAGNTANGGNTTTGAAAAACCGANGATNGGCACNGCGGCNCTGAACCCCCACGGCAGCGACGGCGGATTNTTAGGNNATGAAGAAGNGNCAGAGATCNCCCCGGCGGTTGAGGCTGCCAGGTGTGAAGGTATCGAAGCAATCGGCCCGGTGCCGGCAGACATCATCTTCCACCAGGCGATCCAGGGCCAATACGATGCTGTGCTGTGCATGTACCACGACCAAGGTCACATCCCTGTAAAGGTATATGGCTTTGAAGAAAGCATCACTGCCAACCTGGGACTTCCCTTCGTTCGTACTTCCGTAGATCACGGCACCGCCTTCGACATAGCCGGTCAGGGAATAGCCAGCCACGAAAGCATGTTGGAGGCCATCCGCCTGGCAGTGGCACTAGCCCAAGGTAACGGCCTAGCGGATTTCTAAAAACCTCCTCCTTTTATTGCGAATCCGAAATACACTACTTCCGGCTATTCAAGCGAAAGCTGGGACTACGGTTGAGGGCTTGTTGTGCACTCCATAATGGTCGGTTGCGCAACCTGCCTGCGGTTAGTGATCTACCTCCAGTGATATAATGTTGGCTGGTGTCTAGCTGTGTTTTTCGTCAAGCGCGGTTCGCACTCCTGGTAGGAAGGAAAGAAGAAATGAAAGTGGCCTTTATCGGCGGAGGGAAGATGGCGGAGGCCATTCTTCATGGCGTTTTATCCGGCAAACTGGCTAATCCCAAAGATATAAGTGTGGGCGAGCCGATTGCCGAGCGTCGGGAATATTTGACGACCCAATTTGGAATCAACACCGGTGCCGACAACCTCAAGATTTCACAGCATGCTGACCTGGTAGTGTTTGCAGTAAAGCCACAAGATCTGGTTTCGGTGATGGGCCAGTTGAAGGGCCGGTTGGATTCCACCCAGGCCGCGCTGTCTATAGTCGCTGGGGCAAAGATGGACACGTTGACCAATGGATTGGACCACCAATCCATTGTCCGCGTGATGCCAAACACTCCTGCTCAGGTTGGGGCTGGAATGACTCTATGGACGTGCTCGGAAGGCGTTGACAACCTCGCGCGCGAAATGACCAAATCCGTCCTCGGAACCATCGGGCAGGAGATCTACGTATCAGATGAGAAGTACATGGACATGGCCACTGCCCTCAGCGCCAGCGGGCCGGCCTACGTGTTCTTGTTTATCGAAGCGCTGATCGATGCCGGGGTATATGTGGGCATGCCTAGAGACATGGCCCGCACCCTGGTCCTGCAGACAGTGTTTGGCAGTACCAAGTTAGTAATGGATACCGGGATGCACCCTGCAGAACTTAAAGACATGGTGGTCTCTCCTGGTGGTACCACCGCCGAGGCGTTGCAGGTGTTGGAAGGCGAGGGCGTACCAGCAGCCATTGTCAGCGCCGTAGACGCCGCCTACAAGAAATCGGTACAACTGGGACAGGGGTAAAGAGTATTGGATTTAGCCGGGCTGATTGACAAGATATTGCTGGTATTCCTTTTCCTCATATTCGCACGTGTGATCCTAACCTTCGTGATTCCAATGTCTGGCGGCAGACCCCATCCAACGTTAATCATTATCAACACTTTGGTGAATCAAGTAACGGAGCCAGTACTTGGACCGATCAGGCGCAGTCTGCCGAGTTTTGGCGGATTTGATTTCAGTCCGATGGTGGTGTTAATTGTTATCTCTGTGATACGGGCAAAAGTCAGTTGATCTAGCAAACGTTGCTTAACCTCCGTTTTGTCCCGCCTTGACCAAGATTCTCCTGGTTCCTAGAATGACCGCATATATTCTAAAATCAGTGACCGTTTCCGCTCTGGACCGTTAACAAGATGCACCGACAAAAGATGCTCAAAGGCAACACTGACACCCTGCTCCCTTTGAAGGTGGGACCTAGGTTGCTGCAAATCGGATTGCTAACGGTGACCGCATCAATCCTGATGATAATCACTGCCGCATCATTGCCGGTGAGCCTGAGCGCATTGGCCGTGGTCCTGATGATAGTCGCCTCCTTGGCCTTCCTCTCGAGTCCAGCAATCCTGAATTCTAAGTTAGAGCGCCGGCAGTATGAGGCGAACGGCATCGGAGAAATGCCAGATCCTTGGCCACCTGAAGGGGGGCATCCGTCGTTGTAGATTGCTGCCGGACCTAACAGAATGGACGACCAACTAAACAAAGATGTGGCGTTGATGCGTCAGACGTTAGATAACGACTTGGCGATATCTCAGCCGCGGATGCCAAAGCAGCCGCTGTTGGTCGCCATGTGCGGCCTGCCAGGCACAGGCAAGTCCTATTTCGCGGCCAAATTTACCGAACAGGTGCCCTTTCTCATCCTGGAGACTGATCGGCTGCGAAAGGTGCTGGTTGAGCGGCCTAAGTACACGACTGGAGAGCACCGCCGGGTGTTTCGTTCCTGCTACCAGCTCATCCAATATTATCTAATTAACGGCTACAGCGTGCTGTTTGACGCTACCAACCTCAACGAAGAGTTTCGGTCATACCTATACGAAATAGCGAAGGCAACCGGCGCGCCGCTGGCGGTGGTGCACGCCACTGCACCCCAGAGCACGGTGCGGCGGCGCCTCAAGCAGCGCAAAGCAGACCGGTATGCCAACACATATTCTGACGCCGGGTGGCTGATCTACACGCGTCTGGCCCCGGTGGAAGAGCCTGTTCAACGTGATCACTACGCCCTGGACACTTCCAAGGACATTGCCCCGGTGCTGGAACAGGTGGTCGAATGGGCCAAGTCCAACGGCCAAATCAAATTAGATTAATAGACAGGTACGAAGCCCAAATGACGACTACGAAACTCCGCACAGCCGAAGCTAAAACCCCCATCAATGCCGTCAATATCAAAGCATTAAAGATCTATGTCCGGTCAGCCAACATAACGCGTATAGACACTCCTGCGCTGGTGGTAAACCTCTTCCGAGGGGTTAAGAAGCCGGGCGGTGCCACTGGTGCAGTGGATAAAGCCCTTGACGGAGCTATCACTCAGCTGATCAAAGATGGGGAGATTACAGGCTTTGCCGGAGAGACAACTCTCATCCATACTTTCGGCAAGATTAAACCCCAGAGAGTGTTAGTGTTAGGCCTTGGGGCCAAGGACAAATTTGACATCCAGGTTATTCGGCGAGTGTCTGCTGAGGCCGCTCGGTTCCTGCGGCGCAAGGCAATCTCGAGCGCAGCTACCGTCGCTCACGGAGCGGGCGTCGGTGGATTGGACCCGGCGCTTTCGGGGCAGGCCATCGCTGAGGGCGCTCATTTGGGTCTCTACAAGTTCGGCACCTATCTGTCCAAGAATGGGGATTCTGCGAACGAGTTTGAAAATTTAACTGTGGTCGAATCAGACAAGGCTAGAGCCAAGTCCATAGGCGCGGGTGTCAAGCTGGGCTGCACGGTTGCTCAGGCTTCGATCAAAGCCCGCAATATGGTCAATGAGCCTGCCAACCACATGACGCCGTCCCGCATGGCTGAGGCGGCTCAGGAGGTGGCGACCGAACAGGGGCTAGGTATAGATATTTTGGACAACCCACAGATGAAGAAGATGGGTATGGGCGCGTTCATGGGTGTGGCCCAAGGCACAGATGAACCTGCCAAGCTAATTATCTTGCGTTATGACGGCGACCCTTCTAACCCCGAGAACAATCTTGGCCTCATCGGCAAGGGAATCACCTTTGACACAGGCGGGATATTGCTTAAACCCCCAGGCGGTATGGAGGCTATGAAGGGTGACATGGCAGGGGGGGCGTCGGTTATAGCTGCTATGGAGATCATCGGCCAGACGAAACCCAAGATTAACGTGCTGGCCGTCATAGCGGCGACCGAAAACATGCCTGGAGCGTCTGCCCAGCGGCCCGGAGACGTGGTGCGGGCCATGAACGGTAAGACCATTGAAGTGATCAACACCGATGCCGAGGGCCGCCTAGTGTTAGCCGACGCACTGTGTTATGCCCGGGAGCAAGGCATCACTAAGCTGGTGGACGTTGCTACTCTGACGGGGGCTATGGTGACGACCCTGGGCAAGGCCTGCACAGGTATCATGGGCAACGATTATACTCTGGTGCAACAGATTATCGATGCAGGGGGAAAGACAGGGGAAAAGTTTTGGGAACTGCCCATGTTCGATGAGTACAAAGACTTGATTAAGAGCGATGTCGCCGACATGAAGAATAGTGGAGGACGACAGGCGGGCTCCATAACGGCAGCTATGCTCTTGGCAGAGTTCGTTGACGGAGCAGCCTGGGTGCACCTAGATATAGCTGGAACGTCTACCTCGGATAAGGCCACCGGATACCTGGTCAAAGGCGCAACGGGAGTGCCTGTCCGCACGCTAGCCCAGTTGGCTTCAGACCTAGCTAATAAAGCTGGAACTGCCAAACAACTCCGGAGCTAAGCTAAATCGAAGTAAGGGAGTCGCACATTGACCAGTTCGTATGAAACCATCGGCCGCCCTGTTGGCCGGGCTGAAGGGCCTGCCAAAGTAACAGGTCAGGCTATATTCCCGGCCGACGTGAACCTCCCCGGTACGCTGGTAGGTAAGTGCTTGCGCAGCCCATTCCCCTACGCCAAGATTGTTTCCATAGACCAAGATTCTGTGGACGCCGCACGGCAAGTGCCTGGCGTCCACGCTGTCCTGACTGCTGAAGACATCCCACCCCACCTGGTGGGTCGAATGCTGCGGGATATGCCGATCCTGGCCCGGGATGTTGTGAGGTTTGCAGGGCAGAAGGTTGTTGCTGTTGCCGCCGACGATGACGACATAGCCGAAGAGGCGCTGAACCTGATCCAAGTGGAATATGATGAACTAGACCCCATACTTGATCCTGTGGANGCCATNAAANCNGGGGCGNCTGTGCTTCATCCAGAGTTCTCTACNTANGNGGGCCTACCAGATAACGTCCCGACGGAGCCCAACGTTGCGGGCCACGGTCAATGGCTGAACGGTGATATCGAGAAAGGTTTCGCCGAAGCCGATTTTATATTCGAGCACACATTCCAGACTAATCATCAGCACCAGGCCTACATCGAACCTCATGCTTCGGTGGTCTTCTTAGACAACACAGGTCGCGTTCAGACCTGGGTGAACAGCAAGATGCCCTTCCAAGTACGNCAGCAGCTATCTGAGGGCATCGACAAGNCCACTGACCAGATTCGGGTCAATCCAACGACTATCGGCGGCGATTTNGGTGGCAAAGGTGGGTTCATGGACACTCACCTGGGTTTCTGGCTTTCCAAGACCACCGGCCGTCCTGTGCGCATGGTGATGACCTATATCGAAGAGTTGATGGCNGGTAACCCCCGCCATCCAGCAGTGATGACCTTCAAGACCGGGGTCAAGAAAGACGGTTCTATCACCGCTCGTCAGGCTCACCTGGTNTATGACAGCGGAGGTTATGCCGCTTTCAAGCCACAACGAGGCGTGACGTACGGATCTCGTTGCTTGGGTCCGTATAAGATTCCAAATGGCTTGATNGATTCTTATGTGGTCTACACCAACCAGGTTCCTTGCGGCAGCATGCGTGCGCCCGGCGATCCGCAGTCCATCTTCGCAGCCGAGGCTCAGATCGATTTAATCGCCCGCGAATTGAGCATGGACCCTGTTGAGTTCCGCAAGAAGAACCTCGTTCAAGATGGAGATGTCTCGTCCTCNGGGAACCAGTGGCAGAATGTGATGGGCATGCGAACCCTGGAAGCCGCCGTGGAAACGGCGGGATATCAGGACCCAAAGCCTAAGGTGTTAGGCAATCTCATCGGCCGTGGGATGGCCCTCTGCGAGAGGCATGTGGGCGCTGGGAGTTCAACGGTCCGGGTTTCCATAGACTCCGATGGTATTGTCTCGCTTTATACTGCGCTGCCTGACACTGGTTCAGGGTTCTACACTGTACTGCGTCAGATATTAGGTCAGGAGTTAGGTGTCGCCTATGACGAGATAATCCTGGANAATTGGAGCACTGACGACGTTGATTTTGAGACAGGCGTAGGCGGCAGCCGAGTGACCCACGTTGCCGGCCAGGCCGTTTTCCGTGCCGCCCAAGGGTTGAAACGCCAGCTGGTAATGATGGCCGCTGATATGTTCGGTTGGTCGGAGGACGGAATAGGCTTCTCCCGAGGACGGTTGACCACTCCAGGACAGACCCCGGTGAGCTTGGGAGACCTAGTGTCACGTTCCGGAGGCTTGCTAGAGGCCAATCATACCTACGATTCGGAACGAGATGAAGATATCACGGTTTTCTGCGTACAGATCGCCGAAGTGGAAGTGGATACGGAAACAGGGCAGGTGTACTTAACTAAGTTTACGTCNGCCCACGATGTGGGGGCAGTATTGAACCCACTGGGACATCAAAGCCAGATCGACGGTACGGTGATGCAGGGCATCGGCTACGCCCTGACCGAAGANCTGCAGTACGACGAAGGCCACGTAACTACCCTGTCTATGGGTGAGTACAAGATTCCGTCCATGCCGGATATGCCGGAACTACGTACTGTGTTGGTCAAGAGCGAGAGCGGCGGGCCAGGCCCTTACGGNGGCAAAGCAATNGGAGAGCAAGGCATCAGCTCAGTGGCCCCAGCCATCATAAATGCCATTCTGGATGCCACNGGTGTCGGCATNAATGAGATACCGGTTAACTCGGAGAAACTGCTCCGGGCNATGCAGAGCNCGGNCTTGAAATACGGATGCCAAGNCTANTCTTTGGTGTATAATTNCNGCTAACAATCACCTGTGACCACAANAAGTTATGGAGGATGACTATCATGCCAAAGATTGACTCACTTGGACATGTTGGAATCTATGCTGAAGACCTGATGAAAATGAGGGACTTCTACAGCCGCGTCTTGGGCCTTGAGATCTCTGATGAGGACCTAGAAGAGCGTGGAATGACTTTCTTCACTGCGGACAAAGAGCGTGAGCACCATGAGTTCGTGCTGATGAAAGGCCGCGTCACCCGTGACGATGCCAAAGTTATTCAGCAGATTTCATTCATCGTCCCGACTCTCGAAGACTTGAGAGAGTACCAAGCCCGTCTCGAAGCCGAGCCAGGCGTATCGGTAGAGCGTATTGTCAGCCACGGTATCGCCTTCGGCATGTATTTCTTCGACCCCGAAGGAAACCGACTCGAGCTGTACGTTCGGACGCCCTACAAAGTTCCCCAGCCCCTAGGTGACCCCATTGACCTCAGCATGTCCAACGAAGAGTTGGAAGACATAGCCAAGGCACGTATACCTGCCTAGCATCGTTCTGGGACATACCGGTTCCATTAGAAGGCCGAAAGGCACGCTGCTTTCGTAGAGACTAGGGAGCCTGCCTCTAGGCCCTTTTCAATTCCCCTGGACTAAGAATGAGTAGTGCCCGAACAGCCAAATATGAAGACCTTCCCCGCAGTTATCACATCTTCAAGTGGAGGATACTGCTGGCGTTTGCGTTCTTTTACTTGTTTCTCTACATGGGTCGCTTCAATTTCTGGCCCGTAGCCCCTCTGGTCAAGGACGACCTTTCCCTCAGCAATTTTGAAATAGGTCTGGTCAATGCGCTCTTACTCTGGGGGTTTGGCTTAGGCGACCTAGTCCATGGGCGGCTTGCCGAGACATACGGCCTGCGCCTGTGGGTGATGGTCGGGGCTATCCTCACTACCGTNTTCAACATAATCACCAGCTTTGCCACATCGGCGGTNACCATGGCNATTCCCTTNGGAATAGCCGGATTCGTCAACGCTGCTTGTTGGGCTCCNGGCATAAGTATGATCTCCCAGTGGTGGCCTCGTCGCAATCGTGGCCTGGCTATGGGCATAGTCGGCACCGCNGCNGGCGGCGCAATGGTGACGATGTGGTGGATCACTGGATATGTGGGAGCGGAATGGGGTTGGCGGGCTGCCTTCCGTTATCCGCCGATAATCATTGCCGTACTGGGAATCGCCTTCTATTTCGTTGCCCGGGATAGACCTTCTGAAGTTGGTCTGCCGGAGTATGTTGAAGAAGACGAAGTCTCGGCTGTACCAGAGGCTATGGATCCGGAGCGGCTGAAAGGACTTGGCCCGTACAAAGAACTGTTGTCTAATCCTCGGTTCTTACTGGCTAGCCATGTCAAAGGGCTCGAGAATGTAGTCCGTTACGGTCTGACCACATGGGTCCCCATCTATTACTTCGAAGAGGGTGGGTTATCCATCGAGTCAACTGTTCTGTTGACTATTTTGTTGCCCTTGGGATACCTGATTGCGCCACCGGTTGCAGGGATAATATCAGACCGGTACCTCGGTAGCCGGCGTATGCCCATGGTCTTGTTTTCGTGCACGGTCAGCGCCATAGTCCTGGTTGCCATCGCTCTGGCCCCGCCCGTACACGTGACTTTGGGGGCAGTTCTTTTGTTGATGGGTGGACTGTCTATGGGCATGTCTCCCATGTCCACCGTAGCTGTTGACATCGCCGGTCGGCGCATGTCGGGCACCTCTTCTGGCTTGCTGGACGCTCACGGGTACGCCTATGCTGGCGCTCAGGCGCTTATATTCGCGGCGGTATTGGACATGGCCGGCAGTCCTTGGCCCATCGTGTTTATCGCTATGGCGGCAACCAGGGTGATTTGCGGGTTGATGATCTACCGCGTCAAGGTTTAGCCAATTACCGAACCTTAACAGGGCGCTGAATACGTTTGGGTCTTTCTCTATCTAGGTTGACATATTTTGCCGTGATGCTACACTTTGTAATCGCAACCAGTCGCAATAACTTGTGTTCGCATCAGCTGTTAATTGTGTGAGATATTCGGTCATGATTAAACATGAAAAGGCCATCGAGACCTTACGTCTTAGGGGCCACCGTTTAACCCCCCAACGATTAATAGTCTTATCTACAATCGCCTCGGGCGATGGACACATGGGTGTTGATGAGGTGTTCCAGGCCGCGAAGAAGGCCTATCCTTACATGGATATCGCCACCGTCTATCGGACGTTGCATCTGTTTAAAAACTTGGGAGTGGTAACGGAAGTGGCCATCGGCGACCGGCTGCATTTTGAACTTACCGACCCAGAAGGCCATCACCATCACATGGTGTGCCGCGCCTGTAAGGGTGCGTTCAACCTTAGTCCCCATTACCTGGCCGAATTCAGGAAGACTCTTAATAAAGAATTTGGTTTTGAACCTGACCTAGAACATTTTGCGGTCACCGGCGTCTGCGCAGAATGCCAGGAAACAGATTTCAAAACCAACGGGAACCATTAATTGATGCATTTTATCCACCTCGGAGTTAGATTCTGGACGCTAGCTATCATCGTATTCACCTTCGCTGGTTGTGGTGAAGGATCAAGTTCTTCTCAAAACTACGCTCAAGATGGACGCCTAAGAGTGGTTACCACTGTGTCTCCTATCACAAGTATCGTTGAAAACGTAGGGGGTTTGCAGATTCGTTTAGAGGGCGTAGTGCCCGAAGGAGTGAACTCCCACACTTTTGAGGCGACACCGTCCATGGCCAAACTCATGGCTCAAGCCGATTTGATTATCGTTAACGGCCTGTTCCTCGAGCAATCAACCTTGGCTTTGGCTGAGTCTAATAAGAAAGAAGAAGCGGTGATTCTATCTTTGGGCGAAAAAACCGTCTCTCCAGAGGAATGGCAGTTCGACTTCTCTTTTCCTGAGTCTGCAGGTCAACCAAACCCCCATCTCTGGCCCGACCCTAATCTGGGGCTACGCTACGCCGAACTGGTGCATGACCAACTGGCGGGAATGGACCCGGACAACTCTGCTTATTACCGGGATAATCTGGAGCGATTCCGCGCCAGGATAGAGAAAATGGATCAGGCCATAAGGACAGCAGTTGCGACTGTGCCCGAGTCAAATCGCAAACTTCTCACGTATCACGACTCCTGGGCTTATTTCGCAACCCAGTACGGTATGGAAGTGATTGGTGCGGTCCAGCCCTCAAACTTCTCACAGCCTTCAGTAAGAGAGGTGGCGGCCCTCATCGACCAAGTCAAAGAGCTGGCTTTGCCGGCCGTCTTCGGCTCTGAGGTTTTCTCCAGCGATGTACTGGAGTCCATTGCCAGAGATGCGGGCGTCCGGTTCGTCGATGACCTGGCCGATGACGACCTGCCCGGCAAACCAGGTGATCAGGCCCACACTTACTTGGGGTTAATGAAGCAAAATATGACCATTATGATTCCGGCCTTGGGAGGAGATGCCAGCTCAATAGTTGGATTGGAGACTGCTAATGTGTTTGACGGGATCAGTGGGGCCGTCTACCCGCAATAACAGACAGCGAGCATAACAAACGGGCGAACAGGCCCGATATAAGGATATAGATAAGAAAAGAAATGCTACACCCGACGCCTCATATTACCGGGACCGGCAAGCCTATCGTAGAGATTAACGGTGTCACCTGCGGCTACGAGAAGCAGCGGGTGCTGTCAGATGTCAGCCTCAATATCATGCCCGGCGACTTCTTGGGCCTTTTGGGCCCCAGCGGATCTGGCAAGACGACTCTTCTACGCACCGTTCTGGGAGCGGTCGACCTGTATGAAGGCGAGGTGCTGGTCAACGGCATTGCGACGTCTAAAAAACAACCCAGAGTCGGCTATGTACCCCAATTAGAGACGATCGACTGGAACTTCCCTGTCACTGTCCAAGAAGCAGTTATGATGGGGCGCATGACCGAGAATCGCCTTTTCCCATGGTACCGGAAAGAAGAGAAAGACCTGGTGGCCAGTATGATGGACCGTTTAGGTATCTATCACTTGGCTGACAGGCATATTCGGGAGTTATCTGGAGGGCAGCAGCAGAGGGTCTTCCTAGCGAGAGCTTTGGTTAGCAACCCCAAACTACTATTGTTGGATGAGCCCACATCAGGCGTGGACATTAAGACCCGAGATGATGTGATGCACCTACTGCATGATCTTAACCATGACGGCGTGACCATCATCATCACAACCCATGAGATCAATGCCGTGGCCGTCCATCTTCCCTGGATAGTGTGCTTGGCGGGTAGGATATTAGCTGAAGGACCTCCATCAGAGGTGATAACCACCGAGATTTTGCGGTTGACCTATGGTGCGGAGATGCCGGTGATTCATTACGACGGCATGACCATAGTGGCTGAAAGTCCTCATTCATACGGGAGAAACGAGGATACCAACGGGAATGGGTCGTTGCCGCCGGTCATGTTCACGAGCCAGGGGGAGATCCCGGAGACGAGACAGGGCATGTCAGAGATCACGGGTTTGATCCGGAGATAGAGGCCAGTCATGTGCGGGACC
>NZUD01000033.1 GCA_002697005.1 Chloroflexota bacterium | reverse complement strand
AAGCCAGGCCAATCTCGCAGCCCACTACATAGGCCTCCAACAGGTCACGGCCGGTGGCACCCGTGTGCTCGCCTATGGCCAGCAAGGCCGGGAAGATCGCAACTGTGGGATGACCGAAACCGCCAAAGTCGTCAAAGTCCAATGCATGGCCCATGGTCCCGTTGGCCAACGCCGCGTTCGCTTGAGTGCTCTGGAATCCTCCAGCAAGCACCGTTGACTCAGGAGCGGCGCCCTGGCTACTGGTATACTTTTGAATGATTTCACCAACAGGCTGTTGCGAACCTGCCAGAATGACCCCTAATAGATCGAAACAAGATTCATTGGCGACGCGGATGGCGTCCGGTGGAATGTCCTCATAGTTGGTGTTGACGATCCACTTTGCGATGGTCTCTGTTGCGCCCATCTTTTACCTCCGTCTTATCGCTCTTTTTTACTGGATTCCAGTCTGTGCGCAACATTATATACCGAAGGGCACAATGGGCAAGACGGGCCTACAGCACCCTAGACGCGACCTCGATGCCGGTCTGACAAATTGACGCGTAGCGCACGGGGATTTGAGCGAGAACCTGAACGCTGTCAGCGGCTATGGTCAAGCCAACATGGCTGACGAACGACTACCTCACGTCAATATCACCCGGTCGGTTACCTTTGGCGTGGACAAATCAGATAGGAAGATAGGAGTCGGCGGGCCTCCTTTTTCACCTTGAGCTCCTTGAGCGTATAATCTGCATTACATTTTTGACATGCCAACTCCAGACCGGCCACCGGACGGCCAGTTTGGACCAGACGGCTTTAGAGGTCACTCCGGATGATCCTTCGCTTTCTTTCTGCTTTCTACGGCGGGATGAAATCTGTCTCCAGCGGTTTCTACTTCAACTGGGGGATGACCTATGCCCGGTGGGGCCAACCTGCCAGAGCGATGTACTATCTCAACCGCGCAGCCAGGCTCAACGCCAAGGGCGCTCATATCTACTACCAACGCGGGCTTTTGTTGATTGCCATGGGGCAGCCAGAATCCGCTACAGCTGACTTCAACAAGGCCATAGACGCAAACCCTAAACATCTTGACGCCTACCTGAACCGCAGTCTGATGCACACACTAGCAGGGAGGCACGAAGAAGCTCAGAGCGATGTTGAAGCCGCAGTGGCCATGGGCGCCGACCGCTCCGGTCTGGAAGCCCAGAACGCAGAGTTGCGAGACCAAGTAGAATAGTTCCTCACCGTTGATTCAACATGAGAATCTTAATAGTGTTTCAAATACTAGCTAAGTTACTACGCAAAGCACTGCCCGGTTCCGTAGCCATGTCTGATGCTGAGAAGGTATACGACTCAGGAGTGAGGATGCAGCGCCAAGGCAGGTTGGATGAAGCAGTGGCCCGTTACACACGAGCCATCGACCTAGACCCAACCCTAGCCCAAGCCTACAGTAACAGGGGCTCGACCTACCTGAACCTTGGAGAACCGGAGAAGGCCATCGCCGACCTAGACGAAGCCCTCACCTTGAACCCGAATTTGGCCGTCGCGTACAGCAGCCGCGGCCTAGCACACACCAACCTTTCTAATTTCAGTCAGGCCTTGAAAGACCTGAACGAGGCTGTCCGCATCAATCCAAACTTTGCTGACGCCTACAGTACCCGTGGTTTTGCACACAGATCGGCGGGGCAGCTGAACCGTGCCATAAGAGACTTCGACCAGGCCATCCGAATCGACCAAAAGTTCTCTGTGGCCTACAACAACCGGGCCGATGTCCACATAGAGATGAACAACGCCGAGCTCGCCATCGACGACCTAGACATGGCTATCAAGCTAGACCCGGGCTTGGCCGTCGCATTCGCCAACAGGGCTTTTGCCTGGGCGCTGCTCAAAGACGACAATAGAGCCAGCAAGGACCTGGAATCCGCGGTCAGACTGGGCGTGGACCGTGCCCTATTAGAAGCGAAAGTGGCAGAATTCAAAGAGCTCCCCTAAACATCAGATAATCTGCGAGGCTTTAACATGCCCCGATATCCTATAAACGAGTCAAGGCTCAACCAGACTCTTGAAGAATTAGGCCATTTAGGGGAAAGTCCCGGCGGCATGGACCGTGTAGCCTATTCTCCTGAGGACATATTGGGCCGCGAATACAGCATCAGTCAGATGCGGGAAGCAGGTCTCGAGACCCGCATCGACACCGCCGGAAATATCATCGGGAGCATCAGCGGGTCGGACGATAGCCTGCCGGTCATCGCTTTAGGCTCTCACACCGACACCGTGCCCAAGGGTGGCAAGTATGACGGAGCCCTCGGGGTGATGGCAGCTATCGAAGTCATGCGCACCCTCAAAGAACAAGGTCATCAGACCCGCCATCCCGTTGAGGTAATCAACTTCACCAACGAAGAGGGAACCCGCTTCCATCGTTGGCTTGTGGGTAGCCGTTCCATGTCCGGCCTGCTGGAACAGGAGGACTTGGACGCCGTGGACGACGATGGCAACGGCCTTGGCCCTTGCCTGGCCGACATCGGTGGCGACATGTCCCAAATCGGTGAAGCCGTCCGAAAACCCGGCGAACTGGCCGCCTACTTCGAACTCCACATCGAACAAGGTCCTTACCTCTACCTTTCCGGCACGCCCATCGGCGTGGTCACTGGAATAACTGGAAGAGCAGTATTCGAGGTCGATATTGAAGGCAAGGCCAACCACGCCGGCACCACCCCCATGTCCACCCGGCGCGACGCTCTGGTCAGCGCTTCAAAGCTGGTATTAGATATACAAAAGATGGCCGCTGAGCAGGAAATCTGCCGGGTTTCTACCGTAGGATCTATCAAAGCGGTACCTAACGCCGTAAACGTAATTCCAGGCAGCGCCAGTATCGGACTGGAGTTCCGGGACACTGATATGGAAGCCCTAGGTGCCGCTGAACAGGAACTACGGCGCCTAACGGATCAGGCAGTGGCTGACGACGGAGTCAGCGTCAACGTCGTACGGCACCGGTTCACGAGATCAGTCCCCATAGCAGAAGATATGCAAGCCCTAGTTGCGGAGGCCGCCGAAAACTGCGGGTTCGAGTGGGAACCCCAAGCCAGCGGGGCTGGCCACGACGCCCAAGCAATTGCCAACATCGCCCCGATAGCCATGATATTCGTGCCCAGCCTCGACGGTATCAGCCATTCCATGGAAGAGTATTCAACGCCGAAAGATTGTGCCAACGGCGCTCAGGTATTATTAGAGTTGCTGCTACTGGCTGACGACCGCTTCTAGCGGGCGCCTTCGGCAAAGGATATTCGAGGAATCAAATGAAGTTATCGGGCTCCTATGAATTCGACGCCGCCCCGGAGAAGGTGTGGCAGACCCTCACTGATCCCGAAGTTCTCCGTGGCTGCATACCTGGCTGTGAAAAGATGGATTCCCTGGGCAACGACGAGTACACGGCCACCGTAACGATCTCCATGGGCCCCATCCGCAGCAAGTTCGATGCCAAAGTCACAATGGTCGACCTACAGCCCTTCGAATCTTACAAGCTGGTCGTTGAGGGAAATGGGCCTTCCGGGTTTGTCCGAGGTGAGTCGCAAATCAAATTGAGCGAAAACGGGAACAAAACAACGGTGGACGTGGACAGCGATTCCTCATCGGGAGGTCTGCTGGCCAGAGTTGGCCAGCGTATGATCGAGAGTTTTGCCCGGTCCATGATGGACCGGTTCTTTACCTGCCTGCAGGACTCGGTAAAATAACGAACAGGCGCGTCCGCTCATTCTGGGTCGGTCGAAAGTTAATCGATTGCGCCGCCGTGTGTGCTCTGCTATCGTGTGCGCGAGCCGGGCCCGCCCGGCCATGTTTCAGACAAATTACGGAGGGCACCATGGATCGCCGCGTACCTACCAAAGACGAAGTCCTAGCATACCTGAAAGAGGACCGAAACTGGGGCCGCTGGGGCAACGACGACCAGATGGGCGCCATGAACATGATCACCCCAGAAAAGCGCCTCGCCGCCACTGCTACCGTGAAGTCNGGCCGNGCGGTCTCCCTCAGCCGTGAATTCCCCAAGACTCCGGCNCCGAACAACCCCACACCGGCCCANCACTACATGAAAAAGGTCTTCCGNAGTGAGACTTCAGGGTTCTCAGCAGACTATTACGGCATCTCCTACCACGGTACGGCCACCACCCACCTGGATGCCCTCTGCCACGTCTGGGATGAGAACGGCATGTGGAACGGCCGCACTCACGACGACACCGTCACCATGGACGGGGCTGTCTGGGGCTCTGTTGAACATTGGAANGAGGGCATCATAACTAGAGGGGTATTGCTGGACGTCCCTAAATTCCGAGGGGTACCCTACGTGACCATGGAAACTCCCGTCCACGGTTGGGAATTGGAAGACATCGCCGCCGCCCAGGGCNTAGCCATGCANCCNGGCGACGCCCTGATCGTCTACAGTGGCCGCGAGAAATGGAACGAAGACGGCAACCCGCTCTGGGGCGGAGACCCCAACGCGCGGCCCGGACTCCACGCTTCCTGCCTCAGGTTCATCCGCGAATCNGATTGCTGCCTGCTGGTCTGGGACATGATGGACTTCACTCCCAACGGCTACGATTTGGCATGGTCGGTCCACGGCTCCATCTTCGCCTACGGAATCGGACTGCTGGACAACGCTCTGTTGCAACCCTTGGCTGAGGCCTGCGCTGAAGAGGGACGCTACGAATTCATGCTGACNGTCAACCCGTTGCGGGTGGTCGGAGGCACAGGTTCTCCAGTGAACCCAGTAGCAATCCTCTAACTTAAGAGCCGAGTTGATAAAAAAGAGAAGGGCGGGGTTTCCCTCGCTCTTCTCTTTTTAGAATACCGAACCCGTCTTGTTACCTAGATAACCACTGGCTCCACNACATTGTCGTCAACGACATGGTTGTTGGATCGCACAGATCCGTTCAACTCCTGCACCCGCTTCCGCATCTGATCCAACCGNGAAAAGTCTGTGATTCCTGAGACCATGGTGATAGCAGACAGATACTTGGTTCGGCGGTCTGGATAGTCCCCATAACGCACCTTGCTNACCGTAGTAAGCTCCTCCAACCTTGCCTTGCCGACAGAGATGGCCTGAGCGTACAGATGCTCGGGCCTGCCATGCACTATCAACGACGCTGACCGNGCGCCCGATACGTCGGTCGGGAATGTNAGGGCGCCCTTTTCGACGCTCCTCTCGATGATGTCTTCTAACTCATGGGTGCCCGGCTCAATCCCACCACGCCAAAACTGGGACTTAACTCGGATCTCCTGCGAGAAATGGCCGATGGTCGAGACATCGCCTATGAGCCCCATGGTCGCCTTGATCTCCGAAGAACTGAACACTTCTTGGGGCGGTGGGCGAATCTCGCCTGCCGTAATGATGGTGGTCAGGGTCTGGGCCAGACTCTCGTTCACCCTCTGGAACATCTTCTCCACCGATTCCCTTGTGACGTGCGCCTGTTCATACTGCTGGTTGTCCACCAGCAGTATGTTATTGAAGTAATGGTTCCAAAGCTCAAAACTCTTTATGGTGTTAGAGAGATTAAGCGCCTCTTTGTCGTTGGGCATNCCAGAGACGGANGGCACCACACCGATTCCATATACAGGGATATGTTTGTAGACTTTTTTCAACTCGCTCGCTAGTACGAAGCTACCCCCGGCCCCAGATCCGCCGCCGAGGCCGGCCGCGATCCAGATTACCTCTGGGTCCCGTTTCCGCACCATTGCGTCTATGGAATCCATCATTTGAGCCAAAGACTTCTCAGCAATGCTAGCCCCAAGGTCTATATCCGATCCAACACCCCGGCCTCTAAGAGCATATTTGCCAATCAGGACTTTTTCGCGGATATAACGCAGTCCTGACAGGTCAGCCTCTTCTGTGTTGATAGCTATGGCGCTGTATAAGCGGCGATTCATTCCCATCAGGGAATTGACGATTTTACCTCCCGCCTGTCCGAACCCAATCCAGAGTACTCGCATCTTCCCTTCCTCCAAGTGTCGACCACGGCCAACTCCTGCCTGACCGCGCCGCACATCCCATTTCGATTCGTCTCGTGGGTTAACGCCGTGCCAGTGCGTCCACAGGTCCTCGCTTTAACCAATCAACGATCTGAGCCGAAGACTCGACAATCAGTATTCTCGGTCACTGTCAGTGATGGAGTTTTGAAACTCCTTGCCTTCATGGCAGATCTGGCACTCTCCCCAGCTAACCGGTCCATTAGCTGCTTCAATGACCCAATGGTGCTTGCAGCTGGGCTTAGCCAGCTGTTCTTCTACCGCCTTGACCGCCACGGTTTCCAACAAACCCTTCTCTATTACCATGATCAACCTCCAGAGCAGGGGTATCCCCTGAGCTAGCGCAACTAGTCAGTCGCGGCCCGACATTGCAAGCTCAGTTGTTTAAAAAGACCCAAGGCCTTATCCACCGCTTCACATCCTTCGACGTTACCTACTCAACCGCCTTTATGTCAATGNAATTTAAAACTAATTTTACTTTAATTTAAAAATTTGATTAACATACACGCCTGAAAATATTATCAATTATTGCCAAACAGACTGACAACCAGCTTTGAACTCCCATAGCAATGAGATAGTGGCGGCCCTCTCGATCCTACGGTCTTTCTCGCGGCGTCCCACCATCACGTCGTTGTCAAACAGCTTCATAAAGTCATCACCTCTTGATTGTCCGGGGCACAAATTCGTACCTCGGACATGAATCACCTCGCTCCGGCGAGTGATATATATGCCTGACTAGTNCGATAGTATCGGCCGAGACCNTCACCCTGGNNTGATTTAATTAACCCNTCCCCCAAAGCTNGAACAAACTTGGACACAAANAGCCCTCTGCCAGCGGAGCGGTCACCGCTGGTGTAACCTATATCCAGCCATTCACGNGGAGGTCCGTTTGGTAGCCACTGACAAACTCAAGATTCTGATCGTNGNCGGTCACGATATCGTNCGNAAAGGGTTGGCGATGCTTGTCTCACGCCAGGATGACCTTTNCGTAGTNGCCGAGGCTGGCACNGTGGCTNAAGCCGTGGAAAAAGCCCGCGAGTNTNTACCCGATGTGGTGNTCATGGACATCCGCCTNCCCGACGGATCAGGCATCGAGGCNTGCCGNNNCATACGNGGCGAGAACGCAGATATCAAAGTCCTGATGCTCACTTCATACAGCGACGACGATGCCGTGTTGGGCTCCATCATGGCCGGTGCCTCCGGGTACCTCCTCAAAAAGAACCACTCCCAAGAGATAGTGGACGCCATCCGCAAGGTGGACTCGGGCCTTTCTCTGCTTGACTACATGGTCACCGCCAGAGTCCTAAAACGCGCCCGGCTTAGCGATAAAAACGATGTCCTTGTCCAATTGACGGATCAAGAACAGAAGATTCTAGAACTGATCGCCGACGGACAGACCAACCCTGAGATTGCCGGCCAGATCAACCTGAGCAACAAAACCATCAACAACTATGTGAGCAGCATACTTAGCAAGCTGGAAGTCTCTCCCCAGTAGCAAGCGGCGGCGTTCCTATCGACCAGCGAAGCCACCGGAATCGCGTCCCCTAAACATCGGTCTCGCTTTCGAAAAGCCGGGTTCCACACACATCTTGCTCTTTCCCATAGGCGGTCTTACAATTCCTCCATCGCGCCACATCTGCTAACTAGGGGGATATGTGCCCATGGCCGCTCTCAATCATCCTTTAGAAAACGTCCGCGTAATCGACTTGGGGCGCCACCAGGCCGGCCCACGTTGCGCACAGGTATTGGCTCGCATGGGAGCCGAAGTCATCAAGATCGAGCGCTTGGGTGGCGAAGAGACCCGATACCACGGCCCCTGGGTGAAAAAACAGTCCTCATATTGGGTCCAGTACAACTCGGGCAAGAAGTCAGTCGCCATGGACCTCCGCAAGGAAGAAGGTAAAGAAGCCCTCAGGAAACTGATTGCGGTTTCCGATGTGCTAGTCCAGAACTTCCGGCCCGGAACCATCGAGAAGATGGGCTTCGGCTACGAAGAACTAAAGAAAATTAATCCGCGCATCATCATGGTAAATGTGTCCGCATATGGTCAATTCGGTCCCTACCGGGACCAGATTGGCTATGACCCTATCGGCCAGACCATGTCCGGCATCACCATGCTTACAGGCGACGAAGGTATGCCGCCCATCCGAACCGGAGTTCCCATCATCGACCGGATAACCTCTCTGCACGCCGCCATTGGTTGCTTGGCGGCCCTCCACGAGCGTGAGGTTTCAGGTGAAGGCCAGTCCATGGACGTCTGCCTCGCTGACACCGGTTACTCCATGACTGAGATCCCCATCACGGCTTACCATGGCTCCAAGATTCCACCTAAACGTGGTGACTCCAATTCCACGGCTCCGCCTTCAGGCATCTACCCCTGCAAAGAAGGCTGGGTCCTATTGTCGGCTGGTGACCAGCACCACTGGTACCGGGTTTGTAACGCCCTGGGTAAGCCTGAGTGGTTGGAAGATCCGCGCTTCAACACCCGTCCAGAACGGGCCAAGAACGCAGCAATCGTGAACGAGGCCCTGAACGAGCTCCTTTCCACCATGTCCATGGAACAGGCTATCGCCCATTTCACGGAACACGACGTGGTGGCGGCACCCGTTAACACGATTCCAATGGCTGAGGCTGACCCACATCCCTGGGAGCGCCGTGCCATGGTTGAGGTTGACGACTTCCTGGCCGGCACGATCGCCGTATCGGGAGACTACTGGCATTTCTCGAGGACTCCGGTAAACATCGGCACCACCCCCAAGGTCGGCGAGCACAACGATGAGGTCCTTTCCGATATCCTGGGCTACTCCGACGAAGAGATCGAGGAGTTCAAGCAAAAAAACGTCATCTCAGAGGACGACCTCTACCACGAAATACAAGGAGCCCCGGACCCTTCATAAAGTGCAGGCGGCTCGCCAAGTTTTGGCCGGATCATCCGGTGTCAACAAACCAAGTTGGTATACATCCTAGGGGCGGGCTAAAATACCGCCCTTATCGGTCGGCTGAGACCAGACCAACGGCCAAAAGACAACTAGCGGTAAGACTGTCAGACTGCCTACCTCGTCTAGCTTGCAGTACTTCAAAAAGCCCAGGATAAGCAGTTAAGGTGGTTCCCGTTAGTAAGCCAGCATCATCCGCTGTATCTCTGCCTTGTCCTTGGTAGCCGTCAGCGCCAGCATCAACAAGATACGGGCCTTCTTGGGTGTAAGGTTGTCCGCCACTATGTAGCCGTCCTCGGTGAAACGGCGGGTTTGCATCACGCGTCCACTACCTGTGTGGGTGGCTATAACCACAGGCAGCCCACCGTCCGAAACCTCTTTTAATGCGGCCATGTAGGGAGGCGGCGAGCTGCCGCTGCCCAGTCCAGCTGCCACCAATCCGTCAACCCCTCCGGTGGCCAATGCTCTGATAACAAGCCCATCTGCCCCTGCATACGCAGGGGCGATGTCGACCCTCGGGAGCTGGTCGATACGCTTAACATCGAACTCCGAATCCGCTGTGTGGGCGCGGTCCGGGCTCCGGTAGAACACTACTTCCTCGTCTGAGTCCGCATATCCCAGGAAGCCAAAGTCAGCCGCTTGGAACGTCTCAAGGCGGTAACTATTGGTCTTGGTCACATCTCTGGCCGCCTGGATCTGGTTGTTCAAGACAGTCAACACACCCCGGCCAGCCGAATGGGGATCCGCTGCAACCCGGATGCAATCGATCAAGTTCACGTCTGCATCGGTACCTAATCCGGTGGGAGGCCGCATCGCGCCGGTGACCACCACGGGTTTGCTGCTCTTCACTGTTAGGTTCAAGAAATAAGCAGTCTCTTCCAGAGTCGCCGTTCCGTGAGTGATGGCCACTCCAGCGACCTCTGGGTCTTCCTGTAAGATTTGGTTGATGCGCTTGGCCAGGTTCAACCAGTGCTCAGGCGTGACGTCGGTGCTTCCCAAATTCAGGAACTGCTCGGCCTGGACCTCGGCGAACCCTTGGACTTCAGGCACTCTAGCCAGTAATTCGTCGATCGTCAGGTGCTTCCCGTCATAGCTGTAATTGGTGTAGTCGGTGCGGGTCCGACCCACGAAAGAGATGCTTCCCCCGGTGCCCACTAGATATACCTTCGGCTTGCTTTGGCTAGTCATGGAAGAACCCTCCATCAATCAACATTTCTGCCTGGAACGGCAACCATAGCTGTATTGTGACTCGAAGTATACGATGAGGCAGCAAGATTGATATAGATGAGCATGGCCTGCGGTTCTAAGATCACCATGCCAGTACATATGGGCCGACTATGTCAAAATGCCTTCCCCAACATGTGTCTATGTGCTATTCTCGAATAGTCAGGATATGCAACATCACAGGCTTATCCAGGGCTAATGCAGCCTTAGATTCGTTTTAAAATTCAAAATTCGTAACATCCAGTTTTGGACTGCCCGGCTGACCAAAATGCGAGGTCAAAACTGGCAAGGAGGCAACCTAATTGTTGGCCCTATGGACGCTAAGAGCGTTATGCGCGGGGGCTCTTGGGGTGATCGGCTGGCGGCTCGGGCTATATATATCGCACTTATCATCTGATACTGAAGAATTCATTCCTTGGGGTCTCGCATCGACCCTGACCGGTTTAATCATCGGGGGCGTCCTAGTCCCCTACCTCATCCTCATGCCTTGGCGCATGAGCGCCAAATATATCGACTCACTACCCGGTTCTGCATTGCTCTCAGGCACTGCGGGGCTTCTCGTGGGCTTGGTGGTGGCGTCGCTGGTCTCAATACCTCTGTACACGCTGTCCGGTTGGGCCAGTTGGGGAGTACCGGTCGTCGTAAATGTAGCCCTGGGCATATTTGGCCTTGGGTTGGGCGTACAACGGGAACGGGACATACGGGCCATCTTCCCGGGCCTGGAAGCGCCCACTCTGAGTGACGAACATTACCTGGGTTCTGCTGTTAACAAGGCCAGAGTAACATCCAAGGGCAACAGCTGGACCGGCAAGACCGACAAGGTCAAATCCTCGGGCTCCTCACGGAACGGCAACATCCTCGTGGATACAAGCGCCATCATTGATGGCAGGATCGCTGATCTCAGCATCACCGGCTTCCTGGAAGGCTCACTGGTTGTCCCGCGCTTCGTGTTGGATGAACTACGTCACATCGCAGATTCCAGCGACCCGCTGCGCCGCAACCGCGGGCGCCGTGGCCTGGAAGTTTTAGGCAAGCTCCGGAAAGACGAAGTGGTCCCACTCCAAGTCCTAGACGTCGGTGTGGAGAACGGGAATGAGGTGGACGCTGTCCTGGTACAGCTGGCCCGCGAGATGAAATCGTCCATTCTCACCACCGACTACAACCTGAACCGCGTGGCAGAACTCCAAGGCGTCCAGGTGCTAAACGTCAACGAGCTTGCCAACGCTTTGAAGTCTATAGTCCTCCCNGGCGAGGAACTAAGNGTGAACATCGTCCAAGAGGGGAAAGAAGTAGGCCANGGTGTGGCCTATCTCGATGACGGCACCATGGTNGTNGTTGANGGCGGNCGCCGCTACNTGAACGCCTTTCACGACGTGGTCGTGACAAGGGTGCTCCAGACCGCGGCCGGGCGAATCATCTTCGCCCAGCCCAGAGGCGAATAACTTTCCGGTATATTAGGCTCATGGATGAGTTGCGGTGAGTAACGTTGGCGCCGTGATAGTAGCTGCGGGTAGCAGTACACGGATGGGAGGCGTGGATAAAACCTTCGCCCCCATACTGGGTGTTCCGCTCGTGGTCCATACTATCGACCGATTCGAATTGTCTCCTCTTATCCACCAAATAGTGTTGGTGGTTGCCAAAGATTCGGTGGACCGTGCCCAAGAGTTGGTCCGGNAGCGGGCCTACAAAAAGGTAACCACCGTCTGTACCGGTGGCCGGAGACGTCAGGACTCGGTACGTTTCGGACTGGAATCACTGAGTGGTTGCGAATGGGTTATAGTCCATGACGGAGCCAGGCCTTGTTTGGACGAAACAATCCTGCAACGAGGATTAGAAGCCGCTGCTGAGTACGGATCTGCTATCGCCGGCGTGCCGGTCAAAGACACCATAAANATAGTGTCGCCACGACAGATAGTTGACAAAACCCTGGATCGTTCGCTGCTCTGGGCGGCCCAAACCCCACAGGTATTTCGCTTTCAGACGTTATTGGACGCCCACCACGACCTCGACAAAGACGTAACCGATGATGCAACCATGATTGAAGGCCTAGGCCACCAAGTCAAAATGTTCCTGGGCGCCTACGAGAACATCAAAGTAACAACAGCGGAAGACCTTGTTATCGCAGAAGCGTTCTTGAAGGCCGCTGTTGGCACCTAGGCCATCAGCCGTAACCACTCTCCTTAAGCCTGTTGGAGGGAGAGTGATTACGATTAGGCCTGTCCCATCCTTGAATCATTTACTCCTCAGCCGCCCGTAGCGTAAACTTCCCGCAATATGATCAGTCTTCCTGAAATGGAATTCCGCTCCGGTATCGGATTTGATTCCCACCTTCTAGCTGAAGGNAGAAAGCTAGTTCTGGGCGGAGTGGNNATCCCCCACGACCACGGTCTCTCTGGGCACAGCGACGGCGACGTTCTAGTACACGCTGTCATGGACGCCCTGCTGGGTGCCGCCAATCTGGGAGACAAGGGCCTCCATTTCCCGTCCGGTGATCACCAATTCAAGGACATTTCGAGCCTTATCTTGCTAGAGCGCGTCGGCGTTCTAGTCACCCAATCCGGTTGGCGGCTCTCGAACGTTGATGCTACAATACTGGCGCAAAATCCCAGGCTCAGCCCCTTCAACCTNGAGATGCGGGAAAACGTCGCCAAAACATTATCTGTAGAGCCTGCCCGAGTCAGTATCAAAGTCACCACGACCGATTATATGGGGTTCGTGGGACGGGAAGAAGGCATAGCCGCCCTAGCCGTAGTTTCCCTTACGTCCGGTGGCCACCAACAACCGGACTCGATCGATTCATGAGACTATATAACACCCTCAGCCGCGATGTTCAGGAGTTCATTCCCGCCGACGGCAAAACGGTCAAGATGTACGTCTGCGGAGTGACTCCATATTCTTCAACCCATGTGGGCCACGCCCTCAGCTACGTCGCGTTCGACACCCTCCGNCGGTATCTGGAATTCCTAGGGTTCGAAGTCAAACACGTCCAGAATTTCACCGATGTTGACGACAAGATCATCCAACGAGCCCAAGAACAGGGCATTGAGCCCGATGACTTGGCGGAGCAGTTCATAGGCGACTTCTACCGGACGATGGATGCCCTGAACATACAACGCGCCCACATCTACCCCAGAGCTACTCAAGAGATNGGCCCAATCATNGAGACCATCCAGAAGTTNATCGACAACGACTCAGCCTACCCAGGNGGCGGTGATGTATTCTTCCGAGTCACCAAGAAAGATGACTACGGCAAACTGAGTCACCGCACCCTAGACGGTATGCAAGCCGGCGCCCGCATCGAGATTGATGAGAACAAAGAACATCCCATGGACTTNGTGCTCTGGAAAGGCGCGCGCCCCAGTGAGCCTTCTTGGGAAAGCCCCTGGGGACCCGGCCGGCCCGGTTGGCACATCGAATGCACCGCCATGTCCATGACCTATCTGGGTGCAACCCTAGACATTCACGGCGGCGGCCAGGACCTAATCTTCCCTCACCACGAGAATGAGATTGCCCAAAGCGAGGCATCCACGGGAGAAACGCCCTTTTCCCGTTACTGGGTGCATAACGGCCTGCTACAACTGGGCCAAGATAAGATGAGCAAATCCCTCGGGAATTTGGTGTCGGTTGAAGAAGCACTGGAAAGCTACAGCCCGGACGCCATCCGCCTATACTTTCTTAGCTCTCACTATCGGAGCCCTTTGAGTTACAGCGATGAGGGTTGCGACTCCATGGAACGCAGCGCTGACCGCCTCCGCAACGTTCTTAGAGAGCAGGTCGATTCCGACGGTGCTCCCATGGATCCGGCCCCGTTCCAAGAGCAGTTCATTCAGGGAATGGACGACGACCTGAATACGCCTAAAGCCCTCGCTGCGATGTTCGATCTATCCCACGAGATCAACCGACAACGCGATGCAGGGAACTCGATCTCCGCTGCTCAAGACTGCCTCCGCCACCTTGGTTCTCTCCTCGGACTGACCTTTCAAGAGCGGTACGTCTCTTTGAACTTGGACGCCGGCCTGTACAACGCCATGGTGAAAGACATCCACTCCAAGCTCCTGGCAACCGGACAAGCCGAGCTGTCGGAACTATTTGGCGAAACTCCTGCTACCAACGTAGATACTGTGTCCGGACCCGATATCGACCGGCTTGTACACATCCGCACAGAATGCCGTACCTACAAGCTATATGCTCTAGCCGACGAGATTAGGAACTGGCTGGAGAGTCAAGGTGTATCTGTGGAAGACTCGGCTGCAGGCAGCATCTGGTCTTACCGCCCAGGACCTTAATGGCGACGGCCATCCCAAGCTCCCTCATCGACTCGCTGACTAGAGCGCTGGGTGCGGAAAACGTCCTCACAGACCCCTACGACCTCGACCGCTACTCTGGAGATGCCCTATCTCCGTCCCGTGCTTTCGGTGCTGAAGTCGCATTCGAACGGTTGGCTGACGTCGTTGCCCGGCCCGCTACTACAGCGGAAGTAAGTGCTGTCCTGAAGCTGGCCAACAAGTCGCAAACGCCCGTGATTCCCTACGGCGGAGGCACCGGCGTCATGGGAGCAACAGTTCCCACCGTGGGCGGCATCGTTCTTGACCTCAAGCGCATGAGCAATATACTAGCCATCAACCCCACAGACATGACCGCTGAGGTTGAAGCCGGGGTGATTTTGGAAGACTTGGAGAATTCTCTTTTTGACCAAGGTCTGATGCCGGGCCACGACCCATACAGCGTGCCCATAGCTACCGTAGCTGGCACCATCTCCACCAACGGTGTCGGCTACCGTGCCGGCGCCCATGGCCCCATGGGAGACCAGGTTGTCGCTTTGGAAGCTGTGTTGCCCACCGGGCAGATTGTCAGCACTAGAGCCGTGCCCAACCAGTCCTCAGGCCCCAGCTTGAAACACCTGTTCATAGGCTCGGAGGGGGTCTTCGGCGTCATCACCAAGGCAATTATTCGCGTGTTCCGGCTGCCCGAAGCCCAGGTATTCCAGAGCGTCGCATTCGACACCTTCGACCAGGGTTTCAAAGCGGCCGCCGAGATGTTCGCACTAGGGGTCCGCCCGACTCTGATGGACCTTACGGAGGAGGAGGACGGCATCACCTTCCACCTGCTCTTTGAGGGGTTCCAAGAGAGTGTGACCGCCAACGAAAAAAGGGCTCTTTCAGTCTGCGTTCAGTTCGGCGGACGCATGCTCGGTCCAGATCCTACCACCGCCTATTGGGGAGACCGGAGGCAATCCGCAGAGAACTACAAAATGTCGGCCCTGGGCAAACCAAGAAGCGTCCGCTGGAGCCGCGGGCGTAACCGACATGGCTTCGACTATCTACACCTTGGACTCCCCATCTCGCGAGTGCTGGAATACCGCAAGCGTTGCGACAAAATCATGGCCCAGGCTGGAATCCGGGTTACCGAATACGCCATCTGGTCTCGGCCGGAGTTGTTCTCTATGTTGATCGTGCCAGCATCGGGTACGACCGAGGACTCCAGGGACCGGTTAGGACAGACAGTGCAGGAGATATTAGAACTGGCCCAGGATATGGGCGGCGTGATGGAATATTGCCACGGAGTTGGCGTGAAGCTGAACCATCTGCTGGCCCGGGAGATGGGCGTGGGGCAGGAAGTGGTGCAAGCCATCAAACAGGCCTTGGACCCCAATGACATCATGAACCCCGGCAAACTGGGACTCTAAATCAACTAACCGAGGGCCATATGGAATTTGGACTCCAGTTCTTTCCGGACGTCGGCCCTGGTGAGAAGTCCGGTCAGCAATATTGGAACGAATGTCTGAATTTAGTCGGACTCTGCGACGAATTGGGCTATTCTCAGGTCCGAACGGTCGAGCATTACTTCGAGTCTTACGGGGGTTATAGCCCGTCTCCTCACATATTCCTCACCGCCGCGTCCCAGCGCACCAGCAAAGCACGCCTGCTCACGGGAGCTGTACTGCCGATATTTAACCATCCGTTGAAAGTTGCCGGGGAGATAGGCATGTTAGACGCCATCTCCAACGGACGCCTGGACTGCGGTTTCGGCCGGGCCTTCCTCCCCCACGAGTTCCAACGCTTCGACCGTACCATGGACGAGAGCCGAGCCCGTTTCGATGAGGGTGTTGAAGCGGTGCGCCGCTTGCTGGAGGAGGAAAACGTAACCTTCGAAGGCAATTTTCACCGGTTCCATAATGTGACATCATTGCCCAGGCCCACTCAGCAACTGCGGCCACCGTTCTGGATCGCCGCCTTGGCCACTCCACAGTCGATGGAGGCGGCCGGGCGTAACGGTTTCAACTTGATGCTGGTCGCTTTTGCCGGACCACAGATGCGAGAGTCCGTCAGCATATACCAGGAAGCTTGGCGTGAGGCTGGGCACCCAGGGAAAGGCAAGATTGCCCTGGGATTCCACATGTTTTGCCACGAAGACCGAGAGGAATCGCACCGCATCGCCAAGCCAAACATCAACTCCTATTTCAAGTCGTTGGTGGCAGCTGCGGAACAGGATTTTGGTTGGGGAGCTGGTAGGTCATCCGAGGACTACCCAGGCTATGAAGGTTATCTAGACGGCCTTCGTTCAGCTAATTTCAACTCACTATTGAACAGCGGAACCATCTGGGTAGGCAATCCTGAAGACATCCGTCACCAGATCTCAGGCTACGCCGAGGAGGTAGGCGGATTCGACACCGCTTCCATGCAGGTCAACTTCCACTTGATATCTGAGTCCGACGCCGCTGGGTCTATGCGTCTCTTCGCCAAAGAAGTCATCCCTTTCTTTTAAGTCTATTATGCGATAATAATTTACGTAATCATCAACAATCAGCTTTGCACGCAAGCAATTATGATGATTTACGTAATAGTATCCTCAATCCGTTCCGCGATAGCAATTATCGTATAATACAATGATATTAGGCGCACATTATACCTTGACGCAATAATAAGTCCAGTTTATCATAATAGACGATTAAGTAGCAGTATCAATATTGCAAATTTACATACTTAACCGGACGTTAAGTCCTAAGGCTAGGAAACGGGAAAATGGCAGAGGCGAACAAACACAGGCACCCGAACTTCTTGCATCTCGGAGATATGCTGCATCACATGGAAGGCAGTTTCGCCGCAGCTTACGATTGGTTATCGGGCCCTGCTATGAGCAAGAAAGACCGCATGGAGCACAAGCTCGCAGAGAGCGAGCCTGTCCGCCGTGTCGGACCTTGGGGCTTCTAATAGCCCGCCTTTCATCGCGGAGATGATTTTTCGGAAGTAGCCCCGGTTGCAACCCAAGACGGCCTAAAAGCTCCTACCTCTCTTCAGATTATAGCCGGGTTTACTCCCATCTCCATGGCGGCAGCGACATTAGCTGCCGCCATTTCTTTTGCCTCGCGTCTAGAATGGAAGTTCTTGCCCGATGCCTTGCTCCTTGGCCTTGCTGTAAACCAACTGAGCCGCCGCTATATCTTCCAGAGCCAGGCCCATGGATTCGAACAATGTTATCGAGCCCGCTGATGGGCGGCCGTTAACCCTGCCGACCACCACGTCTTGAAGCTCTTTGGCCATGTCCCAGCGGAAGCTCCCCCGTGGTTCCAACCAGAGCAGATCTCCGCACTCAATCTTGGCCTGATCTAGGTTATCAACCACGATCACTTCTGACCGCAACACAGCTTCTTCATCGATCTCGCGGCGCATCCAATGGTTGCCGCCTGCCGCGTTTATGTGAGCACCTGGCGACAACCATTCGCCCAATAGAGCTGGCTCACGCGCCGAAGTTATTACAATCACCACGTCCGCCCCAGCAACGCATTCTTCAGCGCTTTTTACCGCTGTCACATCAAGCTTGAGGTTATCACTGCTACGTTTAGCAAACTCTTCCCGGCGTTCCTCGCGGCGGCTGAAGACTTTCACGGACTTAATGTCCCTTACCGCACAGACCGCCTCCAGTTGGGTGCGGGCCTGAAATCCGGACCCAACCACCGCCACTGTAGCGGCGTCTTTCTTGGCCATATACTTGGTGGCGACTCCGCTAGCAGCGCCGGTGCGAATCTGCCCCAGGAGGCCCGCCTCCATGCAAGACAGCAGCCCGCCTGTCTGATAGTCGTATAGCATGACGAGCATCTTGGCCGAGCTAGGGCCGCCGAAAGAGGGATACGCTTTGTATCCAAACACTCCCTGGCCCGCGTTGGAAGCAGTCATGAAGTGGAAGAAGCCACCAGGCATACGGATCCGGTCTCTCGGCCGGTTATCTACCTTGCCTTCTCCGGCGTGAGCAAAGGCCTGGTCGAGCACATCAATGCACTCCCCCATCGACAGCAGTTGGGAAACCTCTTGGTCGTTCAAAAACAAGGCCATATCTATGATTCTCCTAGTGTCCTGCTCCTGGTGTCCCATCGGGTTTCATCGGAAATCTGTGTCCAGGCACGGACGGCAGTCCAGTATAGCACCGGGGATTTCCTCAGAATAGGCATCAATTTCGCCTCTTCCTTTGCTACAATTACCGACGGATACGCAGCTTGAGTTAAGGGAAGAATTTCGATGATGTTCAAACCCCGAGTTTACGTTTCACGGCAGATATTTCCCGATGCCTTGGACCTCATCGAAAAGACCGCCGAGATAGAACTCTGGCCCCACGACGAGCCGCCTTCTCCGGAACAACTCAAGGAAGCTTTGTCCGACGTTGACGCCGCCATCATCAACGTCATGGACCGTATCGACGGCCCTCTCCTGGACGCCGCGCCAAAACTCAAAGTGTTGAGCCAAGTTGCGGTCGGGTTGGACAACATAGACATTCTTGAAGCCACCAAACGAGAGATACTGGTTGGGTACACCCCTGGGGTACTGGCAAAATCCACCGCCGACTTGGCTTTCGCTCTGCTGTTGGCAGTCGCCCGGCGAGTAGTCGAGAGCGACAAGTGGGTCCGCGACGGGAATTGGAAGATCTCCCACCACCCCATGTTCTGGCTGGGATCAGAGGTAAACGGCAGCACCCTGGGTGTTGTGGGCCTCGGGGGCATCGGAATAGAGACTGCCAAAAGGGCGCTCGGATTCGACATGAAGGTCCTCTACCACTCCCGCACCAGAAAGCGCGACGTTGAGAAAGAGTTCGGCTTCAAGTATGCATCATTCAAACGGGTGTTGGCGGAGTCTGACTTTATCTCCCTCCATGTACCATTGACTCCTGAGACCCACGGTTTCATCGGCGAGAAGCAACTGAGAAGCATGAAGAAGTCAGCTATCCTAATTAACCTTTCACGCGGGCCAGTGGTGGACACTGAAGCCCTGTATAACTCCCTGACCAAGGGCTGGATCGCAGGGGCGGGGCTGGACGTTTTCGACCCCGAACCTGTGCCTACCAACCATCCCATCCTAGGCCTGGACAATGTGGTGGTCCTGCCTCACATCGGCAGCGCCTCCAGCGGCTCCCGCCGGGAGATGCATCTTCTAGCGGCCAGGAACCTAATCTCCGGGCTGAAGGGTGAGCGCCTCGAAGAATGCGCTAACCCAGAGTTATACGAGACGCTGGGCATCTAGCTCCGGATAAAGCTCCAGGGGTTCAGAGCGATGGTGGCGAAAATCCGCCCCCTTGCAGGTTGGGAAGAGATTGCACGACCCTCGAGCAGTGGTAATAGCTCACTATGTACGGGTAAGCGTAGGTCAGATTATAAGGCGCGTTTCTGATTCAGATTCATTCCTGATTCAGCTTCGTTCCAGTCAAAGATTTGGGTGTGCTAGTGGCATTAGCCCAAATGGGTGTTGGTGATTTCCCGACCCTGGTCACCATATCTGGCGAACAGTCCAAAGCCGTCCATGACGCACCTGGCTAGAGTGTGAGTAACGTATGCGTCTCGGCCTAGCAGGCGCATAGTCAGTGGTAGTTATATTGCCTAGAATCCAACACATGCCTATGGGTCTAAGACCACATAGGTCCATGTCCAAACCCATATCGTCTAGTGCGCTATAGACTGCCACAGCTTTCTCATGAAAAGGGTTCTACGAAGTCAGCGGGCATGACAAATCGCCGCGGAATCTAAGCTAAGGGGAAAGAAGCATGGCGGAGAGGGCGGGATTCGAACCCGCGAGAAGATTGCTCCCCTACACGATTTCCAGTCGTGCCCGTTCGGCCGCTCCGGCACCTCTCCAGCTTGGCGGGTAAACCCGCCCACAGGACCCGGATATGCTTGCCGCCGGGAAACCTGGGACCTGAGCCATTATAGGCAGCCGTCCGCTTAGCTGTCCACAGACTCGGACCTTTATTCCGTTCAGCTGCCCTTCAAATTCACCTTACCACTCCTCTATAATATCTCTCGGGCAGATACGGAACCAGATACCGCATAGGAGTGAACATAAACATGGCTGAAGCAGGCTTTATCAAAGTTGCTCAGGTAAGTGAGATTCGACCCGGTGAGATGATTGCGGTGGAAGTAGATGATGAGCAAGTGCTGCTCGTCAATGTTGGCGGCAACATCCATGCTCTTGATGACATCTGCACTCACGCCTATGCTTCTATGTCAGAAGGTGACTTGAGAGGCGACGAAGTTGAGTGCCCGCTGCACGGCGGGGCTTTCAACTGTATCACTGGAGTGCCGACAAACCCACCGGCCAACACACCACTTCGGGTCTTCAGCGTCCAGATCGACGGCGACGACATCCTGGTCGGACCGCCTAACAGCTAGGGAATCCCCTTCACCCCAAGGCCGGAAGACGATGGCGAAGAGGTCCATAAGAAGCCGGGTATCTTGTCCAGAATGTGTATTAACTGAATCCTAGTCGCCGGCCAATACACCATCCACACTTTGCCCTTCACATTCCCTTTCGGGACCACCCCCCAAGCACGAGAGTCGTTGCTGTGGTCACGATTATCCCCGAGAACGTAATATTCTCCTTCTCCCAGTGTTATCTCCTGGGCGTTTGACCTGTCTTTCTCCAACAGATACGGCTCGTCCAGTACTTCTTCATTCACGAATATTTCCCCAGCATGCATGCGGATCGTTTCACCGGGCAGTCCGACCACCCTTTTCACAAAGTCCTTTCTGGAGTTGTTGGGGTTTTTATCCGGGAATTCAAACACAATAATCTCACCCCGTTTAGGAGCATGGATGGCGTGCCGAGAAGAGTCCTCTTCACCGCTCCAGAACGGGACTATCTTGGATAGCCGGTCCATGTCGACATTCAGGTATACCAGTCGGTTCACCAACAGGTACTGACCGTTCTCTAAAGTGGGGTCCATGCTGGAACCGTCCACCTTGAAGTTGCGCACCGTGGTCTGCAACAGCAAGAACACCACTGCGGCGAGGGCCACCGCTTCGATTATTTCTCTGCCAACACGCGCCAATGGATTCTAGTCCGCCTTATGCAGATAGCTTGGAAAAAGTATAGCATCGGTCTCGTGGGTGGAGACCGCCGTTTGTTCGCATTACCACCGTCTGCTAGAATCTGGCTCTACGCGAATCGCTTCCAGAATACGGAGGAACTTCCCCATGAGTTGGCGTTTTCAACTGCTTAACAAACCCTACGGCAGCGTTACCGAAGGCCCGGTATGGGACGGCGAGAACCTGCTATTCACTCACATCGCAGCTAGTCGCATCTACCGCTGTGACCACAAGACCGACGAGATAACGGTCTGGCGTGACGGCACCAACCGCACCAACGGCCTAGCACATGACGAACAAGGGCGTCTCTTCGGCTGCTGTTCCGGCGGCCGCGCCATCCTACGCTTCGACCCTGACGGCAACGATGTAGTGGTCGCCGACGAATTTGACGGCCATAAGCTAAACACCCCCAACGACCTAGCTGTGGACCGGCAAGGGCGCATCTGGTTCACCAACCCTTGGAACGCCACCAACATCAACGAGTCAGAGATTGAAGAGCCAGGCCTCCGCGCCGTGCTCTGCGCGACTCCCCAGAAAGACGGAGATTATTCTGTGGCGAGGGTCGAAACCGACAGCACCATGCCCAACGGCATCCTGGTGTCCATCGACGGCAAGACTCTCTATGTAGCGGAGAGCAACAGTGAGGACGCCAGTATAGATCGCGAACTGCGGGCTTATCCAATTCGCGATGACGGCTCTCTCGGCCCCTACGACACCCTTCACGCCTTCGGCACCAACAAACGCGACGCCCAACGCGGCATCGACGGCATGTGCTTGGACGAAGAAGGAAACATCATTGCCACCGCCGGTTGGCCTCAGTCTGGACCTGGTCCGCTGATCTATGTTTTCGACCCCAAAGGCCGGATTATCGAGACGCACCCGGTGCCCTGCGTCCGGCCGACCAATTGTGTCTTTGGCGGACCAGGCCGTTCGACCCTGTACGTAACCAGCGCTGAGGGACATCTCTTCAAAGCCGAGACAGACATGACCGGCTGGGCCCTATTCCCCTAGTCGGCGGTGCAGCCGGGTTTTCTTACGACGGGATTTTCCACTAAGATTGAAAATATCGTTGAGTGATGGCTTCTCCGGACCTTGCCCAACATCAACAATCTAGCGAGAATAAAAACCATGACTTTACGCGGACGGGGCAGCCTGACGAACGCCGGATTTAACCGGGAGCAGTTGCGCCAGGGCGGCGGCCGAGGGAACGGCAACGACCACCTGGACGAATTGATTGGCGCCACGGAGTTATTCGTCTACCAAACGCCCAACAAGAAGCCAAAAGGATTTGAGGCGTTGAAAGTGTTCTTATTGGCTTCTGAATGCGAACTGATTTTCACCTCGGACGTTCCGCCGGAGCTGAAGAATTACGAAGCCTTCCGCGTCACCCACAGATCCGGCGAGAAGATCCCTGATAACGTACTGAAACGGTGCCACGCATGGGCCCACGGCCGCAACTTTCTACACAGCTTCTTCAAACCGATGTACGGCCAACGGTAAAACCCACCCACCAAACAGAAAAGACCCGGCAAATCATCGCAAGGACTTTTGGGGATCGTTGTATACCCAAGGTCTTCAACCCAGCTACCATTCTAAGAAGAGCCTTAGGCCGCCAATAATCTGCCAACCTTAACCACGGAAGAATCACGGCAACGGTTGTGCAGCATACCTATGACTGGGGTTGAACCCGCATCTTCCCTCCATTCCAATCCCCGCTAGAATTCG
>NZUD01000032.1 GCA_002697005.1 Chloroflexota bacterium | reverse complement strand
CTGGGCGTAGGAGCGGTGATCGGCAGCTTCGCTGGAGGGTTCATTGCTGGCCGGGCTCGCAGTTTGGAGTGGTTGGCCGCCATAAGCTTGACCAGTGGGGCCGTGACGGGCCTCTTCTTTGTTGTAGACGCACATGCCTGGATAGTCGTCGCGGTGGCATTCGTGGCATCGGTGTTTGTGTCCGTTTCAATGCCGGTCCTGACGACGCTAATCATGCACTTGGCGGGGGAATCCCGAGGTACCGCGGGCGGAATGTTCACCACAAGCGCTCAGGCTGGTGGCGTGATAGGCTCCTCGGCAGGAGGGCTTATGCTGTCACTCGGCGGTTATCCGGCGGTGGGAGTCTTGTATCTAGTTGCGACAGTGCTCTCTGCATCAGTGGTTGGCCTCATAATGCGCCGGTCGCCAGCGTTTCGGCTGGGAGGCGCAGGTATCTGAGGGCAAAAGCCAAGCCTCTGTTTGGAAGACCATACCGTCGGAGTTACTCTCAGTATTACACCGCCATATGCAGAGGCCGATAAATGTCCCACACCGGAAAGCCCCGGACAGTCACTGTCAGAACCAACGAAGCTAGGTATGAAATCGGCCAACGGCGGCCCCGCCAAATCATCACTTGATCAGGCTTTAGAACTTGGAGTACTCGCCTTCATCTTTGGTGATGAATTCCAACACCACAGCTTTACCGGCCTCGGTCTCCGCTATGCCTCGCTTGATGGAGGGAATGATGTCATTGGGCACGGTGATTTTCTCAGTGTAAGCCCCCATCGCCTGGGCGACCTCCGAGAATTCGCCTGACAAGGTTTTGATGTTGTATTTCTCTAAAGCAACCGGGAACCGGCTGTCATCGTATATAGACATGAAGGCATTGTTAATGACGATAGTCAGCGTGGGGATTTCGCACCGCACCGCCGTCTCTATATCCAGGCCCACCGTGCTGAAGGCTAAGTCTCCCATTACATTTACGCACAATTTTTCCGGCGCGGCCAGCTTGGCGCCCATGGCTAATCCCAGGCTATAACCCAATTGAGTCGACTTGCCCCAGCCAATGAAGCTGCGGGGCGCCCTGGCCTCCCAGAAAGGACTCAAGTATTCCCTCGCGCTGCCAGACTCATGGGTGATAATGGTGTTGTCCAGGTCGACGGTATGCATCAGGTCCCAGACCACCCTGTAAGGGTTCATGGGCACCTCGTCAGAGGTCAACTTGGGCATCCACTGGGCCAGCCAGGCCTCTTTCGTCGACTTGATATCGTCTTGCAGAGTATGGTTCTTGGGCCGGGCGCTGCCCGCTTGGCTCTTCAGTTCGTCCAACAGTTGACGCAAGACCAACTTGGCATCGCCCAGCATGGCGAATTCAGTCTTGAACTCTCGACCGATGGCATCTTCGTCGTTAGTCATATGGACCATGACTTTGCCCTGTGGGATTGCCTGTGCGAAGTTGGTCTTGGTGAAACTGCAACCTGCTCCAAATACTAGGTCCGACTCCTTAAGATACTTGTTGACCTGGGCTGTAGTACTTGGTCCGCCGGATCCCAAGGACAACGGATGTGTCTCTGGGAAGCCGCTCTTGCCCGGCAGAGTGGTCATCACCGGGGCCTGCAAGAACTCAGCCAATTCGATCAGTTCGGGCGTCGCCTCGGCGTACAGGATGCCCTGTCCCGCCTGGATTATGGGCCGGTCAGCTGCCAGCAAAGCCCTGGCGGCACGACTTACATCAGACGGATCAGCCTGTTGCAGCACCACTCGGGGCGGCTCATAGTTGAACAACTCTTCCGGAAGTTCTCCAGTCGCCACGTCCTGGGGGATCTCCAAAAGGACAGGGCCAGGGCGGCCGGTGCGGAGTTTGGTGAATGCCCGACGCATCAGATCCGGAATCCGCTCGACGATATTCATTTCTTCGGACCACTTTGTGATGGTCTCATAGCTGCGGGTCGGATAGAAATTGGGATGAACACCTCGTTTTTCTCTAGGCATTCCAGCTGGCAGAAGCAGGATTGGCACTGATTCAGAATACGCCTGTGCCACACCTCCGAAGCCATTCTCGGCTCCCGGGCCGTTCTGCATCATAAACACGCCCATCTTCTTGCCGTTGGTCACCCGGGAATAGCCGTCCACCATGTGGATGCCGGTCCCTTCCTGCCGAAATATTATGGGGCGAATTCCAGCAATGGCCGCTGCTTCCAACAACGGCTGGTAGGGCACGCAGCCNATGAATTCCACACCTTCCAGGCGCAGGATATTGGCGATCGCTGTGACTCCGTCCATGTTCTATCTCCTNANCTATTAGCGGANNCTNCGTTAGNTATGNCTNACGCAGNGCNCNCNATNTCGGGCCAGTGTAGATTGCACGNCTNTNAGTGTCAANCAANATCGCNTCANGNCNNTCGNACTGCNNTCGGAGTTCCGNGCGAGCGGGANACTTGGCTGGCGGAACATAGGCGGTTGGNNNAGGTTGGCANGNGAACTCANNNCTCGNGNTGTGANCTCCACGGAGAAAACCTGNCTGGGGTAATCTTGATAACCGGGCTTTCNTCCAGATCCATCTGCCGATATTGAGGGTATTTCTCACGGAGCATAGCGATAGCCCGACACCATTCATCGCTCGATTCCAACAGCCTAGCTTCGCCTGAAACCAACACATAACGGAGATGCGACCAGTCTTCTTCGTAATGATCGATAACCACGGCAACATAAGGATTTTCCAAGATGTTACGCACTCGGCGTAGTTGCCGAAGTGGCGTTGTCTTGGGCTTAGCGTCCAGAACCGAATAGATGGATTCACCATCAAAAACGTAACAAAAGGGAATAACNTGGGGACGGCCNTTGTTGTCGGAAGTCGCCAGGTGTCCAGCACGTGCCGANCTAAGAAACTGGTCTTGGGCAGGGGAGAGNTTGGCCAATNGATCTAAGCCAGACTAGAAATCGCCGAGAAAACCCTGGGGGTCTTCGTCGAATTCCAGATCTTGAAGTTCCATCCGCGCAGCCTCTTCCAGGTTGGCGTCGCCGTCGTTGGCTAAGGAGGTAAGCACCTTCTTGGCCAACGGGCCGCCAATCTTGCCCAGGGCGCTGACACCAGCCAACTGAACCTCGGAATCGTCGTCTTCCAGCAAGAGGATCAGGTGAGGAACTGCGTCTTCTTCACCTAACTCGCCACAGGCATGGGCTGTCTCGTATCGAATGGTCGGGTCTTCGTTCTGAAGCTCTTGGAGTAAAATAGGCAACCAGCCGATCTCTCCTGTGCGGCCCATTGCAAAGATAGAGCTAGTACGAAAATCCGGATCCAGGCTTTCGTATGCAAAGGTGATGTGTTGGTTGATCTCCATAGTGTTAAAGGGAGCAATCGCTTCCATGCAGCGCCTCCGCACATCTATGGGTTCTTCCTCGTCTTCTAAAACCTGCATAAGGTTGTCTTGAATGGCCTCGCTGTCCCTGGCCAAGAGCTTGCCCTCTTGGGCCAACATTGAGAACCGCCCCAAAGCGNTGCCAGCCGAGGATCGAACTTGCGAACTTTTCTCCGACCTCAGTACTTCCAACAAGCCAGGAATCACTGACCGGTCTTCATGCTCCCAAAGACCGTCCATAGCAATCTCCAATAGGGGTTCATCGTCGCTCTTGAGNCACATCTTGAAGATGGCGGTAAAATCAAGTTCCGGGTTGTCTTCAGCGAATTCGACCATGCTAGACGCGATGGCCCGCTGCCGTTCGATGGGGAGCGGATACCANGCTGATGTGAACTGCCCTAGCTCTTCAGGGGAGAGATCTGAAACTTCATAGAAGTCCACGGCCGCGATATGACCTGTCGGGTCTGAAATGTTTTCGAGAAAAAATTCAAACGACATTATCTACGGGTCTTATCCTGAGTTACTACGGTCGTTTCATGCTCTGGGTTGGGCGGCCCGAAGGAGCTGATCAGTCCTGCTCAGGCACGTTTCCAAGTATAACATAGGGGGTATCGGGGGTAACAACAACGACGATCAGAATCTGGTTAGCCGCTGCAATGCCATCGGTATCTGAGGCAGCAGGTCCGACGCCGCCATGCCAATATTCCCCAGCGCCGTCGTTATCTCCCGACCTGCATCTCCGTGCAGGTAGACCCCACAGCTTGCCGCTACGGCCGGCTCCAGGCCCTGAGCCATCAACCCGGCAATCACCCCGCTAAGAACATCACCGGTGCCGGCCGTAGCCAGACCAGGATTTGCGAACGAGGCAACCCGGACCATCCCATCGGGTTGACCGATAACCGTATTGGCGCCCTTAAGCACTAAGGTAACATTCCAACGCGCGGCGTATTCCCGGACAACGGCCACTCGGTCTTTCTGAATCTCAGCGGTGGGAAGTCCTGTGAGCGTCCCCATCTCGCCGGGATGAGGGGTCAACACTAAGGGTCCACGAGTCCGTTGAGGCCAATTCTCTATCGAGGCCATATTGTTCAGACCATCGGCATCGACGAGGGTCGGCAATTCAGAGACCCCCGAGCCATCTTGGCTGAACAGCAGGTCTTCTACGAACTGGACGGTACCCTCTGACAGGCCAAGCCCACAGCCCACTAAAACGTTGGTATACCGCCTTGATCCTTCGCGGAGAGTCTGGGCCGCATGGCTTCCCACTCTGCCGTCCTCGTCCTCCAGCAAGGGCAGGTGGATGGGCTCGGTAGATTTAGCCGCGGAGATCGGGTAGACACTCTCGGGTGAAGCCAGTGTGGTAAGTCCAGCTCCAGCCCTGACAGACGCCTGCGACGCCAGATAAGCGGCGCCAACGTAGTTTCTAGACCCGGCGATCACAAGAGCGTGTCCAAATGTCCCCTTGTGCGAGTCCAGTGGCCGNTTGGGTATGTNACGTGCGACCCAACTGGCATCCAACGATTCAAGTTGGACAGCCTTCTCTTCTTTCAGGCCCTTCGGAACGCCGATATCTAACACCTTCAGCTCACCGGCATGCTCCGCGCCAGGAAAGTTGAGCAACCCCGCCTTGGGGTAACCAAGGGCGAATGTAGTATCACAGGAGACGGCGCTTAAATCGACATCACCGGTGTCTGCGTTCAAGCCNGTAGGCAGATCCAATGCCAGCAATCTCGGAGATTTCGACGCGTTCCTGGCATTGGCCAAGCAGCACATGGCCTCCAAAACACGGCCCTCCAATGGGCGGGACTGTCCGGTGCCCAAAATGGCGTCGATAACCAGCTCAGACCGGCCGAGGAATCGTTCTACGATCCCGGTGGTCGCGCCGTCTATAACTTGAACCCCGTACTCAATCGCCAAATCCAGCTTGGGGTCAGACTCAGGGCGTCCAGTGACCAGGAAACAGACCACATCAGCCCCCCAGCGCCGCAGGTGCCTAGCAGCCACCAAACCGTCTGCCCCGTTGTTGCCTGGGCCAACCAAGACAGTTATCCGCACGCCAGCAGCACCAACCATTTCCCGCGCACATTGAGCCACGGCTAGACCAGCGTTCTCCATGAGAACATCAGTGCTCACACCGGCCCTTTCCGATGCGTGTTCGATAGCCACCATCTGGGCCGCGGTTACGATCTTCATGCCGTCAGCTCCGGTTGGTCATTCAGCTGGGCCACCACAAAAGCTACGGCATATTCTCGTGAATGGGAGATGCTCACAGATATCTCACAAACCCGCAGCTGCTCGGCCCGCTTTTTAGCACGGCCATAGAGTTTCACGCTGGGCGCCCCGCTGTCGGCTCGAACAACCTCGATGTCCTTCCAGCTAACGCCACGAACGCCAGTGCCCAGCGCCTTCATCGTGGCCTCTTTGACAGCGAACCTGCCGGCCAGATTGGGCGGACGCCCATTGCAATAGTCAATCTCGCTTGGCGTGAAAACACGGTTCAGGAACCGTTGGCCGTAACGATCCAACACCTGTTTGATACGGGGAATCTCAATTATGTCGACGCCTGTTGTCAGCATCGTCCGCCCAATGAATCCGGTAGCTGGATCAGTCTTCCCGTAGGTGTCCGGGAATAACCAGGTTATCCAGGATTCGGGACACCGAGTAACTACGGTTAAGCACGTAGAAATGGACCCCGGGCACGCCGGCATCCCAGAGTTCCCGTACTTGGGCGGTGGCATACTCCACTCCCATGTCACGGGCGCTATTGTCGCTNTCGGCATACTTGTCCAATAGCTTGTCCAAGTCCGGAGGGATCTCTGATCCACTTAGGCCAGTGAAACGTCGGACCTGGGCTGAGTTCAACACCGGCAGAACGCCAGGAATGATTGGTACGGATATGCCAGCAGAATGAGCTCGCTCTANAAAGTCAAAGTAGTGACGGTTGTCATAAAACAACTGTGTCACCAGGAAATCAGCCCCGNTGTCCACCTTCATCTTCACATAATCTAGGTCGCTTTTTAGGTCAACCGACTCGGTGTGTCCCTCCGGATAACAGGCCGCAGCCACGCCAAAATGAAAGTTGGAAGTTACATGTTTGAGTAGGTCGGTCGCGTGTTGGAAGCCGCCCTTCGTAGGAACGAACTCCGTCTCACCCCGTGGCGGGTCGCCACGCAGGGCGATGATGTTCTCAACGCCTTCAGATTCCAAGCGATCCAGAACACTGTTTATCTCTTCAACCGTCTGGCCCACGCAGGTGAGATGGGCCATTACCTCCACATTCGCAGTCCGCTTAGCTTGAATGGTAATCTCTTCAGTGAACGCCCGCGTCGAACCGCCAGCTCCGTATGTCACCGACACAAAGTCCGGACAGTACGGTTTAAGTTCATCCAGAGTCTCGAGGACAGCAGCTATACCATCAGCGCTGCGAGGGGGGAAAAACTCGAATGAGACGGGTCTTGTCTTAGCAAGGATGTCTATAATCTTCATGCTGGGTATCCAATGACTGGCGGCAGATTAGGGCGCCGACAGGCCATTATCGTATTCGTAAAAATAGCCTTGGGGGAGCGCATACAAAGCTCGTAACGGCACTAAATCATAGCATCGGCCTGCACGGGTGTCGAACCAGCCCGACTCATTCTTGCCCCAAGAGCGAACGAAGATTACGAACTAGAATTCAGGCTGGCGTTTCTCTATGAAAGCCCTGATGCCCTCCACCGGGTCGGGCGACGTAGTCATATATTGGGTGAAGGCCAAGCTCTCCAACGCCACTCCGTCATCAATGGGCAGACCCATACCGCGCAGAGTCACGGCTTTGATCATAGCCAGGCCACCGCGACTCTTGGTGCGGAGCGGTCCAATGATTGACTCCAGCTCGTCGTCCAGACTCCCTGACGGGGCAGCTCTCAGGGCTAACCCCCAATCCACGGCCTCTGCTCCGGAGATCCATTTTCCGGTGGTCAGCAGCTCCATAGCGCGCTGTAGGCCGACGCGCCGGGGCAGACGTTGGGTGGAGCCGCCACCTGGCATCAAGCCGAAGTTAACATGCTGGTCTCCAAGGCGAGCATCATCTGCAACCAAGGCCATATCGCAGGCCATCATCAACTCCAAACCGCCTGCCAGAGCAAAACCATGCACCACAGCGATGGCCGGAAAGGGCAGTCCTTCTATCTGGTGGAAGGTGTTGTTGACCTGGGCAATATAACCAGGCAACAAGGCCGGTTCGGCGAAGGTCGTCTGGAAGTATGTCAGGTCGGCGCCGGCGCAGAAGGCACGACCTTCGCCTCTGATCACGAGAGCCTTGAGAGACTCATCTTCGCCCGCCTCGGCCAACGCGAATGAGAGTTCTGTGAGCAATGCAGGGCTTAGCGCATTCAAAGCATCCGGACGGTTCAACCAGATGGTCACCACCCGGTTTTCTTTCCTCAGTTTGATGTTGGTATACTCCACCGAACGCCTCCTGCAAGATGTTTCGTAGCACATGTAACTTTTGGTTTAATATACCAGACGGCTTCTCGGATACGCCTGCAAGGTGCCTATATAATGGCCTCCGTATCAAGTGAAAATTTCACCCTGAAGGTGCGGGTCCAACCACGGGCCTCCCGTAACCAGGTGGACGGATTCGAGGAAGGCGTCATACGGCTTCGGACCACGGCTTCACCCACAAACGGCCAGGCAAACGATGGAGTCATCGCACTACTATCAGACGTGTTGGGCATCAGCAAGTCTCGACTGACGATAGTCCGGGGACACAGTTCCAAAAACAAACTCGTGTCGGTTGCAACCTTGATGGAGCAGGAAGTCCGCCATCGAATCAAGACCTGGCTAGAGGGAACCTAGACTGATGCCGATGAATTTTGGTTGGGTCCTGGAAAATGAGCTGGCAGGTTCGATGGGGCCATCCAGCTTTGACGACCTCTCTTTCCTTTACCACAGCGGCGTCCGTGCTGTGATCCGGATGGAAGAACAGACCATCTCTGCCAACACAGCAGACAGCCTTGATTTAGTGGATATGTTCGAGCCGGTGACGGATTTTACCGCGCCCAGCCTGGACCAAATTCACCGTATGGTCGAATTCATCGACCGACAGGTCGCCGACCAGAGACCTGTCGCGGTCAGTTGTTACGCGGGCATCGGCCGGACCGGCACGGTATTGGCCTGTTACCTGGTGCACCGAGGTCAGGAACCAAACGAAGCCATCAGCCGGGTCCGGGAACTCCGTCCAAGGTCAGTTCAGACTACAGACCAGGAAGCAGCGGTATACGATTACGCTCGATGGGCCAATGGATAGACTACAGCCACTGCCTTTGCCCGAACTTAGGTCAATACCTGAATGGCGATTTCATCAAAGCCTGCCCCATTAAGCACCGACCGTTAGCCATCGGACTCGTTCACTTCACTGGATTTCCCGCTCAGTAGACCCTTCAAGAAAACCCCAGAAACATATTTTTCAAGGGTCAGGTTCCCGTGGCATTTTGAGCAGCCTTTCTAAAAAACATCGCCTGGGCACCTGCTCCAGAAATAAACTGTGTGAATCCTTGTTGGCCGGTCTTTCCATATTCCGGCATACGGACTTCGATGCCGCTGTTTTCCTCAGGGTTCCTCTGATATATTCACACAAGGTTGCGGCACCATATCCTTCTTCGCCCAGACCGGCCAGATTTAGGTTCACAATCTAGTCCCAGGAGAAGACTCGTTGGTCCAGATCAAACAGGAATTCGTCGATGAAATGGTGGCCCACGCTAAGGCCGACCTTCCGAATGAGTGCTGCGGCATCCTGGCAGGCCCGGACAATAAAGTTATGAAGGCCTATCGCATGTCCAACGTGGAAGCCAGTCCCTACCGGTTCTCCATGGACCCAGGGGAATTAGGCAGAGTCGACTCCGAGGCCGGTGACAATGACTGGGAATTACTGGCCATATACCACTCCCACACGGGTAGTGAGGCCTATCCGTCCGACACCGATGTCCGTATCGCCGGTGGAACCGCCGGGCTCTGGCCTGACGTCCGATACGTACTGGTCTCTCTGATGGACATGGATAACCCAACGGTGCGTATATTCCAGATAACCGACGGAGTTGTAATCGAAGAACCCCTGGAAACCGCCTAGGCGGAAAAACTACTCCATGTGTATCGAGGAGCCGGACAATTCAGACCGTTCGCCGGATCCTGGTTGGTGCCCGGACGCCCCTATAATGGCCACGATTACCGCACCTGCGACGTACACACCGGCCATCAATCCCAGCACCCCCGCCACCACCACTTGCCTAAGGTGCCTGTGGGCCAAGACTAGCGCGAGCCCAAACAGCATCATACCCACGGCCACCCCGCCGGCTACGAAGTGTCCCGACTGCATGTGATTTACCACTATGCCGTCGCGGAAGAAGATGTCGGAAAAGAACAGGAT
>NZUD01000031.1 GCA_002697005.1 Chloroflexota bacterium | reverse complement strand
TTTTCTAAGCCGAGACAAGGCGTGCATCACCGGTAGCCTTTGGATACAATATAACTGGTCTCCGGCCGTCCGAATCAGTTTGAGAAGCTGACCAGGCGATAAATCAAGCATACCGGCTGCAATCTAAGAGGTCTATTCATCCATGGTCTCTGTTCTCCAAAAAGTGCTTGGCGACCCAAACGAAAAAGCACTAAAGAAGCTCGCTCCGCTCGTCAACGATATCAACGAGTTGGAGGTCGAATTTCAAAAGATGACCGACGGCGAACTCCACGGTATGACCGAGGAATTCCGATCTAGGCTGGCCGACGGAGAAAGCCTGGACGATATGGTGTCTGAAGCCTTTGCCACAGTGCGAGAGGCGGCCCGGCGCACACTGAAACAACGCCATTACGACGTACAACTTATCGGCGGATTGGTCCTGCATACGGGCCAGATCGCCGAGATGAAAACCGGAGAAGGAAAAACCTTAGTCGCCACCCTGGCCGTTTATATCAACGCATTAGAAGGCCGAGGTGTCCACGTAGTAACCGTCAACGACTATCTGGCTCGGCGCGACCCCGTCTGGATGGGGCAAATCTACCACGCCTTGGGCTTAACTGTCGGGTGCCTGCAGCACGACGTCAGCTTCCAATACGACCCTGATGTCACCGACACCCCGGCCGGTATGGAAAATCTCCGGCCGGTCACGCGGTCCGAAGCCTACCGGGCAGACATTACCTATGGCACTAACAACGAATTCGGTTTCGATTATCTCCGGGACAATATGGCCTTGGACAAGGCCAACCGCGTGCAGCGAGAGTTGAACTACGCCATCGTGGATGAAGTCGATAACATCCTCATCGACGAAGCCCGAACCCCTCTGATCATCAGCGGCCCGGCGGAAGAGCCGGTACAGCTCTACCAGAGCTTCGCCAAGCTGGTGACCCGTTTGGATGGTGAGACTGACTTCACTATAGACGAGCGAACCCAGGCGATATCTCTGACCGTCGAAGGCATCTCCAAGATGGAGAAATGGACCAACACCACCAACCTTTACGACCCGGAGAACTACCACCAAGTCCACTATATGGAGAACGCCCTCACGGCGGAAATCTCCAAGATTAAAGACAAGGACTACGTTGTTCAGGACGGCGAAGTAGTCATCGTAGATGACTTCACTGGCCGCCTCCAACCGGGCCGTCGCTGGTCTGATGGTCTTCATCAAGCTGTCGAGGCCAAAGAGGGAGTCAAGATTCAGCGGGAGAGCATCACTTACGCAACCATCACTCTCCAAAACTATTTCCGCCTCTATCAGAAGCTGGCCGGAATGACCGGTACCGCTCTCACCGAGCAGGACGAGTTTTACAAGATCTACGGACTAGAGGTGGTGGCTGTCCCCACCAACATGCCTTTGGGCCGAGAAGACAACTCGGATCTGGTCTTCCAGACCGAAGATGGTAAGTGGAACGTAGTCGTGGAAGATATCGCTGCTCTGCATGGGACCCATCAGCCGGTCCTGATCGGCACTACCTCGGTAGAAGATTCCGAGTACCTGAGTGAGCGCCTTAGGAAACGAGGCGTTCCCCACCAAGTGTTAAACGCCAAGAATCACGAGCACGAAGCCACCATCGTCGCCCAGGCAGGCCGCCTNGATGCCGTAACAGTGTCCACCAACATGGCCGGACGCGGCACCGATATAGTGCTCGGTGGCAGCGACACCNCNCGTTTAGGCTGGCAAGAAGAACACGATAAGATAATTGGACTAGGCGGGCTCTATGTTCTGGGAACCGAGCACCACGACGCCCGCCGTATCGATAACCAGTTGCGGGGCCGTGCTGGCCGCCAGGGAGACCCGGGCAGTTCACAGTTCTACGTTTCTCTGGAAGACGAACTGATGCAGCGATTCGGCGGAGAGAGGATCAAGTCAGTCATGGGCTGGGCTGGACTGGACGAAGAAACACCTGTCGAAAACAAGATCATCACCAAGTCCATAGGCGGCGCGCAGGTCAANGTGGAAGGCTACCACTTCGACATGCGCAAGCACCTGTTGGACTATGACGACGTGCTCAACAAGCAACGTGGAGTGATCTACGAAGATCGCTTTGAAGCGCTGAGCGGCGAGTCTCTGCGTCAAAAATTCGTGGATATGCTGAAGCGGACCTTCCAGGAATCAACAAACCATCACCTGCCTGGTCGTCACATCGACGATTGGAATCCCGCGGGGCTTATCGATGAACTACGCCAGATTTGTCCGTTACCCCCAGAATTGGCTACCGAAGACCAAGTTTACGAATGGAGCCGGGACCAGATACTGGAGATATTTGATGACTTCGCCGAGACGATATATTCTGNCAGAGAACAGGACATTGGCGAAGAAGACGCTCGGACCATCGAGCGGTTACTATTGCTGCGGGCCATTGACACGCACTGGGTGCAGCACCTGACGGCCATGGAGAACCTGCGTACAGGAGTAGGGCTGCAAGCCTACGGACAGCGTGACCCGTTGGTGGTCTACCGGTCTGAAGGCAACAAAATGTTCGGCAATCTCCAAGTGGCGATTGAGAACGAGGTGATTCACACCGTGTTCCACGCCACCCTTAATGCGCAGCCTTCTCAGGGAGTCAACTACCGACAGGCCGCCACCACGCCCAAAGAAAGCCCAATGAAGGCGGTTAACGCGGGTACACGACCTTCGCCGCCGGCGGCCGCACCAGGCAAGGTGGGCCGTAATGCNTCATGCCCCTGCGGTAGCGGCAAAAAGTACAAACGTTGTCATGGGGCCATCGCCTAGAGCTATCAAAAAGAATAAAATCGTTCGCAGAAATCAATCGACCCACACACATAAAAGTCGTCTTCAACGACTCATAGCACTAGCTTAGAAGGCGGTACATTGGTATTCCTCGGTTATTTCCCCTCTGGCGAAACCCATGTCACCTTAAATCTGTCTAACGGGGCCTACGCAGCCTAAAGGTGTTTTTAATTACCTGGTTATTTCTTGCCAAACAACCGGGCAAAGAACCCCGGCTTACTAGCAGCAGGCGCGGCCTTAGCTTCGCTCTCCGGCATGTGGTGCCCGTGGCTGTGTCCTCCAGTACCATGGTCATGGCCATGGTCATGATGGTCATCGTGGACGTCTGATTCTTCCCCTAAAATATACTTCTCCGGTTCCTTGTCGAAAGCTACCTTGCAACCAGGNGCACAGAAGTAATAAGTNGTGCCCTGGAATTCACTCTGCCCTCCAGGTGGGNTTTGGGTGTCCACATCCATCTTACAAATCGGGTCTATAGCTGTAGCCATCATCGTCTCCTAAAATTACCCATCGTTTATCAGATCTAGTTTCAAAAGAATACGGTCAGACTTTAGCCCTACGCAATCTCAATGAATTCGCAATCACAGTTACTGAGCTGAAAGACATGGCCAGCGCTGCTAGAGCGGGGTTAAGGAAACCCTGCTCGCCAAAGAAAAATTCCAAGCTGCCCGGCACTCCGCCAATACCTTGGAAGATCGGATACAACGCCCCCGCCGCCACAGGTATCAGCATCGTATTATAAAAGAACGCCCAGAATAGGTTCTGNTTGATAGTCCGGATGGTCTGCCTGCTCAGGTCCAGCGCAGTCGCGACGCCATTCACGTCACTTCGCATCAAGGTTATATCCGCTGATTCTATNGCAACGTCTGTCCCGNTTCCCATGGCCATACCGACGTCAGATTGGGCCAACGCTGGCGCGTCATTTATGCCGTCGCCAACCATCGCCACCTTCTGACCTTCGGATTGTAGTCTCTTGATGACGGCCGCTTTGTCCTGGGGCAAAACCTCGGCCTCAACTCGGTCCACTCCCAATTCGCTGGCTATAGCGGAAGCGGTCTGGGCGTTATCGCCGGTGAGCATCACAACTTCCAGGTTCATGCGACGGAGCTTCGCNAATGCTTGAGATGCTTCTGGTTTTACTGTGTCAGCCACGGCGACCAAGCCCATTACCTGTTCGTCACAAGCCAAGAACATGGGTGTTTTACCTTTGGCCGCCAGGTCAGAAGCCTGATCCACCAAACCATTCAAAGCCAAGCCGGAATCTTCCATCAAAGCCTGATTGCCAAACCGAACCAGGCGTCCGTTNACCCGTGCCAAGANTCCCCGTCCAGGTATGGCTTGGAAATCAGTAGCTATCTCCAGGNCCAGNCCACGTGTCNGCGCCTCTAAGACGATTGCTTCACCCAAAGGATGTTCGGAGCCCCGTTCTGCCGACGCTGCTAAAAATAGCAATTCNTGTTCCGAAGACCCTGATACCGCAGAAACTAATAGGTCAGTCACAACCGGCTTTCCCGTCGTAAGCGTGCCTGTCTTGTCCAAGACCACTATATCGACCTTGTGAGCGACTTCTAGGACTCGCGCCTGTTTGATCAACACTCCTNTCTCTGCTCCCTTGCCAGTACCCACGATTATCGCTGTGGGAGTGGCAAGTCCAAGAGCACANGGGCAGGCGATGATNAGGGTCGAAACCAGCACAAGGGTGGAGAACGTCAGCGCCGGAGGCGGTCCCAACAGCATCCAGAACGCGAACGCGGCCAGAGAAACGATAATAACGGCGGGCACAAAATAGGACGCCACATGATCGGCCAAACGTTGGATAGGAGCTTTGGAACCCTGGGCGTCTTCGACTAAACGGATAATCTTGGCTAGTACGGTCTCACCGCCTACCTGAGTGGCCTCGAAATACAAAGCCCCATTGGAATTGATAGTGGCCCCATACACCCGTTGGCCTGGGCTCTTCTCTACCGGCATACTTTCACCGGTTAGCATCGCCTCATCAACCGCCGAATAGCCGTCAGTCACCAGACCATCCACCGGAATCTTGTCCCCGGGACGGACCAGTAGCGTGTCTCCAATAACGACCTGATCCACGGGGATATCTATCTCTTCGCCATCACGCACTACTCGAGCGGAGGTAGGCCTAAGGCCGATAAGCCGACGAATAGCTTCGGAAGTCCTTCCCCGTGCCCCTGCCTCCAAGAACCGGCCCAGTAGAATCAAGGCCACTATGATGGCTGCGGTGTCGAAGTATAGTTTGGCTTCGATGCCATGATCGGCCAGAGTTGCAGTCGAAAATTGATCAATGAGGACTACCGCTGCGCTGTAGCAGTAGGCCACGGTAGTGCCCATGGCGATCAGCGTATGCATATTGGACGTGCGGTGTCTGAGCGCTCCCAAGCCGGAAGTGTAGAAATTGGACCCGGCCCAAAACTGCACCGGCGTTGCTAGTCCCCACAACAAGAAGGGATAGTAGGCACGGGACATGAGGTCATCGACCCACGGCAGCACGTCAAAAGTNCCCAAGAAGAGTAGTATAGCGCCGATGCCAGCCAATACCAGGCGGTTTCGCAATTCACGAATATCTTTGATCTTCGAGAGTCGTTCCAACTCTCTTTCCTGGCCTCCAGTATCGTTGAAGGCTTCTACGTTGTAGCCCGACTCTTCCACGGCCTTCTGCAGATCGGAGAGTTCTACCATACCAGGGACGAACTCTACGAACGCCTTCTCGACCCCCAAGTTCACGCTGGCTTCTGAGACGCCAATTACGCTCTGAAGAGCGTTCTCCACCTGCGTGACACAGGCGGCGCAGGTCATGCCACCGATGTTCAGAGATGCCGATTGGGAACTGAGGCGATACCCTGCTCCAGAAACAGCTTCCTGNATCTGCTCAAAGGTAACTTCNGAGGCGTCNAACTCCACCACCGCTTTCTCGGTGCCGAGATTCACTGCAACTTCCATCATGCCCGGAACTCTCTGGAGAGAACTCTCCACGAATCCTACGCACGCAGCACAAGTCATGCCTTCCACGGGCAGATTCAATCGCTTGATGTTCTTGTCCGTTGTAGCCATGTCATTTTCCAATTAGGGCTGTTTGCTGCTAGGCTCCATCGGCGAATATGAGGTTTCCGATGGAGGCGTTCTGGCGAATCTTCTTCAGGTCAGCATATTCCGGCGAGTCGTACCAGGCCTTGGCCCGCTCCATACTCTCAAACTCGAGCACCACCAGGCGCTTGGGTTGCCACACCCCTTCCAGGACCTCGCCTGACACGCCTCGTACCAGGTATTTCCCACCGTAGGCCGCCACAGTTTCCGGAACACCAGATGCATATTCACTGTATTTCTCGGGGTCGGTAACTTCAATGTCGCCAACCAGATACGCGGTCTTACCGGTATCGCTGCCCTGGGCATGAGGCTCGATCCCTTCTGCAACTAACAGCGACCCCGTGGAAGCGCTTTGGCGGAGCTTGGTAAGGTCTTTGTATTCGTCGGAGTAATACCAGGCTTTGATGGTCTGAATATCTTTGTACTCAGCCAAAACAAACCGTTGCGGGCACCAATCTCCTTCCACGGGATGGCACTTGTCAGGACCTCGCACCAGATATTTGCCGCCGAACGCTCCACTGCTGTTAGGTACAGCCGCAGCGTATTTAGCAAAAGTATCCGGATCGGTTACATTGATGTCGCCGATTACGTACGCTGACATATCTTCTCCCTTGGTCGCTACTTGTTTAACAAAATATACAGGTCTTTGAGTGCGTCAACTATGGCTTCGGCTTCGGCGGACTGGATTCCGTCCACCACGCAGGACTTCAGGCACCCTCCCAGCAGCAGCTACCCAACGTACCCGTTCTTCCTGTCCCATTCGTCCGCAGCCTGGCTGCGGTCCGACGGATTCCCGTAACCGCCTCCACCTGAAGACAGGCAGTAGACGTGGTCACCAGGGTTGACCTTGACTTCGGTCTCTTTTGAACCTAGCGAACGCTCAGATCCATTGGACAGGATTTTGTAGTCGTGAGGAAGGCCGTCTTGTCCTTCGAATAAGCCAAATGGCGGCACCACTATGCCGTCACCGGCCGTGTTCAGTCGTGCTGTGCCTTCTCCTTCGTAGACCAGGTCACAGATGCCCCCAAGTCCGCCGCGCCACTGGCCTTGACCACCGGAGTTGGGGCGCAGTTCGTGTCTGCGGATAAAGAATGGGAACCTTTCTTCAGTGACTTCGATGCTGGGACTGCGTATGCCGCCAGCCACGTTAATCTCACCTACGTTGGGCCAACCATCATAGCCATAGGTTGCACCTCCCCCACCACGGGCCAGGAAAAAATGCCAGATGAACTGCCGTCCGGTGCGCGGGTCCTGACCTGTGATGGCGTAACGTAATCTTCGAGAGAACCCGGCGTTGACCTCTTTAGGAACTGCCTGGGCAAGGGCCTTNAATACCGCCTCGACGATCTCTTCNGCGCAGTGGTTGGTGCTCATGCAGACCGGTGCCGGCGGGTTAGCGTTCACNATCAGACCNTTGGGGGCAATGATGTCCACCGGNCGCATGGAACCCTCGTTTTTGGCCACATTAGCTGGGGCCACNTACATGATNGCCGCGTGGGCAAGAGATCGGGTGTTAGCGTAAGCGCTGTTGATGAAGCCGGTGACTTGNGGGCTGGACTCTCCCAGGTCTATGGCCATCTGATCTCCATTTATGGTCACNTTGGCCCGGATGGGAATCAACTTGTTGTCGAAGCCATCGTCATCCACCAAAGCCTCACCATGGTANACACCATCTGGCCATTCAGAGATGAACTGCCGCACNTGCCGCTCAGTGGCTGACAAGATCTCTTCTACCGCAGCCANCAGNCTGTCNGGGCCGTAGGTCTCCAACAGGCTGGCGATGCGCTGGGCCGCTATCATGACCGAGCCTATCTGAGCATTCAGGTCTCCCAGGAAGTTTTCNGGCTGCCGGACGTTGGCCGAAAGCATCTGGAGCACGTCTTCCCTGGCCACTCCCTTGTCATAGAGCTTCAGTGGTGGGATGCGGATCCCTTCCTGAAATATCTCTGTAGCCCGAGGGTTATAGCCGCCATGCGTTCCTCCGCCGACGTCGCTATGGTGGGCGCGGTTAACGGCGTAGAACAGTAACCTCCCCTGGTGGAACACCGGTCTTATTATAGTGATGTCAGGCAGATGGCTGCCTCCGAAATAAGGGTCGTTCAGTATGAACAGGTCACCCTCTGAGATGGTATCGCCGAAATAGTCCCGGACCGCAGCCCCGGCCACGGGAAGGGCACTGACATGGACCGGGATGCCCTCTCCTTGGGCCACCAATTGGCAGTCGCCATCNAGAAGAGCTGTGGAGAAGTCGCGGCTGGAGTTCAGTATCTGGGACATAGCCGTCCGGAGCATAACTTCGGTCATCTCGCGGGCGATGGACTCCAACCGATGCTCCACAACAGCCAGGGTAACCGGGTCGGGTCTGGTAGTAACTACCTCTGGCGAATCTTCAGTATCCAGACAGACCTGCAGCTCGATGCCNCCGTATGAGTCGATGGTTGCCTTGTCCCCAGCCTCAACCAACACGGTGGTGAAGTCAGATTCCAAGACCGCCGGGCCGTTGACCAAACTTCCAGGGGGCAATTCAGTAATCTCGTAGACAGTAGCATCGGTCCAACCACTCAGATAAACCTTCCGCCTTCCCTTCGCTTTCACGGTATCTGTANTTACCCTATCCACAGGCGGCGGATCCAGCTTGGGCAGNCTGCCCACCANGCTAACGCGCAGGGTCACTAGCCGTATCTCCTGTTCCGACTGNCTGTAGGAGTACAGTTCTTGATAGCGGGNATGGAAATTGCCGGCCCACTGATACAGCANCAGNTCTAGGTCTTGGGTCAGATCCGGCACCGGGACATTGACCTCGTATATCTGGTCGAGGTATCGCATGTCGGCAGAGACTGTGATTTCTATACAGGATTCCAGCACACCCTGGTCCTGAAGTTTTTGACGACCTTCCGACTCCATTCCTTCCACGAGGGCTTTGACAGCATCTAGATCCATGCCCAATAACGAGGTCGGGAGGGAGCGAGAATAGTCGTATTTGAGGTCAGTTGACAGCATGCCGTGGGCCGAAAGCACTGCAGCCGCGGCGGGGATGATTACTTTCTCCACCTGCAATTGTCTGGCCACCTTGCTTGCCTGGAGTCCGGCAGCGCCGCCGAAAGCCATCATATTGAACCGGCGCGGGTCCACACCGCGCTGAACTGACATGAGCCGGATTCCCTCCGCTATGGACGTTGAGACCACCTCTGTAATACCTTCTGCAGCTTCGATCATGGAAAGGCCGGTGGGATGTGCAACATGCTCTGAGATGGCCTTTTCAGCAAGGCCTTTCTGTAAAGTTGTGCTACCGCCCAGGAAGTTACCAGAGTCCAGGTANCCCAGCGCCAGGTTGGCGTCAGTCACGGTGGGGCGGTCCCCGCCCTTGTCATAAGCAGCCGGGCCGGGTACGGCGCCTGCGCTCTCTGGGCCCACCTGCATGATGCCACCTGGGCCCACAGAAGCGATGCTACCGCCACCCGCACCCATGGTATGGATATCTATCATTGGCACAGAAATCTTCCACCCAGCCTCAAATTTTTCAGTGCTCAGATGAGGCTCTCCGTTCTCGATCAAGGAGATGTCAGTGCTGGTGCCACCCATATCGAACGCGATTATGTTTGACGACCCTGTCAGCCTTCCGTAGGCTGCCGCACCGCTCACACCTCCGGCAGGGCCAGACAGTATGGAGCGTACAGCCAAACGTCGTGAGTCCTCTATAGGCGCAACGCCGCCGTTGGACTGCATGATGAGGAAGTCACCCGATTGCTGGAATTTAGTCAACCGTTCTTGCAAGTTCTCCAGATACCGGCCTAGCACAGGACCCACGTAAGAGTTAATGACCGTGGTGCTAAGTCGGTCAAACTCTTTTATCTG
>NZUD01000030.1 GCA_002697005.1 Chloroflexota bacterium | reverse complement strand
GAAGACCGCTTTACCCGGTTTTTCCGTGTAGGTGGCGTCATGCCCACCAAGGATGGCTATATTGAGCTCCTAACATTGGAGCCAAGGCAATGGGAGAACCTGGGACACTTTCTCGGCGACCCAGATTGGGCTTCCCCAGAAAAATTCGCCGACCCAACGACCTACGGCGCCGAGATAAACCGGAACCTTAGGGAATGGACTGCCGATAAGACCAAAGATTGGCTCTATCACAACGGCCAGGCTGCGGGGGTCCCGTTCGCCCCGTTTTACACGCCAGGAGAGGTGTTCGAGAGCCCTCATCAACGTGAACGGGGGTTTTTCGTCTCTGTAGAACATCCTGAGGCGGGTACCTATGACTATGCTGGCCCTCCATATCGTATGACGGAAACGCCTCCGGTCCTCGACCGGTCTCCATTACTGGGAGAGCACAACTTAGAGTTTCTACAATCCCTCGGCTACACATCTGAAAAAATAGTTTCATTGGCCCGCTCAGGGGTGATTTAATGATTGACGTCAAAGGACCTTTATCTGGGATTCGAGTAGCGGACTTCTCGACACATGCAGCCGGGCCTTTTGCTGGACTGATGATGGCGGAAATGGGCGCGCAGGTGATCAAAGTGGAGAGTTCCGCTCGGTTGGATATCACCCGCCGGCCGCACCCCATGTATGGCAAACCTGCTCCTAGCTTTGAGCAAGTGAACGCCAATAAAATGTCAGCGACCTTGAACCTCAAAGAGCCCCGCGCTATCGAACTAGCGTTGGAGCTCGCTAAGGTATCCGACTTGGTCTTGCAGAGTTTTCGGCCAGGTGTGTTCGACCGCCTGGGCTTTGGTTATGAGGCTTTACGTAAGGCAAAGCCGGACATCATCCTAGTATCTCTTTCATCCAACGGCCAGAGTGGGCCGGAGTACAATTACGCTGGCTACGCCCCTCTGTTCGCAGCGATCGGAGGCCTCGGAAACTTGACAGGATATCCAGATGGCCCTCCTGTGGAGCTTCGACACGGGATGGATCACACTGGTGGAATGTTGCTGGCATTCTCAGCGGTTGCGGCCTTATGTGCCAAACGACGCACCGAATTGGGCCAGCACGTAGACGTTTCCGTGAGAGATCTGGGCTCGTCTTTCATCGGACAATCCCTCATGGAATTCGCCATGAATGGACGAGAGACACAACGGCAGGGTAACCGTGATGAGTCCGCTGCGCCTCAGGGCGTTTACAGATGTTTGGGTGAAGATGAGTGGGTCAGCATATCCATCGGATCACAAAACGAATGGCAGGATTTCGTCGAGGCCATGGGAACCCCAGAATGGGCCCAGGGTGATAGGTTTGGCGACGCATTCCGCCGCTGGAAGCAGCACGACGCACTGGATCATTTGATCACAGAGTGGACTGCCAATTACTCTTCCGAGGAAGTCACAGAAAAACTGCAGTCCCGAAAGGTGCCCGCATTTCCATCTCTCTCTCCGAGTCAACTAATGGTTGACGCCCACTTGGAAGCGAGAGAAGCATTCCCAATCATTACCCATTCTGAAAAAGGTGAACTTCGGGCAGTGGTTCCTCCGTGGCGGTTTTCGGAAACACCATCGAGGATCGACACTTGGACTCCAGACCTGGGTGAGCACAATATGGATGTATTCCATGGGATACTAGGCCTCTCGAAGATCGAAGTGGAGAACCTTCAGGATTCCCAGGTAATCTGGTAGGGCCGAATCACGCAGAACAGTCGTCAATCAGTGGAACGGTACTCGGATTCTGGCAGTGATGTACCCGGCAAGCGTGGGATGTACCGTTGCCCGTTTCACCCACAACCCAATCTCTGACGAGGATAGGAAATGCCAGTCACCAAGATGGAGATCAAATCCCGGATTCCGTTCGCTAACGGCCAGGTCTTTGGGGGCGTCGGAGCTTACGAGCAATTGGACGGCGTCGCTCATTTCGCAGCCGACCCCAACCACGGAGCCAACGAGACCATCGCTGATTTGGGATTGGCTCCCCGCAATGCTGATGGGCTGGTCGAGTTTTCTTCGGACTTCCGCATACTCCTCCCTGCCGATCCTCAACTTGGGAACCGCCGGATCCTATTTGACGTTCCCAACAGGGGAAAACCACTGGCGCTGCGGAACATAAATAGCGCACCCGAGGTAACTCCGGATGCACCAATGGATCCAGGTAATGGGTTCCTTATGCGGAAGGGATATACCGTTGTATGGTGCGCCTGGCAGCACGACGTCCCTGATGCGCCGGGGATGCTGCGGGTTAAAGTGCCAGATGCCGTCACGACTGATGGCCCCATTTCAGGGAAAGTGGTTGTTACTTTCCAGCTGAACGTTCCGTCTCAGGTCGAATTCCTTTCCAGCAGGAACCACCGCGCCTACAAAGCGAGCGATGTCAACGAGCAGGGCGCCGTTATGACGGAGCAAAATCATGAAGATGGACCAGAACGTATCNTNCCAAGGGATCAGTGGTCATTTGCNCGCTTGGAGAACGGGATAGCGGTTCCAGATGACAGCCACGTNCACCTGGCTTCAGGATTCNAACCAGGCAAGGTCTATCAAGTTATCTACACCACTACCGGCGCGCCAGTGGTGGGTCTTGGGAANCTNGCGACAAGGGACATCACGACTTTTCTGCGGTACTCATCNCCAGAAAANGGTAACCCTNTGGCCGGTCAGATAGATAACGCCTATAGCTTTGGTGTCTCCCAGAGTGGCAGGTTCTTAAGGTTGTTCCTCTACCTCGGGCTTAATCGTGACGAAGAAGGNCGCATCGCTTTTGACGGATTTATCCCTCATGTGGCCGGCGGCAAGATGGGCGAGTTCAACCATAGGTTCGCCCAACCGTCCAGCCAGGCTACCCGGAGCGGCAACAGCTTGTTCCCGTTCAGTGATGTTGCACAGGCAGACCCGGAGACCGGAATATCCGACGGTTTACTTTCTCGCCTTTCTTCGCAAGGCGACCTGCCTAAGATCATGTACACCCATACCCCGTCAGAGTACTGGGCTGGCCACGGTTCATTGATGCACACGGACATGACCGCCAACCGCGATTTGGAACCGCCAGATGAGGTGCGTATCTACGTCTTTTCAAGTACTCAGCATGCCCTGGCGACCTTTCCACCTGTGTACAATGACGCCGACGGCTATCACGGCCAATATCCATTCAACGTCGTAGATTACCGCTCTCTTCTACGAGCAGCCCTGGTCAATATGGACCGTTGGGTGACCAACGGAGAATCAGCACCGCCGAGTCAGCACCCGCGCCTTGATGACGGTACGGCAGTTAACCCGCAAGAGCTTTGCGAAAGTTTTGAGAAGATACCGGGAGTTAAGCTGCCGAACCCGATGCGCCGGTTCACGCGTTTAGACTTCGGCCCTGATCCTTTCGTCCCAACGAAGATTCCGGCTGAGGTCGGTAAGGCCTATCCCAACCTGGTGTCGGCGGTGGACGATGACGCCAATGAACTATCGGGGATCCAACTACCCTTCATCACGGTCCCTTTGGCAACCCACATGGGTTGGAATCTACGTCACCCGGATATCGGAGGAGCAGATCAAGTGATTGGCACCGGAGGTGCTTCGGGCGGGACATTGCGCGGCTCCACTATCCCGTTCGCCGCCACCCGGAAAGACCGTGAAATGTCTGCCGATCCTAGATTGTCGATCGAAGAACGGTACGAGTCCAAGGAGCAGTATCACGAACTGGTGGAGCAAGCTGCTAGAAAGCTGATCGCCCAGCGATATCTACTTGAAGAGGACATAGAGTCTGTGAAAGGGCAAGCGACTGAGCACTACGACTTTTTCTTCGGTAGGACGTTAGAGTCTCAGGCCTTCGGCGATTAGGTCTGGGCATTAGAGGTTGAGCGAGTGCTCTTCGTAGTCCTTGAGCTTGTTGTAGATCTGCAGCCGGTGACGGTAAGACTCTAGGACGATGATTCTGTTATCGGTGTCCACGTTCACCGCTACGGGTCTGTGGAACCGCCACTCTGGCTCCATATCGGCCCGGCGTCGTGCCTTGATAATCTCAGGGTTGGCGTTGATATAGGTCTGGGTCCAGGGTGAAGGCTCTTGAGCATCGCCAACTAACATCGTGATATATCGGCCCTCGGCGTCATATATCTGTACGCGGTGGTTGCCCCAGTCTGTAACGTACACATCACCGTCTGAGTCCACTGCCACTCCTGATGGGCCCTTCAGGTCACCCACTCCGTTACTGGATGCCTCAAACTTTACCATCAACTCTCCGGCGGGGGAGAACTTCTGAACACGGTTGTTCCCCCAGTCTGCGACATAGATATCGTCATTCTTATCGATACAAAGGCCCCACGGCATCTCGAAGTTAGCGTCTGCGCTACCTTGTAGACCGAATCCGGATCGGAACTCTCCAATCACGCTGAAATTCTGGACCCGGTGGTTCATGCTGTCCACAACCCAGATTGTGTCTTTGGAGTCGAATGCTACGCCGGATGGCCCGTTGAGGGAGCCTACTTCACTGCCCGACCTCCCGAAGTGATACCGGAAAGCTCCTTCCGCGTCGAAGACAGATATTCGGTTCAGATACTCATCTGAGACATAAACACGGCCATCCTGGTCGGTATCGATAGAGCGCGGCCACATAAAGCGGCCATCCTCACCGCCGAACGAACCGAATTGACCTTGGAACTCGGAATCAAAGTTGATTTTGCTGACCCGTTGGCCCAACTGTTCCACGCCGCGGCTCAGCACATAGATGCGGCCATTCTTGCCTAGAACAAAATCCTGGGGCGCCCAGAAGCCCTGGCCTGATTGGCTGTACATGCCGATGCAGTGGCTATAGTCGAAGACCCTACCGGCAGCAACTGTGGTTAGCATGAGCAACTCCAGACGAGTAGATGTGGGCTCCACTGAATCATAGAAATGACATCTGCTCGAACTTTCCACCGACGATGGGGACGGGATCTAATCCCAACCACTGGTCCACCAATGACGAGTAGAAGCCCCTGAAGTCGTAGTTAGGCGTCAGATCTCCTTGGTTTAGGTCCTCGGGTTTGAGTGAGGGATATTGACCATACATTCCGCCCTTTACACGGTCTCCGATGACAAACGCCGCCCCTGCAGCTCCGTGGTCGGTGCCTGTCCCGTTGTCTTTGACCCGCCGTCCGAACTCGCTGAATAACATTACGACCACGTTTTCGCTGGCGTTGTGCTCCTTCAGGTCTGCGAAGAAACTGTCCAAAGCCTCTGAAATCTCGATCCATAACTTGGCATGGGAGCCAGATTGGTCGAAGTGGGTGTCGAAGGGCCCGTGGGATGTGTAGAACACCTGGGTGCCAAGATCGGCCAGATGGACCTGGGCGACGTCTTTCAAGGACTTGGCAATCGTATTGTTAGCGTATTCGATAGTTGAAGAATAACGTTCCGGCGCTAGTTTGATGATGTCAGCGCCTTTTAAGGCATCCAGGCCAGTCTGTCCAAGGTATTCCATGGTAGGACCGGTGCCGATAGCCGGGGCGTACATCCGAGCGAAGCTATCCAATAACTGGGTACGTTCTTCGTTGGAAGTAAGGCTACGGACAGATGAGAACACGCCATATGTTGCCAGATTGTTCACCGATGTTACCGGCACTCCCCGCATGGCCATTGCCCTGGGCAGGCCTTGACCAAAATTCACGCCTTTCAGTACGTTCTCNCCAGCCGGGTCCAGNTCACGGATTACCTTGGCGACCCACCCGTCNACGCCGATGCTGTCGGGTTCGCAGGTGTGCCAGATATCCATGGCACGGAAGTGAGACCGAGGCGAATTCTCNAATCCGATACCGTGGATTATGGCCATGTTGCCGTTGTCGTANANATCTTTAAACGACTCCACTTCTGATCGGAAGGCGAGTTCATCGTTAATAGGAAGCACCAAATCTTGAGGTATGTTGACCTTGGGCCGGTTGTCCCAGTAGAGCGGATTGGTGTACGGCACGATGGTGTTCAGGTAATCGTTGGCGCCGGTTAGCTGCAATATGACCAATACCGGGTCTTTCTTAATTGACGTCAAGTTGGCCCTCCCAGGGTGTCGAGGCTGGTATCTGATTAGGCAAATTGATAATCTCTCGATGCGGCGATTAGTGTGAGTATCTTGCCCACCTTGTTTTCCGATTCCACAACAGCTTCATCCGAATCCCAGGCCAGGTCTCCGGCCTTGAGGGCGTGAGTCAGCAGTTCCCTAAGTGTGGCGTCGCTGACCATCAGAGGCCCTATGGCATCGAGACAGGCCGCGATTGTTTGCTGCGGAGTGATGGCGCCGAACGACCTGACCCGATCAATCATCACCCGTACGCCAGGGAGCGAGGTGTCTCCCAGAACCCCTGCGGCGAAATTAACGCGGCGCATCAGGGCTCCGGCGTCGATCCACGCCGGTCCGGTGTGCCAACCTTCCACGCTGGGCGGGTTGAGTAACTCCTGTCCCTGCCATCCGCACTCCAGCGCCAGGTTGTTGTAGCCTGGTCGGAAGCCGTCATGACTCCCTGCTATCCGCACCGTCCCGACAATCAGTTCGGCGGGGCTCTTGACCCGGGCGTACTGGGAGTTCTTGAAGAAGTCGGAGTTGAAGAGGGCTCTCAGGATGGACCGGATATCGCCGTTAGATTCGTTATACGCGTCGACGAGGATCTCGATCGCCTCAGGGTCCGTGGGAGGGGTAGTGTTCCAGCTGGACACTGCTGGCTCGTCTGCCACGAAGAACCGGTAAAGATGTCGGGCCAGGAATCTAGGGGAAGCCGGTTGGTCAACGATGATTCCCATGATGTCTTCGCCGTTGAAGTTGCCGGTGTGCCCTAAGAACGTCTTTTCTCCTCCATCGTGGTCTTCGGGCTTATAGGCGAACTTCCAGTAAAATCGGCCTAAGGGATTTCGGGGAATCTTGGGCGCTATCGACCACCCGGTAAAGGCCCTGGCGGCGTTTTGGATGTCGTTCTCGGTGTAGTTTCCCTCTCCAAGGGAGAATAGCTCCAACAATTCCCGGCCCCAGTTCTCGTTGATGGCTCCGTCGTGATTGCCGTGATTGTCCAGCCAGAAAATCATGGCCGGGGACTTGGCAAGTTCGATCAACAGGTCGCGGTAATTACCTAGTCCAAATTCTCGGAACATAGCTATTTGGCGGGTGAGTTCAGGAGGGTTGTCCACCTTGGCGTTGCTGGTGGCGAATAACTGATGCCAGAAGAGGGCCATTTTCTCTTCCAACGGCCGCTTGGTGTTGACCATACGGAAGACCCAATCAGCCTGGTTGATTGGTGGACCCAGAGCCCCTTCGTAACCTGGAAGGATGCGGTACATGAGTTCGTCGCTGATGGCGGGCTGTTCTTCCGGGTGCAGCAGCTCTTCAACCACGGCCTCATAACCCTTCGCGGTCCTGGCGTCCAGCTCCCACCTGGGCTCGCCGAATCCAGCTCGCCGCATCAGATGGGCCATCAACGCTATTTCTTGTCTGTTGGGCATCCACAAAACTCCAGAGAAAATGGAGACGGCTCCGCCCCATCGTAGGATTGGGCACCTAAAGTGTCAATACACGCGGCCGGGCGTTGCTGCAATCTTTGGAAAGATTCGAGTTCCGAACGCGGCTGAATGGTATCATTTCAGTCACGAGCCCAATCCAACCTATCGAGTCGAGTCACGAGGCTTTCCATGAACTTTGACCTTGAACAAACTGATGCGTTGTTAAACACCACAAGAGCAGTCCGGAAGCGGCTGGATTTCGAACGACACGTGCCGGATGAATTGATACTACGTTGTATCGAGTTGGCTGAACAAGCTCCGTCAGGCGGGGATATCTCCAGCCGTCGTTGGCTGGTGGTTCGTGACCAAGAGATAAAAAAGCAGTTGGCGGATCTTTACCGCGCTGCCGGAGGCAGCAGCATCATCGAGACAGCAGAACAACGGAGTGGCTCGGATCATCCCAAACAAAAGGTTTTGGAATCCGCAGCCCATCTCGCTGCCAATCTAGACCGGGTGCCAGCGCTGGTTTTGGCCACCGTGTGGGGAGTCCACGACGGTAGCGGAAAGCCTGGGCTTTTTGACTCGGTAATCCAGGCGGCCTGGAGTTTCTGCCTCGCGCTTCGTTCTAGAGGGCTAGGATCGACGTGGACCACCATGCACCTAGGAAAATCGAAAGAGATTGCAGAGTTGTTGGGCATCCCGGAAGGCGTAAGCCAGGTGGTCCTGCTCCCCGTCGCCTGGACCATCGGGACCGACTTCAAACCCGCAACCCGCCGCCCGGCGTCGGAAGTAGTCTGGTTCGATCGCTGGGGCTATACCAAGGAACAATTCGGGGAGGTGGATAGCCTGATTGCGGCGGGTCCTGGAGTAACCGTGGAGATCGATATCGCGGCCCCGCCCGAGCGTGTCTGGGAGTTTATCAGCGACATCAACATATCAGCCCGGTTCAGCAAGGAGTTCCAAGGTGCTGATTGGATCGATTCTGACGGCCCCAAAGAAGGAGCTTTATTCCAAGGCAGGAACAGACGCACAGACGTAAACCGAGAATGGGAGACCAGGTCGTGGGTTGTAGAGTGCGATGCGCCTAACGTTTTCGCCTGGAACGTGAATGATCGAGACGAACCCAGCGCAAAATGGCGGTTTGAACTAGAAAAGATCCCCGGGGGCACCAGGCTGCGCCAGAGGTTCATTCTTGGACAGCGTCTGTCCGCCACCGGTACAGCGATGGTTGAGAACCCTGAGCAGGCTGAGCAGATTCTAACCAATCGCCAGGAACAACACCGCGGTAACATGATGCTGAATCTCCGAGGGATAAAAGAGTTAGCAGAACAAGGAAGCTGAAGACCGTGTTTAGGTGTGAGTCCGTCGGGGTAATTTATTCAGGTGTCTTGTTAGGGTTGGCCACGGTGCCCTGGTCATAGACCCGAGCGATGGATCAGGTCGTACCCATAGAAATCTAGTTTTAGATGATTTCGGTATCGTCGGATCTTTCCGTTCATAGTGGATCGGTACTCTTCCATTGATGGCCGTTTTAGCTCTGCGTTTTGACATATTGGGGAAATGTGAATATTGTTGAGCCTGTGAAGTTTTTTGTGATTAAACAGGCTTGATAATCTCCCGTATTCAGCCGGGAAAATGAGAAGGTGCGAAACATGGTAAAGCAGGGTATTGTGCCCGACGAGTTGACCAAACCTTTCTGGGACGCCGCCAATGAAGGGCGTCTAGAGATGCAGAATTGCAGCGCTTGTAACCGCCTCCAAAATCCTCCTGCGGACACGTGCAGCCAATGCAAATCAGCTGACAACCTGGAATGGAAAGTGTTAAGCGGCAAGGGAAAGATATATAACTATGGCGTGGTATATGACTGCCCGGTAAGGCTCCTCCAGGAAGACCAACCGTTTAACCTTGCAGTGATAACTTTGGATGAAGACCCTGGGATTCAGATGTATTCCCATCTCCCTGGGACTCCTGTTGATGTTGTTCCCGTGGGCGCCAGCGTGGAAGTCATATTTGAAAAATCCGCTAATGGCCAGATGATTCCGGAATGGCAAGTCGTTTCCTAGAACCTTTTAAACCTTGATGATCAACCACCTTCCCTACAGGAGTTAACAATGACCACCGAAAATGCCCCGGCTTCGATGTATCGTACGACGGAAGGACTTGGGGTTTGGGAACATAAAGGCAAAGTCGCAGCCGTTGGTATCGGGCATTCTCCTACGACTCGACGTTGGGACGGTACCGCCGAAAACACGATGGGCGCGAATAGCATATTCGCCTTACGCCAAGCCATAGCAGACGCGGGTGTAGACCCTGCTGACATAGATGGTTTGGTACTCGATCCGGTAACCACGACAGGAGCCCACTGGCCTCCAGGCCAGGAGATTCCGATGGACGTGGTCAACCACTGGAATCCTACAGATGACCCGTTGGATGGTATCGCCAAGCTGAGTGCCGAATGGATCCTTAAAAACATGCCTGAATTGACCAACGTCAAGTTCACTATGTATGGTCAAGGTTGCATGTCTCATGCCATCGTAGTGGCCGCTCAAGCTGTCGGTGAAGGCCGTACCCATACCTGCTTGGTTCTTAAGAGCTGGCATAACCTTGAAGGGCGTTACAACCAGTCGGGTGTCAGCGCCCAAGATGAGGTCCCCGGTTCCTTCGCTCTAGCACCCGGCCGAACCCTCTGGGGAGCGCCTGGTTCCTATGGGACGGCCTTACAGTTCGCGGAGTACTGCCGTAAGTATGGAAAGTCTCACGATATGATGGCCCCGTTTATGGCTAACTCTAGGCGTAACGGCCTGTTGTTCCCTGAGGGCTACTGGGCCCAGCACCGGCCCGAACAGTTGACGGCTGAGGACTACCTGAACGCACGGTGGATCGCCAAACCGGCTAACCTCTTCGACAACGATATCCCGATTATGGTCTCGGGGGCTTATCTCTTCACCACCGCCGAGCGTGCCAAGGACATGAAGCAGAAACCCGTCTATATCCTTAACCACGCATCCAGCAGAGGCGCTCAGAGAAGCGTCCTTCCAACCCTGGATGAGGTTGAGAAAGAGACAGCAGAGACCGGCAGGAAGATATATGAAGGAGCCGGTATAACCGCCACCGATCTTTCTTTTGAAAACATGTACGACGGCTTCGCGCTGTTCCACCAGTTCCATATCGAAGGTCTACGCTATAGAGGTATGCAGAACGGAGACGCATTGGACTTCTACCAGAAAGACATCAGCATCGAAGGCCCAGACCCTGTACTGCCCAGTGGTGGCAATATCGGCAGTGGCCGGAGTCGGTTCTGGATGCATACCGACTCGATCCAACAGATACAAGGGAGAGCTGGGGCACGGGCTCTCACCGGAGTGAAGCCTGAGATTGGCGTTTCTGGTGGCCCGATGCCAATGGGCGGCAACTTCACGGTCTGGAGTGCCACTCCCGACTAAGGAGTTCGAGGTTGCCCGCTTCCAGAGTAGATACGAGGAGAGATTGACCCGATTGGCTATATTGATAAGTTTTGACATAGATGGAACCTTAGAGGTAGGTGACCCTCCCGGGGTCCTTACCATGGAGCTCGTGCGGAAGACTCAAGAATCAGGGATTCTGGTCGGCAGTTGCTCCGACCGCCCCATAAGTGGCCAAAGGGCCATCTGGGAACAACATGGCATCGCATATGACTTTGCCGTTTCCAAACACCAACTTCCCGATGTGAAAGAGCGGTTCGAAGCTGAGGCCTACTACCACATCGGTGACCGTGAAGACCTGGATCGGCAGTACGCCTTGGCGGCGGGATTCGAGTTCTTCTGGCCAGACGAAGCCGTTTCGGAACCCTGGCTCAAATAGAACACTACTCCACGCAGTTGAAACGAGGCTGAAAAGATAAGATGCAGGCTGACGGAAGTGAGACACCCAAACGCCGTAAGGATCGCCCACTAGAGGGAGTCCGAGTTGTCGACTTTACCTGGGTCAGGGCAGGGCCTTGGGCCGCACGCTGGTTGGCCACCCTGGGTGCTGAGGTCATCAAAGTAGAGTGGCCGGAGAATATGGACATGCTCCGCCAGAACCGGTTTACTGTGCCGCCAGGCGTAGAGCCTGGCCCTAACTCTACCGGCCAATTCGCTGATACCAACGCCGGTAAACTGGGACTTTCTATCAACGTTCGTCATCCCAAGGGCCTGGAAGCTATCAAGAGTCTGGTCTCTGTCTCGGATGTGGTCATCGAAAACTTCAGCTCTCGAATCATGACCCGCTGGGGCCTTGGTTACGAAGAATTAACGAAGCTTCGGCCAGATGTGGTCTATGTTTCTATGGCTGGGTTCGGTCAGACCGGGCGCCAACACTATTTCGGCACCATGGGTCCTGCTGCCCAGGCACTGTCCGGGTTGACCCACCAGTCGGGCCTACCAGGCCAACAGCCTGCTGGTTGGGGGTGGTCTTACCTGGACGACACTGGTGGCATGTATGGCGCCATGTGTACTCTGACCGCCCTTAGGCACCGCAACCAGACTGGCCAGGGACAGCACGTTGACCTGTCCCAGATGATTACCGGAATCACTCTCACCGGAGCTGCGTTCTTGGACAAATCGATCAACAGCCGGGAGTCTCGCCGAGAAGGTTACCCCCCTGGGAACCGGACGGTCTGGCCGGGAGCGCCGGTGGTACATAACTACCGCGGCCCTATCGCCGCGCCCCACAATGCGTTTCGTACCCAACAGACTCATGACGGCGGTTATAACGACTGGTGCGTAATCGCCTGCTTATCTGATGAAGAATGGACCAGCTTGGTCGATCTGATGGGTGGGCCTGATTGGGCCAGAGCTAGCAAATATGTGACACTAGAAGGCCGCCTCGAACACCAGAACGAGATGGACCAAGGTATCGAGCAGTGGACCAAGACCATAGGCAAATATGATCTGGCAGACAAATGCCAGGCCGCGGGCGTCAGGGCCATGCCTGTCCAAAGCTCCGAGGACCGGATCGAGAATGATCCGCAACTGAGGCACCGCGGCATGTTCACCAAGGTGAAGCACCCAATGCTAGGTGACTGGAAATTCCAGGGCGCTCCCTTCCGTCTGGACGGTGCTAAGGTGGCAGTGAAAGGCCCGCCGCCCATGATTGGAGAGCACACCACCAAGATTATGGGAGATCTTTTGGGTGTTAGCAGCGATGAACTGCTGCAGGGTTATGAAGATGGTGTGTACTGGCCTGAAACCACACCCAAGTTCCCTTATGTGCAACAGGCTATCGATGAAGAGGCCAAGAGATGACCTCGGGAAATAAACTGGCCGGACCTCTAACTGGGCTGAGGGTGCTGGAGCTGACCAGCGAGCACGCACAATTCTGCGGCAAGCTGATGGCTGATCTGGGCGCTGACGTCATCAAGGTCGAACCTCCAGGCGGCCAAGAGACTCGGAACGTCGGCCCTTTCTTGGAAGACGAGGCCCATCCGGAAAGAAGCCTCTACTTCTGGCACTACAACACATCCAAACGAGGGGTGACTCTCGATCTAAATTCTCCCAATGGCCAAGACATTTTCCGAAAACTATCTGCTACAGCTGGGTTGGTCTTGGAAAGTTTTCCAACTGGGTATCTGTCCGACCTGGGTTTGGGTTATGAAACCCTCGCCAAAGACAATCCTGGACTCATCATGTGCTCGGTCACTCCTTTCGGCCAGGACGGTCCTTGGCGCGATTATCAGACGTCTGACCTGCTGCATCTGGCCGCAGGCGGACAGATGGCATCTTCCGGATATGACGTGGAAGACATTCCAGATGCCCCGCCCATAGCTCCCGGGGGCGGTAACGCCTGGCACATCGTAAGTCACTACTCCTATATCGCGATCATGGGCGCTCTGTATCACCGCGATTTCACCGGGGAAGGCCAATATATCGATGTCTCGGTCCACGAGGCGTGCTCTTTAACTACCGAAGGCGCCATCGCCATATATCTATCTACCGGAGAGGTAGTGAGAAGGCATACCGGTAGGCATGCATCTGCTGACATGTCTCCCGGTATACAGCACGCCACCAATGATGGGGGCTACATCAACACAACCCGTTCGGGAAGTAACCTGACGCCCGCCCGCATTAAGGTTTTGGGTGAGTGGATGGACGGTTATGGACTAGCCCAAGACTTGTTGGACGACAAGTACCAAGACCCAGCGGTCGTGGAGGTAAGCGGCCAGCATTTCGCAGATGTGCTAAAGAATTTCTTCGCTAACATGCCGCTGGTGGAAGCCTATGAAGGCGGTCAGGAATTGAATTTCCCCTGGGGCGCGATACGTACAATGGAAGAGATCATGGGTGACCCCCACCTGCAGGACCGGGACTTTTTTGTGCCGGTGGAGCACCCAGAGCTGGGAAGGGAATTCATATACCCAGGGCCGGCAGCCATCTACAATGCATCTCCCTGGAGCATATCTCGACGCGCGCCTCTGATCGGCGAGCATAACCAAGAGATATTCGGCGGCGAGCTGGGTTTGCCGCAAGCCGATTTGGAAGAACTGAAAAGCTCAGGGGTGATCTAGCTACTCTGCCCAGTAGCCGCCGAATTGGTTTGATCTGACTTGTCTGTATGAGACTTCTTCGGTCAACAATTAGATGTCGCCGGCGTACTATCCCCTTCACTACGCCAGGTTAAATCATCATGGGTCCATAGATAAACCCATCGCAGGGAAAAGGCTTTTGGCGACCCCAGCTGTTTGCGGATAGGATTGCTTGACCAGGTTTTGGACATTCGCAATTACGTCTAGGGCGACCCCAACTAGCTCCGGGTTTTTTCGATGACCTTAATAGGACTGACCGGTGTTTGGGCGGCGCATGCTAGCGCTTCTGGTACACCTGGAAGCGGTGACGATTGGTCTCAGTCACGTAGAGACGGCCTTGATTGTCCAACGATACTGACACTGGACCCCAGAAATATGGCTCTGTCTGCGAGGAAATGTGGTACGGAGTGTTCAGGTGGTCGGGCAGCACGGGTCGTAGGTTGGAGATTTCACGCTCGGCCTTCTCTTCGGGGTTGGAGGCCAGATATTCTTCGCCCCACTTAGACATGGTGGCCTCGCCTTGAAGTAATAGCTCGAAACTTCCGTCGGGGCCCAGCACTTGCACACGCTCATTCCCCCAGTCGGCTACGTAGATGAAACCTTCTGAGTCCACGGCTACGCTGGTGGGTCTCCGGAACTGTCCTTTGCTTTCTCCTGAACTCCCAAAAGACGCGAGGAAGTCGCCGTCGTTACCGAATTTCTGGATGCGGTCGTTGCGCCAGTCTGAGACGTAGACGTTGTCCTCTCCGTCCACGGCGACGCCCCAGGGAAGGTTGAACTGTCCGTCACTGCTACCGAATGACCCCCAGGTGACGATGAATTTGCCATCCTGGGTGAACTTCTGTACACGGGAATTATGCTGGTCAACCACAAACAGGTCGCCCGAGGAATCGACTGCTACCCCCGCAGGTCCATCGAGTTCTCCATCCCCTGCTCCTACTTTGCCCCAATGCGATACATATTCGCCCGAGGTATTGTAGATGGTTATACGGTGGCTGTGTTCGTCGGTGATGAAGATGCGGTCTTGGCTGTCCAAGGCCATGGCCACGGGCCACACGAACTGCCCGCCGGCAGTACCGCTGCCCTTGCCAAATTCTCCTAGATATTCGTCATCGAGCGTGCAGATGCCCACTCGTATGGCAGCAGCGCGGGCCGGGTCGCATCGGTTGAGGACGAATATGCGGCCGGCGGTGTCCACAACTATGTCATAGGGGTTTGCAAAGCCACGGCCGTTGAAGCCGTTATTCACGATGCCGATGGTCTTGACGTAGTCCAACGCAATGTTACTAGAAGTGGACTGCGTGCTCACTCACGACCCCCTTGATGTGACGAGATATGGCTACTATGCCAAGCTAGGCCAGTTGGTATTCCCTAGTGGCTGCAACCAACCGCAACATGTTGCCTACCCTCTGCTCGGCGGAGTCTCCAGGCTGATGGCCGTTCAGGTCCAATGCGCCTTGGCGATTTGCGTAATCCACTAATACTGAGTGTGTTTCATCTGATACTTCTATAGGACCCAGTAGGTCCAAACACCGATCCGCCAAATCCGAGGGTTCAAGGACTCCGTCGGCCGCGTCGGCTTGCAGCCTGTCGATGATCGACCGGACGCCTGGACTACTTACATCAGAGAGTTCCTTGGCGGCGAAGTTAACCCGTTCTACCAGGGCTCCACTGTCGATCCACTCCGAGCCCTCGTGCCAGCCCTCAACAGTGGGCGGCTGAAGCAAGCCCTGTCCCATGTACAGCATTGTATCGGAGACTTTCTCGATGCCCAAAGCCGGGTTCTGGTAGTTGCCAGACATTCTGATGGCACCTACTACCATCTCTACTGGCCCTTTGACTCTGGAAAACCGGGCTTCATCCGACCTAAAGTACTCTGTGTGGAAGAGCGTCCGCAGCATATCGCGTATCTGGTAGCCCGAAGAGAAGTAAGTGGCTATCATCTCTTTGATAGCCTTCTCTCCTGCCTCCGTGACCTCGTCAGCGGCGAAGAATTGGAACAGCCGGGTTGCTACGAACCGGGCTGTAGATTCTTGTTTTGCGATGATGGAGATGATGTCTTCGCCGTTGAACTTTCCAGTCTCACCTAGGAACGTCTTTTCGCCATCGTCGTGGTCTTCGTCGCGGTAGTCGAAGTGCCAAGCGATGCGCCCGTAAGGCCAGATGGAATCTTTGGAGGCCCGGACGGCCATATACTCGGCGTTGCCAAGGGTCCAGCCGGTAAACGCCCGAGAACATTCTTTGATGTCGTCCTCAGTGTAGTTGCCTATGCCCATCGAGAACAGTTCTAACAGTTCCCGCCCGTAATTCTCGTTGATGGCAGAGCCGTGGTTCTCATTGTTGTCTAACCAGACAATCATTGCTGGGTCCTTAGAGAGTTCCACTAAGAGGTTCTCGAAGCTACCCAGTCCAGACCGGCGGAACATCTCTACTTGGTTGAGTAGAGATCGTGCCTGGTTCAGCTTTGCGTAGCCCGTAGCGAAAAGACCGTGCCAGAAGAGGGCAATCTTCTCTTCCATGGGGCAGGTCGTACTGATCATTCGATACATCCAGTACGCGGCGGAACCAGCTAGGTCTCGTAGTTCGGATTGCTCCACGTGGTAGCGACGAATCAGGTCGTCCGGCATGTTTCCTGGGTCAGCTGGGTTGAGCAAGGCATCCACAGCGCCTTCGTAACCCATTGCCATGTATTCCTCGAGCTCGGTGCGGCTGGCGCCGAAACCGGCCCGCCGGAGCAGATGTGCCATCAGTGCTGTGTCGTTATCTATCATCACAATCCTCTGTTCAAGTGAGCAGGTTAAGACTGTAGTATGCCGAATTTCTCGAATTGGCCGTTGACTATGCTGGGAGCATCCAAATCCAGCCAGTCTTCCAGGATTTCTGTGTATACGGAGCGGAAATCGTTGTTGGAACGTAGGTCGCCTTCAATTTGCTCGGCTTCGGCCAAGGAGGGGTATTCGCCATACATCCCACCGTTGACTGCACCGCCAATCATGAAGGCAACGCCTCCAGAGCCGTGGTCGCTGCCTGAGCCGTTGTCTTTAATACGGCGCCCGAACTCTGAGAAAACTAGGATAGTGGCGTCGTTCTCAGTTCCGTGGTCTTTAAGGTCGTCCATGAGACAACCGATCGCGCCAGCAACCTCGTTCCAGAGCTTGGCATGGGTTACAAGTTCACCAGAGTGGGTGTCAAACGGGCCGTGCTGGGTGTAGAGTACCTTAGCACCTAGGTTGGCGTGAAACACCTGAGAGATACTTTTCACGTTTTGAGCTAGCGAGTCAGGGCCGTATTCGACCGAAGAGGAATACATGCCAGGTGCGGTGCGTAATACGTCGGCTCCTTGCAGAGCGTCCTGACCGGTGCGACCCATCAGGTCCATGATTGGGTCTCGGCCNGCCACGTTGCCGTACATCCTCGAGAAAGCTTCCAAAGTAAACATCCGTAGCTCTTCGTCCTGTACGTCTGGGAAGAGACCATAGGTTTCCAGGTCGCCTACCGACGCTACAGATACTCCAGGACAGGCCAGTGCCCTAGGCAGTCCGCGGCCAAAATTTATGCCGGTTAGNACGTTCTCACCCAGAGGGTCGATGTCTCTGATGGCGCGGGCCAGCCAGCCCTCTTTGCCAATGGCGTCGGGCTCGGCGGTATGCCAGATGTCCATGGACCGGAAATGAGAGCGGTTGGGGTTCTCGTATCCGATACCATTGATCACGGCGACTTTCCCTTCGTCCCACAGCGATTTCATCGGTCCCATGCTGGGATTAAACCCGAGTTGGCTGTCGATTGGAATGACNTGATTCTGCGGGATGTTCACTTTTGAACGCGAGTCGTAATACATACCGTTGCCGTATGGTACGACAGTGTTTAGATAGTCGTTACCCCCGGAAAGTTGTATGACGATCAGGCTTTTTTCCCGTTTGTTACTTGTCATATATCACCGCTCCTATGGCTCGGAGGAAAGTCNCTTTTAGAAGTCAGGCTGGTGGCAAACATTGTACTCTNTGTTGGCNTTCATTTCGAGTCACATCCACTANGCTATTTCGCACAACATGAACGCAATAACGCTCGCAATTGTTTAGGCGGGAATCAACAGTGATAAAATCGGGTTCCAAGANTAGCGAAATACAGTTGCGGTGCCGTGATCACATCCAAGATGTTGAGGAATGTGGCGCTAAGAGTAAGGGATGCTCAATGCTAAGAAGATTTCTTCACCGAGGTCTTGTGCATAGATGTTAGGGATCTGGCCCTGGGCAGGAAGACTCGGTTCTTCTTCAGTAACCCTGAGATCGCTTCCAGATTTCAGAAAGCCCCTATGAGTAGAATATCTCCGGTTCTAATCTCTAGNGAACGGCAACAGGTTAACAGACCATATCAGGGAGGAATCAAATGCTAGACCAGGCTTTGAATGAAGCAATCAGCCGGGTGGGGCCAGGCACGCCCATGGGTGCCGCCATGCGCCGCTATTGGTTGCCTGCCTTACTCTCATTAGAAATTCCNGAGCCAGATTGTGCTCCGGTGCGGGTTACTCTTATGGGGGAGGATTTGTTGGCTTTCCGNAATACTGACGCCCGTGTTGGTCTTGTGCAGGAAGCTTGCCCNCACCGCCGTGCCAGCCTCTATTTCGGTCGGAACGAAGAATGCGGCATACGCTGCGTTTATCACGGTTGGAAGTTCGATGTCGAAGGCAATTGTGTTGACCAGATGAATGNGCCTAGGAAGTTCAACGACCGNGTCAAGATAACCGCCTATCCGACCTTGGAAATGGGTGGGGTCATTTGGACTTATATGGGTCCAGCAGAAAAGAAGCCGGCTCCNCCTGCGTTTGANCTGACCCAGGTGCCCGAGACTCATCGATACATGACCAAGGTTTGGCAGGAGTGCAATTGGCTTCAGGCTATGGAAGGAGGCATAGACACCTCCCATGCGCCCATCCTTCACCGAAAGCTGACTGACGAGACCGATGAGCCCGGGATCTCCCCAAATTCTCCCTTTTTACAGGGCGCGGCCCCTGACCTAGAGGTTGAAACCACCGATTACGGCTTTAGGTACTTTGGTATTAGGTCTATTGGCGAGGACAAGACTTTTGTGCGGGGCTACCACTACGTGATGCCGTTCACCCAACTCCGGCCCAGCCGTTATGGAAAGACGGTTGTCGATGGCCACTTCTGGGTGCCGATGGATGACTATAACGTCATGGTATACAACTGGGGATACAGTTGGGGAGACGACCCCTTGCCCGAAGAAGACAGCGCCCTTAAGGATTCAGGGAACAATCTTCAAGGAGACGTGGACCCTGCCAACAATTTCCGGTCCATCCGAAACCGAGATAACAACTACATGCTGGATAGAGANNTCCAGAAGACCCAAACGTTTACTGGCATCCGTGGGATCAACGCCCAAGACCGAGCCATCCAGGAGAGCATGGGCCCGATAGTAGACCGCACACAGGAATTCCTGGGACCTGCCGATATTGCCATCGTCGCGGCTCGCAAACTGTTAGAGGAGGCCATAGAGACAGTTAAAGACGACGGCGNGCCACTAGGTGTAGCTCCTACTTACTACAATATACGAGCGGCTCAAGATACCTATGCGAAAGACGACAACTGGAAAGATGCCTTGATCAGTAGGATGCACCCATAGGTTAGGATGTCGAGACTGGATTGACGCAGTCCAGCTTCACTCGAAAACCGTTTGTCCAAGGGGTTTCCAGAGGCTGCCGAACGTTGACAGTGAGAGACTTGAAACATCCGAGCCGGATCTTGATTGCACAATCGTTGGAGATGATTTATGCGCCTGGAGAACAAAGTGGCACTGATCAGCGGTGGTGCCCGAGGGATGGGTGCTGTGGAAGCCCGGATATTTGCCCAGGAAGGAGCTAAAGTCGTTATTGGCGACGTGCTTGTGGACGAAGGTCATCAGGTGGAGGCTGAGATCACTGAGTCGGGCGGCGAGTGCGTATTTGTTCATCTGGACGTCACAGACGAGATTGCCTGGCAGGATGCCGTGGCCGCCGCTGTGACACGTTTCGGGAAGTTGGACATCCTTGTTAACAACGCAGGCATCGCCAGGATCAACACCATTGAAGATACAACCTCTGAAGAGTGGGATTTGGTAATGGACATCAACGCCAAAGGGGTGTTTCTGGGCACTAAATCAGCGATTCCCGAGCTGAGGAAGGTTGGTGGAGGATCCATCGTTAACATCTCATCAATCGCTGGGCTAACGGGTGGGCGAACATCGTCCTATGCGGCTAGTAAGGGAGCGGTGCGGCTCCTTTCGAAATCGACGGCGATCCAGTACGCATCAGAGGGGATACGCTGCAATTCGGTGCATCCGGGCGTCATCGAGACGCCCATGACTTCGCCTATCATGCTGAACACCAAGGAAGGCCGCGAACTGAATGAAGCGAGACATCCCATGGGACGCATCGGCCAGCCTGAAGATATCGCCTACGGAGTACTTTTCTTGGCCTCCGACGAGTCGTCATTCATGACTGGCAGCGAACTGGTCATCGACGGTGGACTCACTGCCCAGTAGCTATTCCTCAACCCACCCGGATCAAAGGAGAGCACATGGCCGAGATATTCGTTCTGGGAGGGGGTACCCCTACACCGACGGCAGACCGGTTTGGTAGCTCGCATGCACTTAAGATCGGTGATGAACTGTTGATGTTTGATTGTGGGCCCGCGGCGACCCACAAGCTAGTGAAAGCCGGATTGTTCCCCACCCAAGTGGACAATCTGTTCTTCACTCACCACCACTTCGACCACAACATCGACTA
>NZUD01000029.1 GCA_002697005.1 Chloroflexota bacterium | reverse complement strand
AACATAGATCGAGGCTTCACAGGCAAAGTAGAAGTATTAGTTGGTGGTGATACCGCCGTACAACTCGATACGAAAACGGTTATCGACCAGGATACGAAATTGTTAGCACCATTGATCTTGGTCGCGATCCTCTGTGTGCTTATCTTAATCCAGAGAGCACTTATCGCACCTTTATATTTACTCTTTAGCGTGATTATTTCATACGCAGCGACATTCGGAATTTCCGTATTTATTTTCCAATACGTGCTGAACCAAAGCGGGGTCGCATATTCCAACGGCATATGGATATTCGTGTTTTTGGTCGCATTGGGGGCCGATTACAACATATTCGTGATCGCGCGGATCAAAGAAGAGACTGAGAGATTAGGTTTCATAGATGGCGTGGCGGAAGCCGTTGGAAGAACCGGAGGGGTGGTCACTTCGGCTGGCATAATCCTGGCAAGTACTTTTGCAGTCCTCACGACATTGCCATTACGGGACGTGTTCCAGCTGGGAATGGCAGTTATGCTTGGAGTTTTGATTGACACCTTTGTCGTACGCACTCTGTTAGTGCCGAGTATGGCATCAATTTTGAAGAACTATAGTTGGTGGCCGTCTATAGGGTCTAAAACATCGACCATTAATCCGCTTTGATTGGTCGCCTGCAACCTCGGCTACTTAGCAATCAGGTGTGATTGTGCGTCGACGAATACCGNTCCTTCACAAAACTTCCTCAGTTCAGGTAACAGAGGCGATGGGGAATAAATTAGCNCAAAACCACCCGTTAGATATTTGCATCCATAACACTTGGTTAGGACGAGAGCTNGACAGGCGTTTACCCGTTCCGATGTTGGGCTCTGGATTTGGACAAGATATCTTATGGCCATCTGATGGCGGTACGATGCGCCTATGCTTAATGAGAATCTTCCTTTCTAATTGAAAACCATTTAACATTCGGACGTCCTATCCTTTGGTTCTGGAGTATCTAACATGAAATACGTTTTGACCTGGTGGGAGCGGCCTGGTGGATCATACGCAGAATACGAATCAGCCCAAGAACGTGTAATTAACGTCTTTCAACAATATGAAATTCCGACAAGCTTGAACATCACCGAATTCGTTGTACGTGTGGGAGAGTTTGGTGGGTACATGGTTGTCGAAACAGACAGTCCCAGCGATATTCACAAGCTGACCACCATATTCGCTGCTTTACAATTCAAATTTGAGCCAGTCCTTGACGTCATGGATGCAGTCGCAGCCGAAGCAGAAGCAATCGCTTGGCGCAATTCATTAGGGTAATCGCATGATGGGATGCCTAACCCTGTGGGTTCTCCGATGAGATTCTCCTTGATGTAGTTCACTATCTATCGACAATAAGCAGCCCTCGTACTGCTAGGTTACAAGGGCTGCTTACGATTCTGCTTAACGCCTTGCTCTCGAATACTGTTCCTTATTCGCCAAGTGGNGCCCCTAAAACAATTGGTCCATTCGGCAATGTACGTTGTGCAAGTCAACTTCAACTTTATCGTCAAACCTCAGAAAAGACATTTGACCGCTTGTTCCCGACAAATGTTGCGGATCCAGTCCACTACTTCGGAATGTAGCGGAATTCCAGATTTGCGTCGTTTCAATTCCATTTCAAATTCTGGTTGGCCTGGAACATAAACGCGTTCTTGACCGGGTGCNAGTTTNGTAGACTGCATCATCCTTGACCATTCGTCCATTTGTTCTTTGAACTTCGTCGTGTCAGTGAANGCGTCAATGCTGTAAGCAGCGACGTAGTGGCCAAAATTCGGGGCTCCGGGACTGGCTCCGTATCCGAACCCAGTCAGCAATCCCGCCATGATATCCACGAAACANCCGAGCCCATAGCCTTTATGAGAACCTAGTTCACGATTGCCTCCTAAAGGCAGCAAAGAAAATCCGCTTCCCATGACATTTTCNGGTGCCTGAATTGGCTCCATGATTGGTTTCCCATCTGGAGCAGCCACCCAAGCGCCTGGTATGTCGATCCCCAGTCTGTGGGCGAATTCAATTTTGTTCGATGCGACGGAGCTGGTGGCAGCATCAAATACGAACGGGAACTCACTCTTTGCAGGGACTGCTACGGCGATGGGATTCGTGCCCAAGCGTGGTTCTGCGCCGAACGTCGGTAAGACAGCGACAGGAGTACTCGTCATACACACTCCAATCATGTCATGANCCAGCGCCTTCATTGCGTGATATGCTGCCATCCCGAGGTGCCTGCCATTCCCAACAGTTACCATGCCAATGCCTGCGGTTTTAGCTTTATCGATCGCAATATCCATGGCCTTCGGTGTGACTATAGTCCCAAGGCCTCGGTCAGAGTCTATATTAGCGGTGGTTGGCGTTTCTCTAATCACTTTCCAGTTTGGGCGCGGATTGATAGACCCATCTTTGAGCCCGGTGACATAATGTTTGAGCATATTTGATACGCCATGGGAATCCACTCCCCTGAGGTCAGCTTGAACAAGAACGTCGGCGCCCAATAAAGCATCCTCGTCAGGGACTCCTAACGTTTGGAAAATCTTAGAAACGACTTTTTTAAGAACCTCCCCATCGACCAATTCTCCTTGGTGTTCTGTAACTTTGAACTGTTCGAGCAAACTATCCCTCCTGGTGAACGTATGGGGCCTTTTTCGTTTGCAGCAATATATATAACTTTATCTTGAACAGCCGTATTCCGAAATGGTTGGCCCAATACTCGGCAGTCATCTTGCTGGTGGCTGTCTTAGTCAACCTTGCATCAAGTTTCACTCAATACACCCATAGTCTGACATTGCCTTATATGCAGACTAGTTTAGGTCTGTCTTACACACAAATAGGTGCTTTGATCACAGTGGGGTGGGTGGTGAGAAACGTTAGTTCTTTCGCTGCTGGTACTTTGGCACCCCGCTATGGAAGCCGGATGATCATAGGTGTCAGCACTCTGGCTGCTGGCGGGGCGATGCTTTTGCTCGCGGTTTCGGATAATTTTTGGACCGCGATGATAGCAATGATAATAACGGGCTTGGGTAGCGGGTCAGCCCTAACCCCNATGATGGGGCTGTTATCCCCGTGGTTCGAAGCCAGGAATCGAGGCNTCGCAGCAGGCTTTGCTTCTGCCGGTGGTAGTGTGGCCTTCGTGGTGTCTGGCTTACTTGTACCGTGGTTGACAGAGAGAGACCTGATGCATGGCTGGCAACATACGTGGTTCATATTTGGGTTGCTGGTAATAGGCATCGGAATAATATCCATTATATTCATTAAAAACCCTCCGCCGTTGAAATCGGATGCTGAACCCGCTCTGATAAATCCTCCTCGCAGCCGCTGGCCGATTGCCGCATACAAGAATCCTCTGGTCTGGATGGTGACCTTCCTAGTTTTTTTATCTGGATGGTCTCAAGGAGTCTTCCATACTTTCTTCGCAACGTTCATCATCCGCGAACATGACGTNGATCTGTCTGATGCAGGCCTGTTGGTGATATCTATGGGGGTGCTAGGCGCGTTCAGTGGAATATTATCCGGTAGAATCTCAGATCGAATCGGCCGCGGCCAAGCGTTTTTCTTAACCTTTCTTTTGCAGACCATAGGATATGGCTTGATCTGGGTTTTCCCTGCCATATGGGCATTTATTTTATGTGCTGCATTGATAGGTTTGACCCTACGGTCATCATATGTGATCTGTGCAGCGTCTGCTGGAGATTACGTCCATCGTACTTTCGCTGCCGCGGCTTTTGGTCTTATGTCTGTAGGAGCGGGCCTAGGAACGACGATNTCACCTGTATTGGCAGGAGTGATTGCAGATACTTCGGGAAGTTTACGATGGACATTTATATTGCCTTCGGCTGCAGCCGCGATAGCGATGTTTGGTTCTTTGTTCCTTCACCACCTGACACAGAAACGTGCTATATCAGACAAACTTCAGGACACGTGATTTGCTCATGCCCATCGGTTGATCCTGGCCAGTGGCCTTACTAATCTTCGTTGAGGGTTCTCGATGATTGATGAATGTTCGCCATATGTATTGGATGATATAAAATAATGGCGAGCGTGGCCGTAATACAGCGTATGCCATCAGATCAAAGGAGACACATTTGTATGTTGGGTGACAAATTAGGTCAAATAGTAGGGCCGGTGAAAACCACCGTTTTGCCTGCGAATGGTGCTAATCCGAGGTTCGAGACTTCCGTAGAAGGATCAGGGACTCTTGCTGGCCTCAATGTTAATTGTATGGCAACGTACTCGTCAGACATGCATTCGGATGGAACGTTGTCCGGGGATTGCCCTAATCAGGGTGTGATCATGACTGAGAACGGTGAGGTTGCTACTTTCAGGGCAACCGGAGTCGGTAAATTCAACTCAGAAGGCGGGGTTGATTTCGGCGGAGTAGTCTATTTTCGAACGGCGACTTCAGCGCTCGAAAGTCTGAATGCTGCCGCAGTAGTTTATTACTTCAAAGTGAACGGAGACGGTATTGCCACGTGGGATCTTTGGGAGTGGAAATATTAGTCGATCTGCCCTCAATCCGAATCACGGAAACGAGATTAAGAATCTTACCCTTGGCATTGGAGACCCAAGGAATTCCCCTTTATCGAGAGGGATTCTTTTGCTCTGAATACCCCACCTAAGTTATGCAAGGCTTCCAGAACATGCATATGGGCATCGGTAGCTCTGCGTGTTAACTTAGAGATGGCTTTTTCGGTTAGAAGACGATGTAGATTGAACGGCTTTTACTGGAGGACCTATGGCGGTAGACGAGTTGTTAGCAGATATTAATGGAAGATTGGGAGAAGAAACCCATCTTAGTGATTGGCAAGACGTGCCACAAAGCATGATAACCGGGTTCGCTGATGTCACTAAAGATCACCAATGGATACACGTTGATGTTGAGCGAGCAGCGAAGGAATCTCCTTTTAAATCTACCGTTGCCCACGGCTTTTTAACTCTTTCCCTGATCCCGTACCTTAGCGGGGTGGTCAATGCAAGCGAACCACCATATCCAGGCGTGAAATTGGCGGTCAACTATGGGATGAACCGGGTGCGTTTTCCCAATCCAGTAGCCGCTGGTTCCAGGGTTAGAAGCCACAGTAAACTCGCTGGTATAGATAAGATCAGCGGCGAATGCATCCAAGTCGTAAACGAAGTAACCATCGAGATAGATGGACAGGAAAAACCTGCCTGCGTNGCCGAGGTTGTAATCAGGTATTATTTCTAGTGTCCAAAGGACTACTTTGCGTTTCCACCAGGTCAAATATCTCTGGTAATGATCTCCTACCCACGACTCCTCTTAAAGTTGGAAAATCGTGGGTTCTCTTGATACCTGATTGCTTTCTAGTGTTTTCAGCGTGTGGTAACTATGAGATCTGAGCGAATCCACTATGCCTGGATCATAGTGGCAATAGCCGCGACCATGGTCCTGGTCACATCTTCTATCCGCTTCGCTGCAGCCGCTTTGGTGCCGTACCTAAACGATCCAGATTTAGGTTTTGGATGGGGTTACTCGGCCATCACTCTAGGGTTCAGCCTCCAGTGGATCGTTTTAGGGTTAGTGAGCCCATATATTGGAGAAGTCGGTGACAAATATGGAATGAGACTTCTTTTGTTATTGGGCGGGGTGACATTTATTATCGGCATGCTGCTTACGGGCGTCATGTCCAGCCTCTGGCAATTTTACGTCTTTTTCGGTGTGTTGCTGGGATTGGCATCCAGCATATTCACAGTACTACCGATAACAGGCCTTACTCTGTGGTTCAGGAAGCACTTAGGCTTGGCTATGGGAGCGATTTGGTCTTTCCAGGGAATAGGTGTAATCGCATTCATATTTTTGATCGGCGCGGCATTTGACCAACTTGGTATGAAATGGATTTTTTGGTTGCCTGGCATCATAGGTGGTGGCCTAATACTGCTATTGACCCGATTCTTTTACGACTCGCCTGCATCGATAGGATTGCGGCCATTCGGTGCAGAACCAGACGAGCCTATCGGCAAGCCCAAGAAAGATGAAACAACGAAAGTCAGGGCATCTGTATTTTTGCAGCAGGCTAAAAAAACGGGTACCTTCTGGAACTTGATAGGGATTCACTATTGGGGATGCATGGGGCACCAGATAATCAATGTACTCCTAGTCGCTATTGCAGTGGAACGCGGTGTTGCCCTTGAACTAGCTGTCGGAGTTCTTGCCACTCAACAAGGTATAGGCGTATTTGCAAGAGCAGCTGTACCGGTTGTAGCAGAAAGACTAGGTAGCAAAACTGTTTGGGTCGTCGGCATGTCCCTACAGGCATTTCCTGTCTTGATAATTTTCTTCGCTCAAGATGCATGGGCTTTCTATTTATTCGCGGTCCTGTTCGGTATAGGACAGAGTTGCGAGGTACCCACTTTCCCCATTGCGAATCGTCAGTATTACGGGGATGTCCCCCAAGGCAGCCTATACGGTTGGCAAAGCATCGGAAGTGGTTTTGGCATGGGAACTGCCCCGTTTATAGCCGGGATTTTGTGGGATATGACGGGAACATATATGGCACCGTTGATCATGTCCCTCGGTTTCAGTGTAATGGCTTTTATATCGGCAGTACTATTACCATCTCCNAGGATTCCGTTGTTGCCCGATTGGGAGAGTCATTTGCCTCAGAATTTGCAGTCATCTAGTTCTTAACGTTCTCAACAATCTGACCTTGATCCAAAGGCTATAATCTGGAACCTAGTTCATGCGTCCAACCGACGTGTTTNGGAAAATCACCTTTATCTGGTCACATACCAAGTTGCAAAAGGAGGTCTAACTAATGGTAAATAGTGAGACTGCGTTCGGCTACTTACTACCTACTCGGGAGGTGATTATGGCTCCCGGCGCCCCCGATTTTGCGTCCATGATTAACCTCGCAGAGCGGGCCGAGGGGTTCGGGTTCGATTCGGTCTGGTGCGGCGACAGCGTTCTGGCCCGGCCCCGTTTGGAAGCCATCAGCACTCTTGCGGCAATCGCCGGACGGACTAAACGGGTCAAGTTGGGCACAGCGGTTTTTCTCCCTGCTTTGCGCAATCCAGTTGTCTTGGCCAACGAAGTGGCTAATCTGGACATCGTGTCCCAAGGCCGAGTCATCTTCGGTGTTGGAATCGCCAGCAAAACACCGACGGTGGAGAAAGAATTCGATGCGTGCGGGGTGTCTTTCCGGCACCGGGTCAGCATCTTCGAAGAATGCGTGACGATCATGCGCCAACTCTGGACAGAACCCGAAGTTAACTTTCAGGGCCGTCATTTTCAGTTGGATGGAGTAAGCCTTGGGCTTAAACCGGTCCAGAAGGGCGGNGTGCCAATATGGATGGCAGCCAGTGCTGAAAAACCCCAACGCCGGATGCTCAAGATGGGCGACGGATGGTTCCCCAACGCCACGTCCCCGGAGGCCTATACCGAGGGCTGGCATCAGATCAAAACGCTGGCCAACGAATCCGGCAGACAAGCCGGTCAACTGCACAAAGCTCTGTATACGACGGTTAATATAAACGAGGATAAAACCCAGGCTGATAAAGAGATGCGAGAGTTCATAGAAGGCTACTACAGCATGCCTTTCGAGAACATGGCTCGTACCCAAAGCGTTTTTACCGGAAATATTCAAGATGTGATTGGCTGGCTGAAAAGCTTCGTTGATGTGGGCGTCCAGACCATCGTTATCCGCTTCGGCAGCCCCGATCAATCCAGCCAACTTGAGCTGTGCGGAAAAGAAGTGCTTCCAAAGCTGAGGAACTAAGAGTCTCAGATTGACATCCTGACTCCTAGGGATATAGTGGGACGGAACTNCCAACAGATATAAATCCCTTATAGTCCAATAACTCCATACAGGGGAATGAAATTGACTACTACAACTAGCGGCCAGCAGTCTGAACAAGCCAAGCAATACGACGTAGTCGGTACTAGGCCTATTCGCCACGACGGTGTGGACAAAGTCATCGGAGCGGCCAAGTACGGGGCCGATATACAGCTTTCAGGCATGCTGCACGGGAAAGTCCTGCGAAGTCCTCACGCCCATGCCATCATTAAGAGTATAGACACCAGCAAAGCTGAAGCCCTGCCTGGTGTGACCGCCGTGGTCACGTCCAAAGATTTTCCTATCATCGATGCTGTAACGATGGACCTTGCCGAAGGAGGCGCCCGGCTGATGGCCGAGCACGTTATGGCTGCCGCCAAAACCCTCTACAAAGGGCATGCTGTAGCGGCTGTGTCAGCCACCAGTCCCCACATCGCCGAACAAGCCCTAGAACTTATAGAAGTTGATTATGAAGTGCTGAAACCGCTCCTATCTATCGCTCAAGCCATGAAAGACGACGCTCCGGTAATCCACGACAACCTAAGCACCCATTTCACCCACGACCGCTTCCTCAAAGGCGACGATACTGGNGTGAAGGGCAATGTCGCCAGCCATATACAGCACAAACTTGGTGACACTGAGAAGGGATTCCAAGAAGCAGACGTCATCGTTGAGCGAGAATTCACCACTCAGACTGTACACCAGGGTTATATCGAACCCCATGCTTCGACCGCGACCTGGGCCGGTGACGGACGCCTCACGATTTGGACGTGCACCCAGGGTGCGTTCGCTATACGCGCATCGTCAGCTGCTATTCTGGACATACCCGAATCGCAAGTCAGAGTGATTCCTACCGAAATCGGAGGAGGGTTCGGCGCAAANATCACGACATATCTGGAACCGGTAGCCGCGGTCTTGTCCAAGAAGAGTGGACGTCCGGTNAAGGTTGTGATGAGCCGGAAAGATGTCTTCGAGGGAACCGGACCCGCATCCGCATCCCTTATGCGCACTAAGATTGGGGCGACCAAGGACGGTAAAATTACCGCCGCCGAATTATGGATGGCATTCGATGCCGGTGCCTTTCCCGGGTCCCCCGTTGGCGGCGGGACCTTGTGCGCCACTGGACCTTACAACATTGAACACCTGTTGGTTGACGGGTATGACGTTGTTACTAATCATCAGAANGTCCAAGCCTACCGAGCACCAGGACAACCCCAGGGTGCCTTCGCAGTTGAGCCAGTNATCGATGAATTGGCNGCGAAACTAGGCATGGACCCTTTGGAATTCCGCCTGAAGAACGCGGTTACGGAAGGCGACCGGATGCCGAACGGCGTTGCCCATCCCTATTTTGGCATCACTGAGATGGAACAGGCCATGAAAAACCATCCNCACTATCAGACCCCTCTTGCCGGGCCAAACCAAGGACGAGGAGTGGCGGTGGGTTACCGATGGCAAGGTGGCCAGCCGTCGTCGGCCACGATAACCGTAAATAACAACGGAACCATCAACCTGGTCACCGGGTCGGTGGATATCGGCGGCTCACGTACCGCCGTGGCCATGCAGGCAGCCGAGATATTGGGTTTGCGGGCCGAGGATGTATCCCCAACAGTTGTAGATACAGACACCATCGGCTGGACCGGAGTGACCGGTGGAAGCCGGACCGCCTTCGATACCGGTCGCGCAGCCATCCACGCCGCAGAAGAGATCGTCCAGCTGATGAAGGTCAGGGCGGCCCTTATCTGGGATATGGATGAGGAAGACGTCTCATTCGACAAGGGAACGTTCCTCTGCGCCAAAACCGAAGACACCATCAGCTTCAGAGACCTATCGGCGCGCCTTATGGGTACCGGAGGCCCGATCTCCTGCTCGGTGTCTGATGCTTCACCAGGTAGTGGACCGATTATCACAGGGAATCTGGTGGACGTGGAAG
>NZUD01000028.1 GCA_002697005.1 Chloroflexota bacterium | reverse complement strand
TGGTAGTGAAGCCCCGGTGGTCCCGATCGCAGTCGCCGGATTTAACGCGCTGAGAGCCCTCTCGAGGTTCAATGAAGACCCCAGCAAGGCCAGCCGGCCGTTCGACACCCGACGAGATGGTTTCGTCATGGGCGAAGGGGCTGCTGTGCTGGTTTTGGAGAGTGAAGAAAGCGCCAAACGGCGCGGTGTCACTCCGTTGGCTGAGTTCAAAGGCTATGCAGCTACTTCTGATGCCTACCACCTGACCGAGCCCATGGAAACCGGAGAAAGCGCGGCCCGAGCCATGAACAAAGCCCTCGAAGAAGCCGGTGTTGACTCTTCCGAAATTGATTACGTGAACACTCATGGGACATCTACTCCGTTGAACGACCGACACGAGACCAAGGCCATCAAGGCCGCTCTTGGCGATGATGCCTATCGGATACCTCTCAGCTCGACCAAGTCTATGACCGGGCATCTTTTGGGCTCAGGAGGGGCACTGGAAGCGTGTTTCTGCATACTAGCGATGGAGAACAGTATCATCCCGCCTACCATAAACTTATCCGAGCCAGATCCGGATTGTGACTTGGACTACACTCCTAACCAGGCCCGTTCCAAAGAACTCAACCTTACTCTAAGCAATTCCTTCGGGTTTGGCGGCCATAACTCGGTATTAATCATGGCTAAATCCCGGTTGGGTAGTTAGTCCGTGGCCATCGGAGACGGGGTACACTCCTGGTCTCTGCCCTCTACCTTAGACGCCGCCGTTCTCTCAGAACACGTCCCTTGCGCAATCGCCCAGGTACTGGTGAAACGCGGGATTGACACGCCACAGAAGCTGAACTTCTTACTTGATCCGCCCCACAGGCTGCCCTACGACCCGCTTCGTATAGCTGGCATGGACATTGCATTGCGCCGCCTATACTCAGCGGTCAACAACGGAGAACGCGTTGGCGTGTTCGGGGACTTTGATGTTGACGGTATCACCGGCACGGCAATCATCTCTGAAGGCCTTTCGTCTTTGGGAGTACCAGTCACACCATATCTGCCCCACCGTGTAGATGAAGGCCACGGGCTGTCCAACGCCGCCATCGACGCGTTGGCAGACGACGGAGTGACCTTAATTGTGACTGTAGACTGCGGAATCACGGCCTTCGATGAGGTTAAATATGCCAAGTCCCGAGGCATCGATGTCATCATTACCGACCACCATTTGCCCCACGACGGTGTTCCCGACGCAGTAGCGTCTCTCAATCCAAAGATTCCAGGAGGGGATTATCCCTTCTTTGAACTTTGCGGTGCCGGAATTGGGTTCAAATTAATCCAGGGCTTGTTCGAGTTCTACGGCCAACCTTGGGATCCTGGACTACTTGAGCTGGTCGCGATGGGTACCATCGCCGACCTAGTGCCACTTCTTGATGAGAACCGATACTTGGTACAGGAAGGTCTAAGAGAACTGGCCAATACCCGACGCCCTGGCCTACAGGCTCTTTATAGCTCTGCAAGAGTAGACCCAGATGAGATCACCGCTGAGACAGTGTCTTTCCAGATCGCGCCTAGGCTGAACTCGGCCGGGCGAATCGGAAACCCTATGGACAGCTACAAACTCCTCACCACTACTTCGGCGGATGAAGCAAGCGCACTGACCCACAAGTTGGAATCACTGAACATGGAGCGCCGGGTTGCCACCGAAGAGGCTTACGCCATAGCCGAACAACTAATCGAAGAACTAGGCGAACTGCCGTCTTTACTTGTTATATCTGACGAAAGGTTCATCAGGGGTGTGGCAGGCCTAATAGCAGGACGTTTGGTGGACCGATACCGCCGCCCAGCGATAGTGATTGCCATTGAAGGCGAATATAGTGTCGCTAGCGGCCGAAGCATACCTGAATTCAATATCGTATCAGCCATGGAGTCGTGCGAAGACCTTCTAGTCCGTTTTGGCGGCCATTCGCAGGCTGCTGGCCTAACAATACCCACCGAGGACATCCCTCAACTTAAAACCCGTCTTGAAGACTACAGCAACCGGCTTTTAGAGACCCAAGGCCTTGTTAGAAACGTTGAGATAGATGCGGTAATCACGCTGGATGAACTGGACGAAGTGATGATTCGCTGGATTAACTACCTGGAACCCTACGGCCCCGGTAACACCCGGCCGACCTTCGCCAGCATGAGAGTCAAGGTTCTGGAATACTTCCACATGGGCCGAGAACAACAGCACTTGAGGCTGAGAGTAGAAGCGAACGGAGCTCAATTCACAGCGTTGGCCTTCAACCAGTCCGGCAAATGGAAAGCCGGCACTAAATACGTTGACTTGGCCTTTACCGTCATGAACGACTCTTTCCGCGGCAAAGGGGCCATCGCCCTAAGACTCTTGGACTTCAAGGCGTCTGAAAGCTAGCCTTTCCTAGGAATACGATTCACTCTGCAGCTTTCTACCTCGACCGCGGCGAGAAGTCCCGTTCCACTCGACTAGCAACGCGTTTGTCATTAAGTAATGAGATGCTAAGGCTTGCGCTCTAGAATGACGATTTCCTGAATTTAACACAACTAAGACTGGTTCGACGTTGGCCTTACCAACTGAGCCTTCCAGACCAGCAACGGGACGGTGACAATCACCACAAGTATCGCCACTACTTGAGCCTCGTTCAACGCGCCGAAGTATTCGTTGAACTCTTCCCTCAGGAAACTGAGGAAGAAACGTCCTATGGAGTAAGTCGCCAAGTACAGTGTGAAGAACATCCCGTTGGGCCTCAAACGGTCGCGCAACGGCCATATAGCGGCTAGCAAGACCAGGTCGAACAACAATTCATATCCAACGGCCGGATGTGTCGGCGGCCTGAATATTCCTGGGCTATCGGGGTGGGTATAGATAACTCCCCACGGAAGGTCGGTCATTTTGGCGTAATGCTCACCGTTGATGATGTCGCCGATACGCCCGATGGCCTGGGCGATGAGCAAAGCCGGGGCAGTGATGTCAGCTAGACGACCAATACTCGGCAGGTTAGCCCGATGGGCCTCACCCATAAATGGAAATATCGTCCGCCACAGCGACAAGAACCACTCTGAATTGCGGACTATGATGTAGAGCGCACCACCTGCAAATCCGCCGAGAATAGCACCGTAGATCGCGATGCCACCGGACCAGACCAAGAACACACTAACGAAGTCGTGTTTGTAAACTTCATCCCAGAAATCAATGACGTGGAGAGCTCGGGCTCCAACCACTCCGCCGATAATAGCCCAGACCGACACTGAGTAAATGGAGTCGACTATCATCCCTTCCTTGGCACCCCAACGGGCAACCAGCCAGACTGCCACAGCGACCGCAATGAAAGTCATCACGCCGTGCCAGGATAGAATGAAATTTCCTATGTCGATCAGGTTGGGATTAATCCCGATGGATATGCTGGACAATATGCCCATTGATTGAACCTTCGCTGTGTCAAATTCTAGCGGTCTGTTAAGTCCCTACAGGCAGAGATCCCAGTCCGCAGCTTTCCGGAGGAACCGTTTTAACAAGGTAAACCCCGGCGCTGTGCGGTTGCAATAGTTCTGCTATCCGATGGTGTTCTTCTTCACTGGACGGTAGCGTGAAGAATGCTGGCCCAGCGCCGCACAAATGCATTACCGGCCCACCATGGTCTAAAATTTTTCGGCAAATATCTGTTAGTTCCGGATACGATTGGGCCGCCACTTCAGAGAAAGCGTTAAAAACCAAGCCGTTCACAGACTCTTTTACGAACTGGCCTGAGGTTAAGGCCTGTATCATCTGGCGGGTCACTCCGCCATCGCTGAACTGGCCTATAGTCAGCTTGGAATACATGGCCGCCGTCTTATTCGGTATCACAAGATCTGGAAACACTAAAGTTACTGCCAACGTGGGCAATGCAGGCAAACTACTGATCTGTTCGCCTTTCCCTTGGGCCAAGGCTGTTCCTCCCCATAGGAAGAAAGAAACATCTGAGCCGAGACCCGCTGCAATCTCAGCCAACCGCTCTAGTGGCAACCCCAAGCCCCAAAGAGCATTCAAGCCCAATAACGCTGTTGCGGCGTTACTACTACCGCCGCCCAAGCCCATTCCTACCGGAATATGTTTCTCTATCCTGATTCGGGCATTAGGCTCCACATTCCCGGCCTTGCCAAGCTCGACCGCTGCCTGCCAAACGAGGTTCTGGTCTCCGGTGAGGTCCGGGTACTCGCACTCTATTCTGAGTCCCGTATCATGCTCAATCTCGAGGACGTCCGCCAAACTGATGGTCTGCATGATAGTCGCGATNTGATGAAACCCATCGTCGCGGCGGCCCAAGACCTCTAANGTCAGATTAAGTTTCGCGTAGGCCGGAAGCCGCACTTTCTAATCTCCTTTCTTAGGGTTCTGGGGCGACTTGTCCCAAACCTGGTAGACCAGAGCCCATTCGGCAATGTCCAGTGTTTGTGGGCGGCGTGTAGCGTCAATCCCTGCCTCGGCCAATATAGCCCCTCCGGCAGATGGTTCGATCCCAAGGCCCTGGCTGAAAGAGTTCCGTATCTGCTTTCGAGGAGCGGCAAATCCGGCGCGGACCACCGTGAAGAAATCTTCCTCACTGGCAACTGCGGCCGCAGGTGAGGGCAATACATCCAGACGCACCACAGCAGATGTGACCTTAGGTGGAGGTCTGAAAGACCTTGGCGGCACAGAGCAGACCATCNTGGCCTTNGCATAGAACTGNGTTGCCACNGACANNATNCCCATATAGCCGGGTTGAGCCACCATANTTTTAGCGACTTCTNGNTGAACCATCACNACNANGGCTTCCGGTTTTGGCTGCGATNCCAANAGNCGCCNNATTATNNGGTTAGCNGCGTAATACGGCAGATTNGCCACTACCTTGTACCGGACTTCCGGTTCGATAAGCTTCGCCAAATCNACCACTCGCGCATCAGCTTCCACNCAAGTCAAGTTGGTTGGGTCATTAAGCTTCTTTGGCAGGGTGGCTACAAGGTCTGAGTCCAATTCGACAGCCACCACATGCTTGACCTGCTCTACCAGCCGCTTGGTCAATGCACCGCGCCCCGGACCAATCTCAACAACCACGTCGTCTTGAGAAAGCTTAGCGGCGTCCAGTATCCGGTCGGCGATGCGGTTATCGGCCAGAAAATGTTGACCCAGAGATTTTCGAGGGCCGGAGCGGTTAGTAGAGATAGTCATAGCCTGATGAAGATATTTTTCAAGGCTAAGTGCGATTGGATAAACAGATTTCGATAAATCAACAAGACCGTACACCTCCCGTTGTCAAGACCATCGGGCATGTTATGAATGATGACTCAGGCCAGGCACTCCCACGGCACCCGCAGGGTCCTGTTTACCGTTGCTTCCTTCCGGATCTGGCGGGGTTCACAAGTCTACGTCGCGCAGGACCCAACCCTCTATATCACCACCCACAATATAGGACCTCTAGCCTAGCCGAGGGGAGGAATTCAACTCCGCTATAGCGGATTGCGGATAGAGGGCACCGCTGGCTCCCCGTCTAGTACGGCCTCATTGACATGGTAGGATTGGGGCGTGGGGTAGTCAAGGGGCGATGCTACAATGGAGATCATCTCGACGGTTCACCAAACACGGTCATCATGAAGATACGTAAAGCAGTCATACCCGCCGCTGGCCTTGGCACGAGGTTTCTACCAGTGACCATGTCAGTTCCCAAAGAGCTCTTACCCATAGTTGACCGNCCTTTGCTGCAATACGTCATCGCAGAGGCGTCCGAAGCAGGAATAGACGAGGTAATCATAGTCACATCTCCGGGCAAGGAGTCGATCAANGATTACTTCANGCCTCAAGTCTCCNTAGAACAGCGCCTCACGGACTCCGGTGCAGTCGATCTGCTGGCCAAGGTGGCCGAAGTGACTAACCTGCCCCGAGTACGTTTTGTTCTGCAACAAGAAGCCCTTGGCCTTGGCCATGCGGTGTTGATGGCCAAGGACGCAGTGGGAGGCGAGCCGTTCGTAGTCATCTTGCCTGACGATATAATCGCCCANTCTCCAGGGGCCATCAGCCAAATGGTGAAGGTCTCCGAGAAGCTAAGAGCAGGAGTGATCGCGGTAGAAGTGGTGCCCTGGGATGTTGTAGAGAACTACGGAGTAGTAGATGCCTCAGAGGTAGCAGAGCGAATCCATAAGATACAAGGCTTAGTGGAGAAACCTTCCAGAGACCAGGCCCCATCAAATTTGACAATCGTCGGCCGGTATATCTTGCCTCCGGATATATTCCAGATTCTGGAAGAAACCAAANCNGACGCACGAGGCGAGATACAACTTACTGACGCCTTGGTAGCCTTGCTAGAAGATCACGAGCTGTTCGCGTATGAGTTCAATGGNGTACGCTACGACGTTGGCGCCCCTATGGGTCTTTTGCGAGCGTCGTTAGCATTTGCTCTAGATCGGACAGACACCTCTCAGGAGGCNATGACACTCCTTAAGGAATTTCACGATAAAACGGGCCCATCAGTGTAATTAGGAGGCAGCCCATTGGCCAACGGCAAACAAGCACATCTGGACTCGGCACAAAGCATCAAGAACGAATTCCTCGCCATCCTAGAGGGTATGGATTACTGTCTAGACTGGAAGCAAGACGATTCAGAATGGTCGGTGCGTGAGCTGGTTTACCATATGCTAGACACGCCTCCAGGCGGAGCNCAGAATTTGGTCAGTNGGATAATCGCGGGAGAAATCCANGAGTATGAGATCTGGAGCGACTTGACCAATATAACTCCGGAGCGCGCCGTTTATGACATCGGGCAGGTCAATGCCGATATCGTGGCCTTTTTTGCCTGCCTGGTAAATTCTATCTCAGGCCTAACAGATGCCGACTTGGAAGAGAAGAAGGTCATGATGCATCAGAGGACTCGCGAAATAGATGAGGAGAGGACGCTGAACGCCATTCTAGAACGAACGTTAAATGGCCACATCCAAGACCATCTTGCCCAGTTAAGGGCGATTAGAGAAGCTCTTGCAATCTAATAAGACCGGCTATCAACCGCCGCCGACTTCCAGGATGCTCAAGAAGGCCTCTTGCGGAATCTCAACAGATCCCACCATCTTTCGGCGTTTCTTACCCTCTTTCTGCTTCTCCAACAACTTACGTTTCCGTGTGATGTCGCCTCCGTAGCACTTGGCCANGACGTCTTTGCGCATGGCACGCACCGTTTCCCGNGCAATGATGCGGCTTCCGATTGACGCCTGTATGGGCACTTCAAACATCTGCCGAGGGATGGTCGTGCGCAGTTTGTCCACAATCTTACGGCCTTGAATCACAGCGGCGTCCCGGTGCAAAATCATTGACAGGGCTTCCACCGAATGGTGGTTCACCAATATCTCCACTTTGACCAGTGGTGCTGCGCGGTAACCGGACACGCTGTAGTCGAGGGACGCATAACCTTGGGTCTTTGATTTTAACTGGTTATAGAAGTCAGCTAGCAATTCCACCAAAGGTATGGTGTACTCCATGACCACGCGGGACTTGTCACCAGGTTCCTCTTTGCCGTCGCGCCNGGTCCCGCCCCCTTGCATGTACTCCATGCGTTTGAATTCTGAACGCCGTGAATGCATCAGTTCCATCAGAACACCAACGTGACGGTTGGGTGCCACGATGGTAAGGTCCAACATCGGTTCTTTGATCTCGGAAAACTCGGTAGGGGATGGCAATTTCGCCGGGCTATCTATGGTTATAGTTTCCCCGTTGGTCAGCACGATCTCATAGGCCACACTTGGCGCTGTAACAATCAGGTCTAGATCATATTCCCGCTCCAAGCGTTCTTGGATGATCTCCAGGTGCATCAGTCCCAAAAACCCGCAGCGGAACCCAAAGCCAAGGGCCGTACTACTTTCAGGTTCAATCTCCAACGATGCGTCGTTGAGCTGCAATTTCTCCAGAGCGGTGCGAAGATTAGTATATTCTTCACCATCGGCGGGGTAGAGACCAGCGAAGACCATAGACTTCAGCGGAGAGTAACCAGGAAGCGGTTCTTCGGCCGCTGACCGGTCCACCGTTAAGGTGTCTCCCACAGTACAGTCGCGCACCTCTTTGAAACCGGTGGCCACATAACCTACCTGGCCTGTTCCCAAGGATTCTGTCGGAGTAGGGCCAGGAGAGAAGACACCCACTTCCACGATCTCAGCCACTTTCCCGGATGACATGACCTTAATTTTNTCCTGCTTGGNGATAGCCCCGTCTTTGACCCGTACNTGGGCNATGATGCCTTTGTAGGAGTTGTATTCAGANTCGAAGACCAGGCCNCGAGNTGAAGATNCTACGTCNCCCGATGGGGGCGGAATNCGCTCNACAACGGCGTCCAAAATNTCTTTGGCACCGGTTCCTTCCTTNGCTGAAACGTGCAGAATCTCNTCTTCACGAAAGCCAAAGGCTTGCTGAATCTCTTCAGACACCCGACCTGGCTCTGCCTGAGGCAGNTCAACTTTGTTCAGGACTGGAATCANCTCGAGGTCATATTCCATGGCCANCAGCGTGTTCGCGATGGTCTGGGCTTCGATCCCCTGGCTAGCGTCAACCACCAACAGAGCACCTTCGCAGGCGGCCAGTGCCCGCGAAACCTCGTAGCTGAAGTCAACGTGGCCCGGGGTGTCGATGAGATTGAACTGATACGTCTGACCATCATCGGTAGTGTGTGACATAGTCACAGCTTTCCCTTTTATGGTGATGCCACGTTCTCGTTCAAGTTCCATACTGTCCAAGAACTGTTCTTGCATATCGCCTGCTCGTACCGTGCCCGTAATCTCTAAAAACCGATCTGCCAGGGTGGATTTCCCGTGGTCGATGTGGGCGATGATGCAAAAGTTTCTGATCAGGCTCGTTTCCATATTGTTCCAATGTTATCACGGTGCATTTTCAGCTACAACGAAGATTGAGTTCGGAAACTGCGCACAACGCCAAGAGCAAATATAAAGAGGCTGTCCCGAGACAGCCTCTTTCAAGCCCGTAATTATCTTGGGCTGGATATTAGGGAGTTCCGTATCCGATGGACAGTAGACAGGCTGAGTGGTGTTCCGGCTGCACTTCCCTCAAGTCTGGCAGCACCTGGGAGCAGGTAGCGTTCGCCTCGGGGCATCGGGGGTGGAACACGCAGCCACTAGGGGGATTGAGAGGACTTGGTACTTCACCTGTAAGCAGCACTCGTTCACGCTGGGCATCCAGTACCGGGTCCGGTATAGGCACCGCCGACAGCAGGGCTTTGGTATACGGGTGGACAGGGTTCCTGTAAATCTCGTTCCGCTCGGCAAGTTCAACCATGTGACCCAGGTACATAACGCCAACGCGGTCGCTGATGTGGCGGACCACTGACAGATCGTGGGCGATGAATAGATAAGTCAGGTTGAACTGCTCTTGCAGGTCTTCCAACAGATTGATTATCTGTGCCTGAATGGACACGTCGAGAGCGGAGACCGGCTCGTCTGCCACGATGAACTTCGGGCTCACTGACAATGCCCGAGCAACTCCGATACGCTGGCGTTGTCCTCCGCTGAACTCATGGGGGAAACGGTCTGCCATGTAGGGGTTCAGTCCCACATTCGTGAGCAGTTCGGCAACTTTTTCCCGGTATTCAGCTTTACCGCTGACCAGGCCATGGACAATCAAGGGTTCGCCGATGATGTTTCCGGCGGTCATGCGCGGGTTTAGTGAGCTGTATGGATCCTGGAAGATGACCTGCATCTCTCGGCGCATAGCGCGCATACCCTTGGTATTTAGTGCGGTCAAATCTTTACCATCGAATATGACCTGGCCGTCAGTGGGTTTGTAAAGCTGCAGTATGCACCGGCCTGTAGTGGTCTTTCCGCAACCGCTTTCTCCCACCAGGCCCAGCGTCTCGCCACGTTTTACGGTGAAGCTGACGTCGTCAACTGCCTTTACATATCCCATCGGTTTCCGGGACAAGAATCCGGAGCCCACCGGGAAGTGCATCTTGAGGTTCTTTACATCAAGGAGCACATCGTCGTTCTGTGGTGCGGCACTCGAGGCCGCGGCTTCAGGCATGGTAGTCATAGTTAGTCCTATTTCCTGCAGGAAGTGTTACTCCAATAGTTATTCCGCTTCCGGCGCAGATTCAAGGAAATCAATAGCCGTAGGGCCTAAGTCTTCGGACCGCCAACATGCGGAAAGATGCCCTTCGCTTGATTCCATCAGTTCCGGAGAGTCGGTAGCGCATTTGTCAATCGCCCAGCGGCACCGGTCGCGGAATGAGCAGCCCGGAGGAAGGTTGATCAGGTCGGGTGGCTGTCCTTCGATGGGATCTAGTTTAGCCCGGCGGGGAAGGTCCAAGCGCGGCACAGAGCGAAGCAGGCCAACAGTGTAGGGATGGCGTGGATTTGAGTAAATCTCACGAGCGTTCCCCCGTTCAATAACCTTTCCGGCATACATGATGTTAACCCGATCAGCGTAGCGAGCGACCACGCCCAAGTTGTGGGTTATGATGATAAGGGCAACGCCAAATTCCGTGGTCAACGATTTCATCAGGTCGAGAATCTGGGCCTGAATCGTCACATCCAGGGCGGTGGTTGGCTCGTCAGCAATAATCAATCTCGGGTTACAGCTAAGGGCCATTGCAATCATCACACGCTGACGCATACCACCACTAAATTGATGGGGATACTGTTTAATCCGTTCTTCTGGGTCTGGAATACCCACGCGAGTGAGAAGGTTGACACTCTCGCGCTGTGATTCGAGTTTGCTCATCCCCATGTGCAGCTGAAGAGTCTCTGTTAGCTGCCTTTCAACGGTCAAGACAGGGTTCAGTGACGTCATGGGCTCTTGGAAGACCATCGCAATCTTGGCGCCGCGAATCTCTCGCATGTCATCCATTTGGACTTTGAGGATGTCCTCCCCATCCAACAGGATCTCTCCATCGACTATTCTTCCCGGCGGGTCGGGTATAAGGCGCATTACAGAAAGTGCGCTGACGCTCTTTCCACAACCACTTTCGCCCACCAAACCGAGGGTCTCCCCTTCTTCAAGGTCGTACGAGACGCCGTCCACGGCTTTAACAACCCCATCTGAAGTGAAAAAAATGAGTTTTTAAGTCTTTGACTTCAAGAAGTGTAGCCACTCGGTCTCCTCAGGTGCTCGTACTCTTTTGATATGCGGCCAACCCAATTACATATGCCATTTCAGGCATCATATTCCGATTCAAACAAGCGCTCGAAATAACTTAGTCGGCATACGGCGAGTTCCGGTCTTTATGGTGGGGAAGCCGGGACTCGAACCCGGACGCCTTTCAGCACATGATCCTAAATCATGCTCGTCTACCAGTTCCGACACTTCCCCGATAGTCGGGGCCTGCCCCTATTCTAATTAAAGGCGTTAGAACCAATCCAAACGCCGGATTTAGTAACTGCGTCGAGGCGTGCTTATTATATCTACCCTCTGACACCCTGTCCACATTCCCATAGGCATAAAGACGGCCCGCGGCGTTTAACCGTGGGCGTGCTTAGGCCTGATCGATACCTGCCAGTCTCAAGCGGAGATTCAAATCTACCAATGGCTGTCTTCCTTGGCTATTATTCGTTAAGAGGATTTCCATCAAGCAATACGATGTCCTGACTGACCAGGCCATCCAACTCTCCCGGAAGTTCCGTGAGCAGGTTATCTGACAGGTACAACCGCTCAAGATTATTCATTTTGCCTAGAGTTTCAGGGACTTTGATCAATCGATTGTTCGACAAGAAAAGGTCTATCATTTCATCTAAGTCGCCAATTTCCAGAGGCAATTCCCTTAGCTGATTATCATTCAAGTGCAGTTCATTTAGGGCGGTTAGATTGCCNATCTCCGGCGGCAGTGAAGATATCTTGTTGAAGGCCAGNTCCAGGAACACCAAGGCGGACAAACTGCACATCTCCAACGANAGGTCTGTCAACTCGTTNTTGCGAAGGTTCAACTGNATCAANTGTGTCAGNTTTTCGATACTGAACGGCANCCCTGTTAACNTGTTGCCCTCNAGATACAACCANATCAAATTGGTCAGGTTCCCAATCTCCTGCGGCAATTTGCCAAGCTGGTTGTTCTCGATGTACAAGCCCTGCAGCNTCTTCATAGACCCGATCTCTCGAGGCAGTTCGGCGAGATTATTCCCGCCGAGGTAAAGCCAAGTAAGGTTGGTCAAACCAGCAATCTGGCTAGGCAGATCTNCCAGGTTATTCTCTCTGAGATAAATCACGTTCAAGTTGGTCAGCCCGCCAATTCCCGAGGGAAGCTCTNTGAGCTCATTTCGATCCAGCTGCAACTCGGTCAGATTTGTCAGGTTGCCGATCTCTGAAGGCAATGAGCCCAGCTTGTTGCCCTGCAGATAGCAATCGGTCAGAGCCGACAGACCACCAAACTCTGACGGCAATTCGGTTATGGCATTATCAGCCAAATAGAGCCAAGCCAAACTGGTGAGATGACCGATCTCAGGTGGCAAACCTATCAATTTATTGTTGCTGCAATTCAGCCTTACCAGGTTCGCCAACTGGCCAACCTCCAAGGGAAGTTCGGTGAGTTGATTCTCTTGGAGAAATAATCCCTTCAAGTTAACTAGCCCGCCTAGTTCAGAGGGCAGCTTGGTTAGCTGATTGTTGCGCGCGTTCAACCTAGTCAGGTTAGTCAGATTNCCGATCTCGGAAGGCAACTCAGCAAGTCGGTTCCCGGTCAGATCAAGCTCAACGAGGTTAAAGAGATCACCTATCCCAGGCGGCAGATATTCAAGTTCTTCTCGCGATAGGTCCAACGTCTCGGACCCATCATTCTTAACCTTTGCCAGGAGTGAAGCCAGTTCACCTTGGTTCATCTTGAGTTCCTACTACTCCAGTACCGGGAAAAGGGTTTCCGTAACCCAAAGATGATGGGCTGCGTTAAATTAACCCACCCGCAATTTATACGAGCCGAGNGAATATGGAAAGCCCGTACACACNACAGCGGCGACTGNCATAGTAATGCACGCGTGCAGTGGTGTGCAGAGGTCACATGCGTGTAAAATCCTGCGGTCGCAGCAAATCCAATCGGAGAGAAATGCAAGATGGCCATTACACCGTTCAAAGTCGAAGTGCCGGACAANGTTTTACAAGACCTGAAAGAGCGGCTGGCCCGCACCAGATGGCCGGATGAGATTCCTGGTTCAGGCTGGGACTATGGNAGTAATCTCGATTACATCAAGGAATTAGTAGATTACTGGCAGTCCNAGTTCGATTGGCGCGCCCAAGAAAAACTGATAAATTCGTTCTCTCATTTCAAGACGGATGTCGATGGATTGGGAGTCCATTTCATCCACGAGAAAGGCAAGGGTCCAGACCCCATGCCCCTTGTGATCACCCACGGCTGGCCCGGNACGTTTTTCGAGATGCACAAGGTTATCCCCATGCTCAGTGACCCAGCAAGTCATGGCGGAGACCCAGTCGACGCCTTTGATGTGGTTGCTCCATCCATGCCAGGTTACGGGTTCTCAGACGCTGGCGCCGACCGTGGACTGGATATCTTTACNATCGGCGATATGTGGGCCAAGCTCATGTCTGAGAACCTGGGATACCAGAGGTTCGCTGCCCAAGGAGGCGATTGGGGCGCCAGGGTAACCGCCAAGCTGGGTNTGTCCCACAATGACAAGGTTGTCGGGATACACACAACGTCTACAACCAGCCCCACACCATACCTGGGTCAAGGCAGCAGAGAATTGTCTGAAGCAGAGAAGGGTATGCTGCAACAGCGGGAGGAATGGCTAGCAAACGAAGGTGGGTACTCCCACATCCAGAGCACAAAACCCCAAACCCTTTCCTATGGACTGAACGACTCTCCNGCCGGGCTGGCGGCTTGGATCGTCGAGAAATACCGCAGGTGGAGCGACTGTGGAGGCGATGTGGAGTCAAGGTTCACTAAAGACGAACTCTTGACCACGGTGACCATCTACTGGGTTACCCAGTCAATCAACTCTTCCATCAGACTGTACTACGAGGCATTCAGCAAGGCATGGAACTTAGGCAAAGACGAGAAGATTCAGGTACCGGTAGCCGTCGCGGCTTTCCCCAGTGAGAACACGGTGCCCTTGAGAGAGTGGTCAGAGCGTGGTTACAACGTNCAACACTGGACCGACATGCCAGCCGGGGGCCATTTCGCTGCGTTGGAAGAACCAGTGAAGCTGGTTGAAGACATCAGAGATTTCTTTAGAGGACTGAGATGATAGACCTAACGAACGTCCAACACGTCCAAACACCAATTCTCAACATCGGATACGGAGACTACGGTGATTCGACCGCGTTCCCGGTCATTCTCTTGCATGGGTTCCCGTATGACGTGCGCTCTTTCGACGAAGTGGTTCCCCCGCTAGCGGAGGCTGGTTACCGCGTATTAGTACCTTATCTTAGGGGATACGGCCCGACCAGTTTTCTGGACCCGGCCACCCCCCGGATGGCAGAACAAGCGGCCATCGGACAGGATGTCATCGACTTCGCGGAGGCTTTAGGAATCAGTCAGATGGGCTTAGCAGGCTTCGACTGGGGTGTCCGTGCGGCCTGTATAACGTCTATTTTGCGCCCCGGTATGGTCAAAGGCTTTGTAGCCATGGGTGGGTACTCAGTACAGAACACCATTGACGACGAGCAGCCAGCGCCAGCCTTCAGAGAGGCCCGGATGTGGTACCAATGGTACTTCAACACCAATCAAGGGCGTGTCGGCCTACAAAACAACCGNAGAGACATCGTTCGCCATCTCTGGGAAACCTGGGCTCCGACTTGGAATTACACCGACGAAGCCTTCAACAGATCAGCCCCTTCTTTCGACAATCCCGANTTCGTAGACATCGTCNTTCATTCCTACCGGCACCGCCACAAGAACGCCCCAGGCGAAGAGCGATTCCTCGAGNTNGAGAAGGTTTTGGCAACNAGCCCTCANATAACAGTGCCAACAATCGTCCTCAGGGCCGAGGACAGCGGATTGGGCGCGCCCTCGGAAGACCCGTCAGAAGACCAGCGTAATTTCACTAATCTAGTCGCCCGGCGGATCGTTTCAGGTGCCGGTCATGACCTTTCCACTCAACGCCCTGATGCGGTCGTGGAGGCACTGCTGGAGCTTCTATAAGCCCAAGAGGTTCGTAAGCGCAAGTTATTAATCCGCCCAAATAGGGTCGCGGTGTGTAGCTGCTAGCCATCCTGAATTCTCAGTTACATATCGGCCGAGTCTACGATGGAATAAAACTCTGGTCTACAACTGACTACGCTCACTGTTCGTCTATTACGTAGTCGGCTACCTTCTCAGCAATCATGATGGTTGTAGCGTTTGTGTTGGCCCGTATGCAGTCAGGCATTATGGAGGCATCAGCCACACGGATATTCTGCAGTCCGTGGATATTCCCCCGCTGATCAACTACCGCCATCGGGTCGCTGGCCGGTCCCATCTTGCAGGTGCAGGAGATGTGGTGAGATGTTCCAGTGTATTTAAGTAGCCAGGCATCAAGCGCATCATCTGAAGCTAACTCTTCATCGGTTGGCGTTATCCGCTCCTCGATGAGATCCTGAATCGCCGGATGTGTTTCAAGTTCTACCACTTTCCGTATCCCTTTCCTCAAGCGGTCACGGTCGAACTCTTCTTGCAGGTAGTTATAGTTTAGGTATGGCGGATCATTAGGATCAGAGGACGCCAGCTTGAGTTCACCTGAACCGACCGCTAATTGGATTCCGGCGGCAAGTCCAAGATAGTTCGCATCGTCATCTATCTCTATCTGGGTCGGCCGGTGCTCGCTGGTCATCAGAGTGGGGCTGATAATCATATCGCTCTTCAGGTGTGAGCCCTCAGATGTATATCTAGTGCACACCTGAATCAATGGCACGTTAACGTCGGGCGCTTCTCCTTTGGCCTTGTATACCGCAGTGGCAAGAGGGTGGTCCCGAAGGTTCTGCCCCACACCGGGCATATCTTTAACCACGGGAATGCCGAACTCTTGTAGATGGTCCGCAGGACCGACACCCGAAAGCATAAGAATTTGAGGCGATTTCATCGCACCACTGCTTAGGATTACCTGCTCACCTTCTACAACGAACACTTCGTCGCCGCTATCAACTTCAACTCCCACGGCTTTGGTTCCCTCGAAGACAATCCGTCGGCAGGGTGCGTTGGGCCTGATAGTAAGGTTTAGCCGGTGCCGGGCCGGGTCCAGATATGCGATAGCCATACTGATCCGTACGCCGTCCATGTGGTTCCGGGGCCTCGGGCCTACCCCTTCGGACTCAGGGTGGTTGGCATCTTCATCCTCGCGAAATCCGGCATCAACGCAAGCCTGGTAGAAAGCTTCGGAGTGGGGTTCCCACGTATCTCGAGGATCCCTTTTTATCGGGATTGGGCCGTCACTGCCGTGGAAGTCTCCGCCAAAATCCCGGTCAGTTTCCATCTTTCTGAAATAGGGCAGCACGTCCGTAAAAGACCATTCGTCATTGCCCATGGCGGCCCAGGAATCGTAATCTTCAGGTATTCCCCGGTAGAACACCTGGCCGTTTACGGCACTGGAACCGCCGGTCGCCCGGCCCCGAGGCACCTGCAAGGCCGGTTGCTCTGACGTCACACGCGCCGTGTAACCCCAATTGTGAGGGCCATACGCCGAGTAGTAAACATTGTTACCGTTCTTGAGGTCATCAGGTAAATTATCGAAGTCAGGGTAATCGGGACCTGCTTCCAGCAGCAGCACCGACCGGCTGGGGTCTTCTGAGAGCCTGTACGCAAGTGTACAGCCCGCCGAACCGGCTCCGATGATAATCACGTCATACTTCATGCTACCTCCATCTGCACCTTTTAATAAAAATATGTCCCATAAAGGTCAGGGCACTATAACTTAATCTGGCGTTTATCGCGTCTGATCTGCGTAAAAACTCAGCCGGAATATAGGCTACACATGGATGAAAGTTCTTCTTACAAAAACCGCATGAGGTCACTATACCCGGGCTCTCTAGTCAACCCGCTGTCGACCCGCCCAGCAAAAAGGACAGCGTCCAAGGGTACTTTAAAGACTACCAGATCAACCATATTCAAGGCTTTGAATTCTGCTGCTTCCTAGTTGTATTGGTAGAAGTCATTCATCTTGAATATTCTAGAGCAACCCTGCTGACTCGAACGAAAACCTGAGTTCCTACGTCCCATCAAGAATAAAGCTGAGTCAGCTTTCCGCAATCCAACCTACAGCCCGCTCGGCGATCATGAGCACCGTCGCGTGTGCCCCACCGGACCTCGGCACTCTGGGCATAACCGACGCGTCGACAACCCACAGGGAATCGATTCCTTTAATCCGACAATACTGGTCCACAACAGCGGTAGGGTCTGAGTCTGGCCCCATCCGGCAGGTGCCGGATACGTGCCTGGCGGTACCGACGGTTTCACGTATCCAGAGGTCAAGGGCATCATCGTCGGCCAGAACATCGTCCGTTGGGCTGATTCGGTGATCAAGAACATCTTTATAGGCCTCCGATTCCAGAAGCCTAGCTCCCATTCGGATGCCTTCTCTGACGCGGCGCATGTCGTTGGGATGTTGGAGATATTGGTAGTGGAATGAAGGTTGTAC
>NZUD01000027.1 GCA_002697005.1 Chloroflexota bacterium | reverse complement strand
CTCGCTGTCCTGGTCGGTCACTACATGCTCGTAGCCCAGGTCCTAGCCACCATGGACGTCGAACTCGGCGAGGACATGGTTGCAGAAATTCCTGAGTAAAAGACGAATCTGACCGCTTTCATTTGCCTCTTTAGGCTTAAGGTGAGCTCCGGTCCGGGTCGAAGGTCTTGATGGAATCGAGCTTGTCGAACCACTAACGTTAGTAAGTCAAGCCTAGCGTCAACATAACTTACACGCATCGTCCGACAAGCTCGGGACGAGAGGTGCGAGAAGTGATTTTGCTCTACTGAAGGTCGTCCTTGACCGTTACCTGGAGTTCACCATCCAGTCTGAAATCGAAGGACGTAGGCCCTTCAGCGGGGAATTCGGTGCGGTCTACGGTCACCATAGTCATCGGCGCAAAGAGATAGGGGTACTCGCGGCCCTGGGATTCTTCGTCAAGCTCTAAGTCCACCACAACGTGACTCCCGTCAATCTCCATACCAACCACAGACAACGGGTTTCCCTGCACTGGCAGCCACAACACGTAGGCCACCAGTACAACTGATCCAGGGAACTCAGCCCGGTTCAGGGTCACTCCGGTTCCTCGGGTGCGCTTGCTGATTACCGTCCGGTTGAACTCCTCCAGTTCTGCAGCGCTGGTAATCACGGCAGCCCTTAACTCTCTAGAAAAAGCGTTAGCTGATTGCTGGTTCAACGGGGATACCCAGCCGCTGTTCACATAGCGCCATAGAGGCAATTCTTCCAGTTCTTGAGAATCATCAGATCGAACGCTTTCCGGAGGCTTTACGATAGGCGAAACTGTATCATCGCTGCAGGCAGCGATCAAGAACACCGCCAAGATAACGCCTATTACCCCCGGATATATGGATGGCATTCGTACTCTTATGAACGGCCTTACTAAGGCGCCGGGAAGTCAAACATGGAGAGGTGTTGCCTGAATCAACATCAAAAGGCCTTTCGTTTAGCCTCAATATCCACCAAAGTATGATATCAAAGTTCGAGTTTTGGTAGAACGCCACCACGGCTGAGAGGGAGTGAATCAAATCTCCTATTGGCCGAATTACCTACCCTTGTAAATCTAAAACTCCACTGTCAAACTACACATATGCGCATTGGTGATTTCGAATTCCCCGAGCCCCTGCCCAATCTTAAAGACCCCCATGTATTGGTGGTCCTTAGGCCCTGGATCGACGTGGGAAACGTCGGGACGTTGTCCATGAGGCGGCTAGAACGTCATCTTGAGTCCAAAGAAATCGGCCGTCTAATCAGGCCCGGGCGTTATTATGACTTCACACGTTACCGTCCCAAATCAGTCTTGAAACAGGGAGTGCGGGAATACAGCATCCCGTCGACCACTATCAGTGCCTGCGTCCGTGAACACGGTCCAGACCTCATAACCCTTCACCTCCTCGAACCCCACCTGTATGGCGAGGACTACACGGAATCCGTAATTGAGATTCTTAAGTATTTCGGAGTTAAGCGCTACTCTATGATTGGCGCGATGTACGACATGGTACCCCACACACGCCAGTTATTAGTCTCCGGTGGAACCGTTAACCCCTCCAACGAAGAGGAATACAAACTAGTTGGTGTTCGCCCCAGCGATTACGAAGGGCCAACCACCATTACTTATCTGATTTCCAACACTCTCGAAGAACTTGGCATCGAGACACGCATATTCGTCGTCCATCTGCCCCAATACTTTCAGGTTGAAGAAGACTTCACAGGCACCGCCCGCCTGATGGAGATTCTCTGTACACTATACGGACTGCCCAGCCGCCTAGCTGACCCAGAAAGAGGACGCCAACAATACGCCTCGCTCCAGAATATCGTCTCCGACACGTCAGAGGTCGCCGGTCTCTTAGAGCGGCTGGAAGAGCGCTACGACCGCGAGAAAAACGAGGAAGGCGCTTCCTCCACACCTCTTTCCCCAATGGTTGAAGAGTTTTTACAAGGTCTGGGCTCAAACATCGATTTCGAGTCCGATCTTGGTTCGGGCATCGACGACGATCCTTCCGACGAGTAGCAACCGAGCCGACGGTGCTGCCGACCCGAGCTTCGTGTTCATCCAAGCTGATTTTGCTTACCCAGATCTCGTCAGACTGACCAAGGAGTTGGCACGGTTCGAGACCACCAACCGGCCCGGCAACAAACTCTAATACATCTAGTACATCAAGGCTCTATTTGACGCTGCCGGCAGACTAAACCAGGTATTTGTCAAAATACCACTCGTCCCAACCTGATCGGGCGTCTGCCTGGTCACGGGAGATCGCCATACTTTCTGCTCCAGAGATACCGGAGCACCACTCTGGCAGGGCTCCGTATAACGGTTTTTTGTTTGACGTCCCAAAGGGGGTATGCTAGAGTGAATCGACCTATTTTTCACGCAAATGACGAGGATTTTATCGGAGGTACCAGAGCATAGCTAGACAGTATCGGGTCAACGAGCGNATCANCAGCCCCCAGGTCAGAGTAATCGGAGACGANGGGGCGCAGCTCGGTGTGATGGAAGTCGCCCGNGCGCTTCAANTGGCGCGNGACGCCGAAGTGGANCTGGTTGAGGTGGCTCCNAATTCCGACCCCCCTGTCTGCAGGNTNCTGGACTANGGCAAGCTCCTTTATCTTACGTCGAAGAAAGAACGCGAGTCTAAGAAAGGCCAGAGAAGCACCGAACAAAAAGAGGTGCGCTTCCGACCTAATATCGGGTCACATGACTTGGACGCCAAAACTCGCAAAATTCGCGAGTTCATCGGCGAGGGCTCCAAAGTTAAGCTTACTGTCCGTTTCCGCGGCCGAGAAGCCGCTCACCAGCAGCTGGGCCTTTCGGTTCTCAAGCGGGTGGCGGACGAACTGAAAGACGAAGTACGGTTGGANCGTCCGCCGGCNATGGANGGTAGGGCGTTATCCATGGTGCTGATNCCAGCCCTGGCCGCNACAAAGGAAAAGGGCNCAGATGACGGCCCAGACAANAACAAACAGGATCAAATAGAAGTACTGGCAGATGCCCAAACTTAAGACACACAAAGGGGCCAAGGCCCGCATACACGTTACCGGCACCGGCAAATTGATGCGTCGCAAGCGCATGAATAGTCACCTGAGACGGAAGAAGCCTACAAAGGTNACGAGGAAGTACTCAGAAAAACTGGCAGTGGACGGCGCGGACTACAAACGCCTCCACAAGATGCTTCCCTATGGGTAAGCTCTAGCCTCGATCAAATAACCCCAGCCCGGAGATCATACCTTGTCTAGAGTCAAACGCGGCGTTACTAAACACGCCCGACACAAGAAGATAATGAAGGCTGCGAAAGGCTACAGCGGAGCCTCTTCTCGCAGTTACAAATGGGCGCACGAAGCAGTTATGCACGCTTGGGCCTACTCCTACCGGCACCGCCGCGAGCGCAAAGGCGAATTCCGACGTTTGTGGATTATTCGCATCGGCGCAGGCTGCCGTGAAGCAGGGACNACCTACAGTCAGTTCATGCATGGCCTGAAGCTAGCCGGCGTGGAGCTAGACCGCAAGGTCATGGCNGACATGGCAGTCCACGACCCCGAAGGCTTCGGGAAATTGGTGGAGATTGCTAAAGAGCAATTAGTTGCTGCTTAAACGCCCCCTGCAATGAACAAAGAAAAACCGGAGTGTAGCAACACTCCGGTTTTTCTTTGCCGTGGTTGGTACGCTATTAGTTGAAAGTTACTTTCTGGCNAATCCGTAATAAGTATCATTGTCCAGTATGCGGAGCAATCTCTCTTCGGTGATAACGATGGGCCTGATAGGCGTGGCCCATTTCTCTGTCAATTCATAATGCAGGTCAGCTAGAGACATGGGACGATTGTTCCGGGCCAACAACGTCCGGAACACGATTTCCTGAACCGGCATGTCAGACCGGATAAAGCTGGCGTCGTTCTTGTAACTCTGGGATATCTCGCGGATCAGGCTTTTTACATCGCCCAACTCTCCGATAGCCTTCGACTTAGATGGGCTGTCGGCTGCCAATCTGCCTGCCACCAGATGGACCGGAGACCGCTCTAGTTTTGCGAGGCGGTCAACACTGATTAGGAACAGAGGGTTTTTTCGAACCGGTTCTTCTTCGATAGAATCTCCAGCTAGTTCATCTACTAGCTCTTGGGCATTGGGGTCTTGGGTAGTCATATTTGCACCTCTTCATTCCAATCCAGCATGATGATCTGTACTTGTTCGCCTGCATCCTTGCCCGTCAAATCTTCAGGGCAGATGGCCAAACCATTGGCTTTGGACATCGATGTCAGGATATTGGATCCCTGGGGGCCAGTGGGTGTAGCCTGGTATCGCCCATCCTTAAATTCCACTTCCACCCTAGCATATACTCGGCGTCCGTCCTCGTTCCTAATGGGAGCAGTTAACACGCCGTCGACCATAGGGCGGCGCATCTTGGCCTTGCCGAGCATGGTTCGGATAGCCGGGCGGGCGAACATCTCAAAGGCCACCATGGCACTTACCGGGTTGCCGGGTAAGCCCATGAGGGGAATACTCTTACCGGCGGGCCCATTCAGATGCCCGAACGCCAAGGGGTTTGCTGGGCGCATACGCACAGACCAAAAGTTCATCTCGCCCTGTTGGTTCAGCACGTCTTTCACGATATCATAGTCGCCCTTGGAAACGCCTGCCGATGTTACTACAAGGTCAGCTTCGGACGTCGCCGCCAGCTTGGCCGTCAGGTCTGCCAGGTTATCTCGAGCGATGCCCAATATCTTGGGAATCCCACCTGCGTCAACAACCGATGCGGCAACACTGAAGCTGTTGGAGTCGTATATCTTGCCGGCGGGCAGTGGCATACCGGCGGTTTCAAGTTCGTCCCCAGTCGCCAACACCGCTACTACCGGGCGACGAATCACTTTGACCCTGTCCATTCCCAGGGAGGCAATTACACCGACCTCGGCTGCGCGAACAACAATTCCTTTCTCGAGCACCAACGTACCAGCACTGATATCTTCACCAGCAGGCCGCACATTGCAACCAGTAGGCATATCAGCGAATATCGCTACTTGGTTCAGCGGTTTGCCCTCACGCTTCCGGTCTACTTCGTCTGTTTCCTCAAAGGGAACAACAGTATCAGCGCCGTCTGGAACGGGAGCACCGGTCATGATACGGATGGCAGTTCCAGGACCAACCGTCTTGTCGGGCATATGACCGGCTGCCACTATGCCGATTACCTCTAAATTCCTCGGGTTCTCATGGGACGCGCCCGCAATGTCACTATGACGTAGTGCATAGCCATCCATGCCGGAGTTGGCCAGGGGAGGGAGGGCCAGTGGCGATTTAATGTCCTCAGCCAACACTTGTCCCATGCAAGCTAGCAGAAGTTTCTCTTCAGGTCCAAGGCTCTGGAAGCTGGCCATAACACGGTCGTAGGCCTGTTCAACGCTGAGCATGTCTTCATCCACGTGCCCGTGCCCGTGAGAGTGAGTAGGTTCGTAATGTCCACCGTGATCGTGAGTAGTCATATGTTTTAGAGGTTAAGTCCTCAAAGTTACCTTTAGTTCCCGATCCAACGTCCGCAAAAGCCCATCCAGAGAGCGATTAACTTCGTCGTTGGTCAGCGTCCTGTCTCTCGCCTGAAAGTATACGTGAAATGCCAACGACTTGGTGCCTTCGGGTATAGTTTCACCGACGTAAATATCGAAAAGCTCCGCACGGTCGACTCCTCGGTGACGGAATATCAGCTGCATAACCTGCCCTGCATCCACGTCAGACGGCATAACTAACGCCAGGTCCCTGGTTGCAGACGGGTATCTGGGAAGTGGTTCGAATTGACGATGTGATCCGGGTAACGCAGAGAGTATCGGCTCCAGAAATAGCTCGAAGGCAGCAACCTGTGGCGATTCCAAATTCAGCCGCTCCATGACGACAGGATGTACTTCGCCGACCATGCCCAGCACAGTATCCGCAGCCTTAATTGCTGCGCAGCGCCCGGGATGAAATGCCGGATCATCTGCCGGCTCGTAAGTAGCTGACACACCGAGGCGATCCAGCACCATCTCCACGACGCCTTTGGCATCATAGAAATCCAGCAGGTTCTCATCCTCCAACCATGATGTCTCATGGCGAAGTCCAGCTAATACACCGGATACAGACTCACGTTCTTCTGGGAGGTCGCCATCACGCGGCCAAAATACCCTACCGGTTTCGAATATATGGAACGGCCCACTGCTCTGGCCCTGGTTCGCGGCCAGGTTAGCCAAAAGACTGGCCCTCAGCGTGGTCCGCAGGTACTCGCGGTCGGTACTCATGGGGTTGGCTACCCGCAAGGGCAACATAGCCGAATTCAAATGCTCCACTTGTTCCAACTGCTGCAAGGTCACCAGTGGATAGTTGATCACTTCTTGAGCGCCCGCCGCAACCAGCAAATCCCTGATTTGGTCGCGGAGCTCTATGACCGGAACCGGCTGTTGGAACGGAATAGGGCTGGAGATCATGGTAGTCGGCACGGAATCATACCCGATGATCCGCACCACTTCTTCAACCAAGTCTTCTTCGATGTTTACGTCGTTCCGCCAATAGGGCACGGTGACCTCAAGCGCTGCTTCGCCTACAGATTCCCAAGTGAACCCCAGCGATTCCAGGACTCCTTGTACCTGCTTCAGATCAACTTCCATGCCCAGCATGCGTTTGAGCTTGGCACTAGTTAGCGGCACGACCGGAGGATCGGCACCCTCATCCGACAGGATATCCACGATGCCAGGGGCCACGGTCCCACCAGCGACTTCCTGGATCAGCCCGGTAGCTCGACGAAGCGCGATAGGTGCTAGTTCTGGGCGGAGACCTTTCTCGAACCGGAGCGTAGCCTCGGTGCGCAACCCCAGTGACTGTGCAGTCTCACGGTTATTGGGCCCGGAGAACGTGGCCGATTCCAGAAGCACGTTTACCGTGTCGTCGCTAATCTCGCTGTTAGCCCCACCCATCACGCCGCCCAGACCAATGGCGTTGTTGGCATCGGCGATGACCAAGTGCTCCGTGGTTAGTTCGCGTTCTTCGTCGTCTAGTGTAGTTAGAAGTTCACCGGGGCGCGCACGTCGTACAATAACCGTGTGGTCTTTGATTAGGTCGTAGTCGAAGGAATGCAACGGCTGGTTGTACTCCAACATCACGAAGTTGGTAACGTCAACCACGTTGTTGATCGGCCTTAGGCCAGCCCTGGTCAACCGGTCTTGCAGCCACTGAGGAGAGGGCCCAATCTTGACACCCTTAAGTAGACTGGCGGTGTAGCGTCGGCACAGATCCGGATCCAGCACTCTGATCTCAACTTGCTTAGAGATTTCCTCGCCAGATTCTTCGTAATTAGTCTCCGGCTCTCGCACCGTCTTTCCGGTTAAAGCGGCTACCTCTCGGGCTACTCCCAAGACCGATAGACAATCCAATCGGTTAGGAGTGAGTTCCAAATCCAGAACAATATCACCCAAATAATTATCTAGCAGAGTTCCCACAGGAGCGTCTTCAGGCAGCACAATGATGCCAGAGTGGTCATCCCCCAGGCCCAACTCCGCGGCGGAGCAAATCATGCCTCGGGACTCAACACCCCGAATCTTGGCGGCCTCCAGGGTTTCGTATCGCTCAGTGTGGGTGTTGTAGACGTCAGCTCCGACCTTGGCGAAACAGATATTCTGGCCAGCGGCCACGTTGGGGGCGCCGCAGACCACCTCCATCTCCTCCGAACCGATGGTGACCACACAAAGGCGCAACCGGTCAGCGTTGAAGTGGGGACGCACGTCTTTCACATGGCCGACAAATACCTCGGTCCAACCGCCAATGACATCGACCTCACCGACCTCAATGCCTGCCATGGTCAGACGGTGAGCCAACTCATGGGCTGGCAGATCAACGTCCACATATTGTTTAAGCCAACTAATGGGTACTTTCATTTATAGTTCTCTTCTAACGGAACCGGTAAACGGCAGGCATTAGCCTGCCAATAACTCTTCTAATCAGAATTGACGTAAGAACCGAAGATCGTTGCTGTAGAAATGGCGAATGTCGTCAATCCCATATTTCAACATTGCAATCCGTTCCGGCCCCATGCCAAAGGCAAAGCCGGTGTACTTCTCAGTGTCGTAACCCACGCCATCCAAGACCTTGGGATGAATCATCCCAGCTCCCATAATCTCTATCCAGCCACTATCTCGGCAGATGCGGCAGCCTTCACCATCACCCTCACAAGCGAAGCAGTCGATGGACATATCGACACCAGGCTCCACGAATGGGAAGTAATCACAGCGGAAGCGGACCTGGCGGTCTTCGCCGAACATCCTACGAGCGAACTCGTACAATGTACCTTTGAGGTCAGCGAAAGTGATGCCTTCGCCCACGGCCAGACCTTCCACTTGATAAAAATGCCATTCGTGAGTGGCATCGGTAGCCTCATACCGGTAGCACTTTCCAGGAACAACCACTCTTATCGGTGGTTCACGACCCTCCATGACTCGAGCCTGCATGGGAGAGGTGTGGGTGCGCAGCAACATTGCTGCTTCGCCGAGTGGGTCTTCATAATCCACCCAAAGCGTATTCCACATGTCTCTGGCTGGATGGCCTTTAGGGATGTTAAGCATTTCAAAGTTATAGTGGTCCCATTCAACTTCAGGACCTTCCACGACTCCGAACCCCATGGCAACAAAGGCGGCGCAAATCTCACGGACAATCTGGGTGGTAGGATGTAGTCGTCCGCCCAAAGAGGGGCGGCCGGGAAGGGTTACGTCCAACCGGTCCTGGCTGGCTGAGCGTGTCAACGCAACCTCATTTATCTGCCGAAGCCGCTCTTCCAGTCGTTCTTCAAGGGCGCTCTTGGCCTCATTAGCCAATGCCCCAACAGCCCGGCGTTCTTCGACCGCCAAAGCCGATAAACTGCGCAATACAGATGTCAACGTCCCGCGGCGTCCCAGGTAGGCTACGCGCCAATGATCCACAGCATCTAGGGTTTCCAGAGAATCCAACTCGGCTGCGGCGGTACGGGAAATCTCGTCGATGGTCTCGGCCGAAGGCGGTTGAGCTAAGGGTTCAGTCAAGTTAGGTTTTCCTCAAGAGGTCTGGTTGTCACCGGAATGCGAATGACTCAAGCACGCAACAAGCAATTATAGAAACCACATATTCAAGGGTCAAGACTGCCAGTCATGAAGGTATCATTAAACTAGGGGTTTCGACGAATCTCTGACGTAACATCATCGTTTTAAAACATCAGCCGTCCGGTCAATATAATGTCCGTCTGAAAAAGCTTCACCTACAAAAGTGGTGTCCATATACGCCAAGGGAAAATCGTTCCCAGGTGAGCTGTGTTAGGCCATCAACTGCACAGGCACACCGCCAACCTCAAACTTCAACAACCTCTACTTGGTGTATGGGGTGCTATCCATTGGACTCGTCGTCGGAATATCGTCCTTCGATTTCCTGGAAAACTCATCCATAATAAGACCGATTCCAGTTTCCCGTTCTCTGCTAAGTAGCGCAACCACTGGAATCTGCTGCCATGCTAAGGGGTTAGCGCCGAATGCTCGACCAATCCGAAATACTTGGCTTTTGCCTTCGCAAAATTGCCAATCTCTGACAATACTACCTGGGCTTCATTGGCCGTTGCATTATCGAAAAATATGATACGCAGTTCCAAGATCCGGTGCGCGAGCTTGAACGGCCCAAGAATCAGCCGTGCCAGGCGTGTATAATAAGCAACGCCCAGGGCGTCCACCTGAAAAAATACCGAGTCGATCAAGCGGTCCATTGCCCCAGGATTCGTCATCGCCGGAGGCGTCATGCCCATAATCCAACGACCCTACGTTCCCCCGGAAGACCAGGTTCCCAATGAAGGTTCCTACGTCAATCCTGGCGCGAGCCCGAGTGAAGGAGCAGGAGAGGGCCAAGCTACATCGGAGGGATCCCTCGACCCTATCACGTTCTACAGCGACTCCATGCACATCTTCAGCAGCCTGTATTCCGCCGTGTTGTTCTTCGGCGAGCAGATGGAAGAACGGGAGCCAATCCTTAGGGCCCGCATCAAAGTCAGCCCCCAGATGCTCAAAGCCATCGCCCTTCTCACCACCAAACACGTGAAAGAGTACGAGGATGCAGTAGGACCCATTACACTGCCCGAGCAGGTCTATACAGCATGGGAACTGGAAGGTGGCGAAGAAGGAGAGCATGGGCATGACGCAGGATGAGAACGTCCCCCTAGCCGAAGACATCACCACGCCGGTTAGGATAGAACCCGGTGCAGATTACTCCACGCCGGCAGACTGGAGCTGGCGGTACATCTCTTCTAGTCAACCCAACGCCGCCGTCTTCCACATCAGCCATTCTGAGTCCACTCGAGTGCTTATAGATTACCTTCGGCCGTCCGACAGCGCCGCCGATGCCAACTTCGTATTGAACAAAGAGATCCCCGTCGTAATATTGGACAGCCTGGACAAGTACTGGGCTGCGGAATCGCGAACTCAGATGCCATTAGCAGGGATACGCGTCCCGGTAGAAGGGGATACTGTCGCCGAAGCAAAAAGAGCTCTGGCTGCTGATTTGGCGGCTCAACTGCGGTTACTATTGTTGCTATCAAGCTCTCACAAAGGACGCATTGCCCCGGCCTTGCTGGAGAACATGAAATACCTATCTTCTTGCATGGAGCCCGGGCCAGGAGCTTCCGGATAGACGAGGCCTACTCTATCGATGCAGCCAGCCGCCCACGCACCTCTCCAACCACGGCGTCCAGAGCCACGCTACCAGCCTCTGAATCCATCCGGCCTTTGATTTCCACAACGCCTGCCTTGAGATTTCTCGGGCTAACCACCAAACGCACCGGTAACCCTAGCAGGTCGGCGTCGTTGAACTTGACACCCGCCGCCGCGTCCTCCCTGTCGTCATACAGGACTTCAACCCCGGCAAATCTCAATTCATCGTAGAGTTTGTCTGCTGCCTCAGCCACATCCTCCGCAGCGACGTTTAGACCGACAAGATGTACCTGATAAGGGGCGACAGGAATCGGAAACACGATTCCTGCATCGTCGTTGTTCTGCTCCACCGCAGCTGCCAACAGTCTGCCAACTCCGATTCCATAACAGCCCATGATGATAGGGTGTTGTTGTCCTTCGCTGTCCAGGAAGTCCGCGCCTAGGGCCTCGCTGAAGAAGCTACCCAGTTTGAAGATATGCCCGACCTCGATGCCTCTGGTAGAATCCAACGTATGCCCGCATCGAGGGCAGAGTTGTCCTGGCTGAGCCAAGGAGATGTCGGTAACGATGTCGGCTTCAAAATCACGAGGGTAATTGGCGCCCTTGAAATGGACATCCGGTTTGTTTGCGCCCACTACGAAGTTACTGCCGTTAGTAATCGACACGTCGGCCACCCGTTTTATGCCACTGATACCGACTGCCGAAGCAGACCCCGCCACAAGCCCAGCCGCCTTGACCTCATGGTCTTCCGCCAAACGAAGGTCACGGGAATTCAGGACGTTCTTCAGCTTTACTTCGTTAACATCTAGGTCTCCCCGGATAGTCACGAACACCGGGTCTCCATCCGACATGTAGAAGACCGCTTTTAAGGTTTGCGACTCAGGGACATTCAAGAATGCCGCCAGCGCGGCGATGGTCTTCGTGCCAGGGGTGCTGACCTCTTCCAGTGCCTGCTCCGGCTCGTTCTCCACTTCTGGAATCGTCGATTCGGCCTTCTCAGCGTTGGCAGTATAGGAACAGGAAGGACAGGTAATGACGGTGTCCTCACCGGTTTCGGTAGGCAGCAGGAATTCATGGGAGTCCTTACCGCCGATGGCCCCGCTGTCCGCCTCGGCCATCAACACCGGCAGGCCACATCGCTTGAAGATGTTGCGGTACGCCAACGCCATGGCCTGGTAACTGTCATCCAGACTGGCTTCGTTGGCGTTGAAGCTGTAGGCGTCCTTCATGTCGAATTCCCGCACCCGGACCAGTCCGGCCCTTGGGCGAGGTTCGTCCCGAAACTTAGTCTGTATCTGGTAAAGAATCAGGGGCAGGTCACGGTAGCTCTGGACGTTCGCCTTAACGACATTAGTGATGACTTCTTCGTGGGTAGGCGCCAAAACCATGGGACGACCTCGCCGGTCGTCCAAGGAGAACATGTTGTCACCGAAGGCTTCNCGCCGTCCGGTCTGNTGCCATAGTTCTTCTGGCTGAAGGGCCGGCATCATCAATTCCTGCCCACCGGCCGCNTCCATCTCTTCCCTTATTATATTCTCGATNTTGCGAAGCGACCGCAAAGCTAGCGGCAGATATGAGTAAACACCCGCAGCAACCTGGTGAATCAACCCGGCACGCAGCATCAGCCGGTGACTGGCAGTTTCAGCGTCAGGAGGGTCATCCCGCAACGTTTTAGAAAGCATTCGGGAGAATCTCATATCGGGGCGTGGCTTCCTTCGCAGAGAATCAAGGCGTACTGAGTCGGACCATTATAGCGGCCAGAATAAACAAACGGAGATCATTTTCCTCCAAAATGATAGTGCCCATGTTGAGGGCTAAGAACCCGACCTAGTCTCCTGCAGCTACTGAAGTGTTCTCCACTTCTTCCATGAGTGCGGTCAACATCTCGGCCTCAGGCACCACTCGTACCTTCTCGCCCTTGCGGAATATAACAGCCCGACCAGCTCCAGCAGCGATACCCACGTCGGCGTCCTTGGCCTCGCCTGGGCCGTTAACCTCACAGCCCATGACGGCCACGGTGATCTCTTTCTTGCCCTTTTTAAGAAGACTGTCCACATCGTTCGCCAGTTTGACCACATCCACGTCAGCCCGACCACAGCTTGGACAGGCTACCAACACGGCACCCTTCTTGCGCATGTTTAAGGATTTCAATATCTCGAAGCCTGCAGCCACTTCTTCAGTGGATGGGCCGCTTAANGAGACTCTGATCGTGTCGCCGATACCGCTNTAGAGCAGCACACCCAGGCCCACGGACGTGCGTATGGAACCNGCCATCGGGGTACCNGCTTCAGTGATGCCCAGATGCAACGGATANGGCATCATCTTTGCCAACCGTGTGTAGGCNTCTATCGTGGTCGGNACATCNAAGGCCTTCATGGAAATNTTNATCTGGTCGAAATCTTGNTCTTCCAGCAAGCTGATCTCCCACAACGCCGTNGCCACCATGTGGTCGACTACGCTGTATTCACCTTCCTGGGCTTCTCCGGCCTTGGGTAGACTATTGACCAGGTCCATATGCCGAGAGAATCCCCTGGTACGGCCGATGCCGCCTACAGGGGGCAGACTACCGAAGTTCACCCCGATGCGGATGGGCACGTCGCGCTCTTTAGCGCCCCGCACCACTTCCCGCACCTGGTCTTCATTGCGCAGGTTACCAGGGTTCAGCCGAAGACAGTCGACTCCGCCTTCTAGGCANTTTAAAGCCAGTTGGTAATGGAAGTGGATGTCGGCAATGAGGGGGATGTGGATCTGTTTCTTGATCTCAGCCATGGCCTCGGCCGCGTCGGCATCGGGCACTGCACACCGGATCAGCTCACAACCAGCCTCTTCCAGNTCGTGTATTTGTTCGACCGTGGCCTTCACGTCCCGCGTGTCAGTCTTGGTCATGGATTGGACAGTAACTTCTGCTCCACCGCCNATCTTAACGCCGCCCACATAGACCGGCTTAGTTGCTCTGCGATTACTCATTCGGCTCTTCCTCAACAATCAAACTGAGTGATCAGATCAGAGAGGTCGTATCCCTGGAATGTCACGCCTACTTAGGCATACCTCGCCATCCAAGGCGAAAGCAGGCTAATGGTACACGAATGGGGAAAAAGGTGCCAGANTGAAAGAGCTCTGATAGGCCCAGTTAAGATTTGTCACCCCAGGAAGTTTCGCCCGTCAATCAGCCGGCTGATATCGTTCACGCTCACCAAGGCTATACCGCCGATAAGCAACGCGAATCCGGCCAGGTGGACCATGCCTTCCCGGTGCGCTGGTATCTTCTTACCACGTCGCACAAGCTCCAATACCACGAAGAATATCCGGCCTCCATCCAACATGGGGATGGGTAGTATGTTCAGGATTGCGAGGTTGATACTGAGCAATATCCCTACGCCCAACCATCCGACCCAACCGCCGTCGCGGGTGATCTCGCCTGTAACCTGGGCCATGCCAATTGGGCCTGAAAACTCAGGGGAAGAACCCTCACCAAAAGCGCCCCCTAAAGATTGTTTCATCAGAACCAGCATTTCCCAAGTGTTTACGAAACTGTTGGGTATAGCCTCCCAGATCTGATCGGACCGTTTCACCATCTCAACATCGTCCAGTCGTGGGAACACGCCCACCAACCAGCGCGCTGATGTGGTATCGAACCGAGGCCTGAGATGAAGCAACATTTCTCGACCATCCCGCTCCACGAGCAAGGCCATACTTGAGCCACCGTTCAAGTTAATCTCACGGGTGAAGTCCAACCGGTTCTCTATGTCCCGATCATTGGCCTTAAGTACGGTGTCACCTTTCTGAACCTGTGCCTCTGAGGCCGCCGTTTCATCGCCGACTTCCTGGATTATCAGACGCCCCACTGAAACTTCTTGAGGAATCATCAATAAAACGGTGAAGATGATCAGGGGAAGAATGGCATTCATCAATGGCCCAGCGACCAATACTAAAAGCCGAGTTCCGGCGCCCTTGCCTGCCAGGCTACGGGGCACGTTAGGGTTAGCCTCACCAGCCAGGCGCACGAACCCGCCGATAGGCGCCCAGTTAACCGAATAGAGCATATCGGCCAGNATCATAGAGTCGTCGCCTACCGAGCGAATCTTGCCCTCGTGCTTTAGAAGGTCCTCTTCGCCTGGCCGCTCTTTTTCCGGCTCTTCTCCCTTAGCTAACTTCCGACTGACCTCGATGACTTTGGCGACTAGATTTCCCTGGTCATCCTCCATAGAGCTGACCTTCACTTGTCTGCCTCGTCCCAAGTCTTCCGGGCCAAGCAAGCCGACGTACCGGGTAGCGCTACTAATCAATACAGGCGTATTCCCGGTATATACGCCAAAGGCGCGCGGAGGGAATCCAACGCCAAATTCCAGTACTTTGACACCCATTGCCCGGGCAGTGGCATAGTGGCCGAACTCGTGGATAACCACCAATATCAAGAGGAGTGGCACTAAAGATCCGACGGCTATGAGGACAGTTTCCATTTTTAGTTAATNATCAGATATGCCGGCACTAATGTCAGTAGATGCTACGTTTCAGAAAATAGAGAAGTTCTATCTGCTGGTGATTTCCATCGTACGGCCAGTGGCCCAACGGTCCGCTTCCAGAAAGTCTTCAGCCTTATCACCAGGCAGTGACTCATGTTCACTGAGCACCCGGTCTATGACCTTAGGGATATCTGTAAACCCAATCTTGGAATCCAAGAAAGCCTGGACCGCCACTTCGTCAGCCGCGCTTAATACCGCTGGAAACGTGCCGCCCTGTTTGCCGGCGGAAATAGCCAGGTTGAAACAGGGGTAACGCGCCGGATCCAACGGATCGAATGTCAACGCGTGAGACAGAGTAGTATCCAACCTAGGGATCATCGAGTTTGCGAATCGTTTCGGGTAAAACAGTGCGTACTGGATAGGCAGGCGCATGTCCGGAGGTCCCATCTGGGCCTTCACTGAACCGTCTTCGAACTCGACCATAGAATGTATGGTGCTTTGCGGGTGGACTACCACTTCGATCCTTTCCCAGGGCACGTCAAACAGCCAATGAGTCTCTATAACTTCAAAAGCCTTATTCATAAGCGTAGCAGANTCTATCGTTATCTTCTTGCCCATCTTCCAAGTTGGGTGTTTGAGGGCTCGTTCGGGCGTGACTCCTTCCATCTCTTCGATGGGTGTAGTGCGGAACGGACCACCGGAAGCAGTGATCAGAAGTCTAAGAATCTCGTTGTCTTCGCCCCGCAGGCATTGCCAGATAGCGCTGGGCTCACTGTCCACCGGTAGCACCTCACCCCCGTAGCGNCAGGCGTACTCNTTTATCAACCCGCCNGCCATTACNATGGGTTCTTTGTTGGATAGGGCGATNGACTTCCCAGCCTTGAGGGCGTTTAGGGTCGGNACCAATCCCACGCTGCCCATGAGCGCGACCATAATCTGGTCTACGTTATCCAGGCACACCATGTCTTCCATTGGAGTGNATTCCATGCCCTGGAACGAGCCCACTGGAGGATTTATACACCAAACATGCTTGGGCTTGAACTCTTCCACCTGTTCCTTGAGGAGTTCGATATTGTTACCGCCAGCAAGNCCTACAACCTCAAAATCTTNCGGGAACGACCGAACGATATCCAGGGTTTGACGACCTATCGATCCTGTAGAGCCNAGTACGACGATTCTTTTCATTTCCAGACAACTCACNAAGCTAAAATGGAGTTCGAGGAGCAAACACCGTAACGAGCATATAATAGACGGCAGGCAGGGCTAACAGAATGCTGTCCAAGCGGTCCAAGAGCCCACCATGTCCGGGGATTATACTACCTGCGTCCTTCACATCGGCAATGCGTTTAAGCTTCGATGCGACCAAATCTCCCCACTGCGCAACTACTCCCACTACCGCTCCAATCACAGCTTGCTGCCAGACCGGGGCTTCCAAGTCGAACACGAGTCCCAACACCAATGCGGCGCCCACCGCGGATGTGAGCCCGCCCACACATCCTTCCCATGTTTTGTTGGGGCTGATGCTGGGTGCAATGGGGCGCTTTCCGATTGCACGGCCCACGCCGTAAGCGCCAGTGTCCACTGCGAAAGTAACCAACAACGCGAACAACAGCCAGCTGCGCCCCAGGTCCGGTGAATCTTCGCTGGTAATTTCACGCAACATCAAAGACGTGGCCAGCAGAAAACCGACGTAGGCAGGCCCGAAAATTAGATACGCAAATCCGATGGGATAATTACTACGCCCAGCGGAATCCCCGACCCGGTAATAGGCGATAAACCACAATAACGCTATGAACGAACCGGACGCCATAACCCCGCCGGATATTATCAGGAAATTATCCCGTCCCGAGGCAGCTTGTGCGCCTGAGAGCAAGGCGACCACCCAGGACACGCCCAACAAAACAGGCAACGGGCCAACCCCGGTCGGTGTCATTCGGTAGAGTTCACATATCGCTATTGCCCCTGCTGCTAAAACCAGCAAGGTCAGCCAAGGAGCTCCCAGCCATACGGCGGCTATAAGTACAGGCAACCCGACCAACGCCGTCAGCGACCGTTGGAGCAAGACCTATTCCTAATCTTGAGACTGTTGGGTTTCTGGATTCTGGTCTTCGGGGTTAAGAGCTCCGTAACGGCGGCGGCGGCTACCGAAGTTCTGGAGAACCTTTGTAAGCTCTTCAGCCTCTAAATCAGGCCATAGGGTGGGCGTGAGGTACATCTCGCTGTAGGCCGACTGCCATAGCAAAAAATTGCTGATGCGCTGCTCGCCACCGGTGCGAATAATCAGATCCGGGTCTGGACTGTGGGCCGTAAAGAGATAGCTGCCGAAGAGTTCTTCGTCGATCGTGTCAGGGTCTATGCCATCTTTGATGATGCGCCGTACAGCTTCCAGTATTTCGGCCCGGCCGCCGTAGTCAAAGGCCACATTCAAGGTAATCCCCGTATTTGCCCGGGTCAGACGCTGAGCTTCGGCTACGGCATCCTTGAGATCCAGGTGGAGGTTCTCAGTCCGCCCCACGTGCACGATGCGGACGTTCTTCTCGTGGAGCGCTTCAGTCTGGTTGGCGATTGCTTCGGAGAACACATCCATTATGCCGTCAACTTCATCTTGAGGGCGTCCCCAGTTCTCAGTAGAGAAGGCATAGAGGGTGACAAACTTAACGCCCAGTGGCCCAAGGGTTTCTAATACGCCTTGGATACACTGAACACCAACCTCATGACCGGCTATGCGCGGGAGTCCTTGCTTCTGCGCCCACCTCCCGTTGCCATCCATGATGAAGGCAACATGGACCGGTACGTTTGCTCCCTCCTCTACGGGAGGCTGCGGCTCGCGAGACTCAACCTGCACTGTGTTAGACCTGAAGTATCTCCGCCTCTTTGGCGGACCCTGTCTCATCAATCAGCTTCGTGTGACCATCAGTGGTCTTTTGCAGTTGGTCTTGAGATCGGCGGCCATCGTCTTGAGAGATTGACTTATCTTTCTCCAGTTTCCGCAGCGATTCCAGGCCGTCACGCCGCACGTTCCTCACGGATATCTTGCCTTCTTCAATCTTGCCCTTGAGCAGTTTGACCATCTCCCTGCGGCGTTCTTGGGTCAACTGGGGAATGGGTACCGTGATGGTTGCGCCATCGTTGGACGGATTGAAGCCCATATCTGAAGTCATCAGGCTCTTTTCGATTTCCCGCATCGAACTGACGTCATAAGGCTGGATCATGATGGCCCTGGCGTCNGGAGCGGATATCGAAGCAATCTGCTTCAATGGCGTCATCGAACCGTAATAATCGACCTCGATGTTCTCCACTAGCGCCGGAGTGGCCCGCCCCGTTCTGAGTTGGGTCAGGTCACGCTTGAAGGCCTCCACAGCACGGTCCATCTTGGTAGATACTTCGGATAGCACAGCTTCAGGGGTAGAGTCGTCACCTNTCGGAGGCATATTCAGTCCCTCCCATTTATTAGAGTACCCACGGTCTGGCCATTAAGAATGTTGGCCATCGTCCCCGGTTCAAACACATTGAAGACCACTATGGGTAATTGGTTATCCATACAGAGTGACAGGGCAGTGGAATCCATCACGTCCAACCGCCTGCTCAGGGCATCCATATAGTCCAGAGTTCCAAATCTTACGGCGTCGGGATTCTCGTTGGGATCGGAGTCATAGACCCCGTCAACGTTATTCTTGGCCATTAGCAGGACGTCGGCATTGATTTCTAAGGCCCGCAACGCGGACGCAGTGTCGGTGGTCATATACGGGTTTCCTGTGCCGGCCGCAAAAAGCACCACCCTCCCTTTTTCCAAGTGACGGATGGCCCGGCGACGGATGTACGGTTCAGCCACGGCCTGCATCTGCAGGGCGCTCTGAGTCCGGACGTCTACACCCTGCTGTTCTAGACCGTCTTGAAGAGCCAGCGCATTGATGATGGTAGCCAGCATACCGGCGTAGTCGGCGGTTGCCCGGTCCATACCCCTGGATTCAGCCGCCTCTCCTCTCCAGATATTTCCTCCTCCCATGACCACAGCAACTTCCACTCCCAACTCAACCGCTTCGCCAATCTGCTCTGAGAGGTAATTTACTGCTGTGGGGTCAATACCAAACGGAGTGTCCCCCTTGAGAGACTCACCACTGATCTTGAGCATTACACGACGGTATCTAGATTCAGCCATACCTTGCTTTTGACTATTCGCCGACTGCTAATCGAGTGAACCGGACCACTCGTATGTTCTCTCCTACTTTTCCAGCCAACTCTGTAACCATCTCTCCAACGGACGAAGAGCTATTCTTGATGAAAGGCTGCTGCATCAAGCTAATCTGGGCTGGAGGACGGTCATCCCCATCTTCAATCTCGTCTTTGTCTACGTAGATTGGGCCCATGGCCGCGACTTGCATGGCGATGTCGTGGGCCAGTTTTTGAAATTCTTCGGTCCTGGCGACGAAGTCGGTTTCGCAGCCAAGCTCAACCATAGCTCCAACCCGCCCACCAGTGTGTAGGTACGTCTCGATGACGCCTTCATTGGTGTCTCGGCCAACTCGCTTTGTCGCGCTGGCTACACCCTTCTCTCTAAGGGCTTGAGCCGCCTTTTCAAGATCGCCACCAGAATCCTCAAGTGCTTGTTTGCAATCCATAATCCCTGCGCCTGTCTGGTCGCGCAGAGTCCGGACTAATGTAACATCGACCGCCAAATTGTCGCTCCTATTAGCCAGCCCGGGGCTGAACTTAAAATGGGCCTTTCAAACGTCTACCCTTCTGATGGTTCCTCGTTTGCTTCTGCTGCCTCAGATTCAGGCTCAGCTGCTGCCTCGGGCTCGACGGCTTCTGCCGCAGGTTCTTCTATCGTAGCTTCCGGCACCGGTTCTTCTTCCATCTCGGGCTCAGCCACGGGTGTAATGGCTGCGGCGGCCGCAGGGGCAATCTCGGCAACGGTGGCAGTATCCAAGCCCTCCATCTCCGGTAGGCCTTCTTCCTCCTCATCGTCTGGCGACACATAAGCCGTCATAAACTGGGACTCATCAACTTCGGCCATGTCTTCGATGCGGGCTTGTTCTTTAGCTTCACGTAAGGCCAAGCCCTCAAGGACGGCGGTCGCCATGCGGTTGGTGATCAATCGAATGGAGCGGACCGCGTCGTCATTGCCAGGGATGATATGGTCAACTTTGTTGGGGTCGCAGTCAGAGTCCACAATCGCGAAGATATCGATTCCCATGCGTTGGGCTTCCGCGATACAAATATCTTCTCGGCCGATGTCGATGACAAAGATAGCCTTTGGCACCTCAGTCATATCTCGGACGCCAGTGAAATACTTCTCGAGCCGGTTCAACGTGTCGCGTAGTTTGACTCCTTCTTTCTTGGGAAGCAGCCGAAAATATCCCTGGTCTCGCTTCTGCTGAAGGTCCAGCATATAGTTGATGCGGGTGCGGATGGTCTGGAAATTGGTCATGGTGCCGCCCAACCATCGCTGGTTGACGTATAACATGCCACAGCGTTCTGCTTCACTCTGAATGACCTCTTGGGCCTGGCGCTTAGTCCCAACGAAGAGGACTTTCCCACCTTCCGCCACAAGATCCACCATCTCTTGGTAAACGTTGTTGATCATGCCTAGGGTCTGTTGAAGGTCGATGATATGAATGCCATTTCTCTGGGTGAAGATATATTTCTTCATCGTGGGGTTCCAACGCCGGGTCTGATGCCCGAAGTGGACACCCGCCTCGAGAAGGGCTTTCATGGTTAGGTGTTCTCGAACCGGAGGTGCCGCAGGATCGGCTGGGGTGGGTTCTGGTGCAGTGGCTACTGCTGTAGATGGGGCCGACTGAGGCGCTTCTGCTGTCGGCTCTTCGGGAAGATCCAAGGACTCTACCATAGACTACCCATTCCTTTTACCGGCTGGTCTGGCCGGTTACGTCCAAGAGTCCGCCGCGGGAGGCAGCGTGACCCGCAAAATCCCCTCCTCAGTCCTCCAGTCCGACGCCTAGAGCGAACCTGGAACGGGGCGGGTTGATGCTAGTCGAATTGTAACACAGGGGTTGTAGACGGACAACGGAACAGGTCCAGTAAGGACGCCTAGAAGAAAGTCTGGTAAACCGCGTTCAACCCAACGGCTCCAACCACTCCAGCCACCACGTCATCAGCCATGATTCCCAGACCTCCTGGCAGGCCCTCGAGCCGCCGTATAGGCCACGGCTTCAGAATATCCAACACTCGAAACACCAGGAATGCGGCAGCGAGCCAGGGCAATGTCTTAGGCAGCAATAGGCAGGTGATCCACATGCCGGCAACTTCGTCCCAGACCGCCCGCTTCGGGTCGTGGTCAGCCTCAGTGATCAGAGTCTGGCAGGCCCAAATGCCAGTTAAGGAACCAAGCGCACAGAGCAGAAAGAACCCTATCGAGTCTTCATCTAACGGCGAGAACCCGTACACCACCACCGCCGCCAAGCTAGCCACCGTGGCTGGAGCTATGGGGGCCAGCCCTAGTCCCATCCCTGTACCTATTGCCCTACCGCCTCGGCTAATCATATCGGCCATCAGCCGTATCCCAGCCGGTGCAGGTCGTCCTCGCTCATGCCGAGGTAATGCCCAATCTCGTGCCACAGCGTTGTCTTAATCTCATACTCGGCCTCGGTGCGAGTGGAGCAGCTGCGCAAGATGGGTTGACGGTAGATGACAATCTTGTCCGGCAGCATCGGATCTCCGCCTTCCCGCTCTGTCATCGGAACGCCTTGGTAGAGACCGAAGAGGGTGCCATCTCGGCTGTTCAGGTCTCGTTCGTCGAGCCCAGGCCACTCTTCAACCACTACGCCCACATTGTCCAACGCCTGGACAACGTGTGCCGGCATGTCCTCGTAGGCCTGGCGCACCAGCCGCACGAACTCCCGGTTGGTCATGGTAATCACCAGAAAATCCCTACTTGCTTCAAAGTATTACCTTCCATCAATCTGTTAATCCGACCTGATTTCTGATCCTCTTTAAGATGTCGATATTCTTCTGGTCAGGGCCTTTGCCTTCGAAACCCGGCACCTCCAGAAAGAAGGGAACATCTGAAAAGACTGGGTTTCCCATGATGGCAGCAAATCCCTCTTCACCGATGAAGCCGTCGCCGATATTGTCGTGACGGTCGATCCCGGACCCGCAGGCCCGCCTGGAATCATTGGCGTGTACGGCCGCAACGTTGGCACATCCGGGTCCGGCATCCAGCTCGTCCAACGTGGCCCGGATCCCTTCAGGGTTGGTCAGATCGTAGCCGGCGGCGAAGGAGTGCTGCGTATCCAGACATATCTTCAACCGAGGGCTGTCTACCGCTTTGAGAATGGCACCTAGTTCACCGAACTTGGCCCCGATGTGCCGGCCCATACCAGCCATGTTCTCCACTGCCAGAATGGGCTCATCAGGGGAGGCGTCCAGCACGATCTTGATAGTCTCTACCACCTGAGGCAGCACTTCCTCGAAGCCTTTGCCTCCGTGGCTCCCAGGGTGCACAATCACTCCTACAGCGCCGATATCAGCCGCTAGATTCATGTAGTTGATCAGAGAGACAATACCCTTTTCCAGAGATTCTTTGCTGGGAGTGCCGAGATTGATNAGATAGATGGCATGTAAAAATACCGGGCCCATCCCGGCATCTGCCNTGCCCTGCCTAAAAAGTTCGATCTGCTCTCCAGGCACAGGTTTAAAGGCCCAGGACTGGGGCGATGATCCGAATATCTGGATGGCCTCGCAACCTATCTCTTGGCCCCTGGCCACAGCGTTGCTGATTCCTCCTGCTGTTGAAACATGGGCTCCGATCTTCATCTTTAACCCCCCAACTGCTTAGCCACTGACCGTCCTTGTTTGGAGGCTGAACCGGCTGAACCGATTATACGTTAACGGTATACGCTCCCAGACATACAAGTCGTACTATAATCCACCTATATGCGAGCCTTATTCCTGAAACAAGCCGGCAACCCTCCAGTCCTTGAAGTGAAGGACATCCCAACGCCCGAACCGTCACCTTTTCAGGCACTGGTGCGGGTCACCGCCTGCGGGTTCTGCCACCATGACCGGTCANTCATGGCCGGTGTGCTCCGGCGCGGAGTGGCGCCAGACGTGGTTCTGGGCCACGAGATTTCGGGAGTCATAGAAGAAACCGGTAATGAAGTAACTAGTCTGAACACCGGAGACCGTGTGGTCAGCATACTCACCGAAGCCTGTGGGCGTTGTGACCGGTGTAATGCCGGACGTGAGCACCGCTGCCGAGTTGGGCAAGGCATCGGTCACGGACGCTACGGCGGGTTTGCCGAATATATAGCCTTGGCTGAACACAGCCTGATACGGCTGCCCGACGGCTTGGACCCCGTGAGCTCAGCGCTACTGGCTTGCCCCCTAGGGGTAGCTCTTCAGGCAGTCCAAGTAACTGCCCAAGTGAAAGCAGGAGAGACCGTGGTGGTCACCGGTGCGGGAGGAGGCCTTGGCTCTCACGCAGTGCAGGTAGCTGCGGCTCTGGGAGCGCATGTGATGGCCGTATCTTCATCTCCCGAGAAGGAAGCCTCACTGCTTGAACTAGGAGCATCCGAGGTACTCGTGGGCGGCGGATTAGACTTCGCAGAGATTGTGATGGCGCTAACGGAAGATAAGGGTGCAGAGGTGGTGATAGACGCTGTGGGATCGGCTCTCTACCCATCAATCCTAAGAAGCCTGGCTCAATACGGGAGACTGGTGCTTCTCGGCGAGATTGTTGGAGAGAATGTGAACCTGAACCTAGTCGACGTAATCTTCCGTGACGCNACTGTATTGGGAACGTCTGGCGTGTCTAGGGCTGCCGTTAAGCAGGCTGCCTCGATGGTCTTAGATGGAAATATACAGCCCGTTGTAGACCTAGAACTGCCCCTGGAGAACGCNGGGGAAGGCTACCGGCTAATCACCGAACGAAAGCCCACCGGCAGAATCGTGCTCCTACCTAACGACCGATAAGGTGCAGTAGCGATGAAGCCACGGCCGCAGACCTCCGCCTGAAGAACCGGCCAATCTCGCCTCGGTCCCACATGACCAGGTATTGGCTCGCGATGAAGATTGAACTGTAGGTACCGGCCACCGCTCCAATCGCCAAGACCAGAAGCAGCTCCCGGATGCTATGGCCGCCGATGAACATCATCGCCAATAAGACTACTAAGGTCGTGATACTGGTGTTCAGCGACCGGCCCATACTTTCCATGAGGCTGAGATTGACGGTATTCGCCAGATCCCGGTCGGGACTCCGAGATATGTTCTCTCTGATCCGGTCAAACACAACAATCGTATCGTTCACGCTGTAACCCGCCACGATCAGCAACCCCACGATGAACATGGAGTTCACTTCAAGGTTTATCACCCTACCCAAAATGGAGAATAAACCCAGAATCACGAGCAGGTCATGCACCAGTGCCAATATGGCGGAGACGCCATACCGGTGCGCCTTTGGCACTCGTCTGAACGCATACCAAACAAAGAACAAGATGAAGACTGAGGCCGCAGCCAAAGCATAGAACGCTGTCCTGACCGTTTCTTGGGCCACAATAGGGGAGACCGTGTCNAACTCCACCCGCTCCCGTTCCATACCNAAGAACTTCTCTAGATCCCGCTCAATGAGCTCCCNTTCGGAAATACCATCACCGACCGCTTCTTTCAGAACTTCAGTCCTGACGAAGAAGTTGGTACCACCAATGCGCTGAATCAAAGCTTCGGTATGGCCCAGTTCATCCATGCGCTCCCGGATGTGCTCCTCCTCCACTGGTTGGCGGAAGGTAACGTTCATAACGGAACCGCTGCTAAAGTCGATACCTGCTTTGAGTCCTGAATTCCCGCTTATCCACCCCGGGGATGCAATCATAGATACTAAACCTGGCAGGATGATCAAAGCGGATATTAGGAAGAGGATCGGGCACAGAACTCCATTCTCCCTGGCAGACCATAAGGAGAGCGAAGAGGCATTAGCCAAACTCAAAAGCATAGATCCGGAACCCTGGGCAGAGGCGTGGAGTAATTTAGGAGCACGCTGGGAAAAGAGTGCGATAAGAGAGGAAAAAGCAGGACATTCGGAGTCCGCTAAGAAT
>NZUD01000026.1 GCA_002697005.1 Chloroflexota bacterium | reverse complement strand
CCGCTCGCACGCAAGCTTGGCAAGGGCGTCTTCCGAACCGTGGACTTGGCTGTTCATCAGCTCTTGGTTGTCAGCTTTAATCGAGAACTCAATGTCCCGCTGGTAGAGCCGAAGTTCCGATCCATTTCTAGATGTTTTTGCTATGCCCAGTAGTTTCCAAGGGATCAAGGGCGCCTCGATTTTATGTCGAGAATATTGCGGAATTNGGTGAAAGTTAGTNCCTCTATCCTAACCTTTCCTCTCCGTCCGCGGAAGGACGAGAAAGTTAAGANANAGGTAGANTTATATTGGAGAGGTTATATTATTCGGGCTTCAGCGAGGTAGGCCAGTTCTGTTTTNTCCAAGGCCAACTCACCACAGAATATCTCNTCGTTGTGCTCGCCGATCAATGGTGCACGGTTAGATATCCGCCAAGGCGAACCATTGTATATGCCAGCCGGGCCTGGGTATTTGAATGTCTTACCCAATTCGGGGTGAGCCACGTCGACCCANAAACCTCGGTCGTTAAGATGTCCTTCATCAACCANCTCATCAGGTGTCCTCACAGCACCCCAATTGAACCCCCGCTCCTGACCGCCGTGGGCAATCTCATCNCTGGTCATGTTAGCGGCAAAATGGGCGACAACTTCGCTGATGTGNTCNCCGCTGGAATCGAACACCTCCTGGTCTTTATAACGCTCATCGCCCAAGTCGTCTGCCAGCCCGTGGCTGTCCATCCATTCCACCAACACCGGGAACTGTCTGAACGTCACCCGAGACGCCGAAGCGTTCACATAACCNCCGTCCTTACACCTTAGTTGGCTAACCTCAGTAGGCNATACAGAGGCGTGNCGTCCGGTCTGGCGCATGACCACGTCTCCCTGGTAGATGTAGGTATTAACNTGCATCTCAGTGGTGAGAGCACAGGCATCGTGTACAGATGCGTCGATATACTGGCCATTTCCGGAGTTAGTCCGGTGGATCAAAGCTGCGATTATCGCCATGTAGGCATAATGGCTGCCAATGTGCCATGCATTGCCACCTCCTGGCGCTATTGGGATGCTTTCAGCATCGTCCTCCTTATCGTAGCCGGAACAGCCCATCTGCCCGCCAGCCGCCAAATGCAACAGATCCCCAGTCAGGTAGTCCCGCCAAGGGCCGGTCTGGCCGAACCTGGTCAATGAACAGACGATCAATCCAGGATTCGATGCGACGAGGTCCTCATATCCCAAACCGATCGACGTCANATATCCAGCATCAAAGGTTTCCAGAATTATATCGGCCGAAGCAGCCAGTTTTCTAAAAATGTCCCGGCCGTCTTGGACGGCCAGATTCAAGGTTACGCCCCTTTTCGAGGTGTTGTAGTGCCAAAAAGAAAGGCTGCGGTCGCGGTGTGGAACGTCATCTAAAAACGGCCCGACAATGCGTGAGCCTTCACCGCCGGGCGGCTCTATCTTGATGACTTCAGCCCCCATATCAGCCATTAATTTCCCGCACCACTGGCCNTTTTCATCGGCCAGTTCGAGTACTCGCAGGCCCGACAAAGGGCCGAGTTGAAACCTTTCCTCGGTGGCGACAACAGCATTTGGACGGGAGCTCTGTACTCCAATTGAAGATAGAGGTTCGGACTTGATCATCTCATCCATATAAGGATAGCGAACAAGGGAGTCCGGCCAGAAAGTGCCATCTTCATAACCTGCAACAAATTCGTCATGGCTCAGACCCAGCAAACCTTCGAATACTTCTTGGTTGTGCTGCCCGATCATCGGCGCGGGACTGGTGTTGACAGCGGGGGTTTCGGATAGCTTGAACGGTGAGTTTTGAAATTTGTACTGGCCGATTACCGGGTGGTCTAGTTCTGAATACAATTCCCTGTGGCGTAATTGCGGGTCATGCTCCACCCGATCCTCCGTGCTCTGTACCGGCATGGCTGGAACGCCTGCAGCCTGGCACAGACTCATCAATTCGTATTTCTCTATGGGTTCGGCCCACGCCTGTATATGTTGGTCTAGTTCTTCCTGATGGTCTATACGGCCCGCCAGGGTCGAAAACTTGGAATCGGTCGTCCATTCGGGAGAACCCATAACCCCGATCAACCGATACCATTCATCCTCGGAGAAGCAGGATATGGCACACCAGTCGTTATACCCGCCGCCCTTTGTCCGGTAAGCGTTATGAGGAACAGTAGTTGGCCCTCGGTAATTGTTCAGCACGGGGGTCCCTGGCCANTGGGCCCGGTTGCCCGGAGGGTATCCAGGTCTTATTGATGAGCGGTTATTGACCGTTGCGTCCAACAGAGCGGAGCCGTTCAAGGTAGCTCCGATGACCATCTGAGAGAGGTCAACGTGTTGACCGTGGCCGGTCATGTTCCGGTGATAGAGGGCAGTCAGAGTGGAGAACGCGATATACATCCCGCCAGTATCGTCGAGGTATGACCAGCCCCATCCAGCCGGAGGTTTGCCCGGCAGTCCAGAGAGATAAGTCATNCCTGAAAACGCCTGAGCTATGGGGCCCATCGTGAGATAGTCTCGATGACGGCCAGTGTGGCCGAATCCTGCCTGGGAAACGTAGACGATGTTTGGCTTGAGTCTGGATAACTCTTCGTAGCCTAGACCCCAGCTCTGTAAGGTCTTGGCGCTGAAATTCTCTACAACTACGTCGGACTCCACAATCAAGCGCTTGATCAGGTCCAGACCNTTTTCCGAACGCAGGTTGACCGTGATCCCTTTTTTATTTGCGTTTGTGTCGTTGAAGTTCGTCCTGGTATTAAGATCAGGAATTATACCGGGGGCCGTGCCTCCAGTAGTCCTTCCCCGTTCCGACAAGGGCCATTCCACCTTTATGACTTCGGCCCCAAGAGCCCCCAGCCACCTGGTCGCCCATGGGCCAGCCCTAACCCAAGTGAAATCCACCACCCGGATACCTGACAGCGCCTTTGGAGCTGCTGCCATCTGCTCTAGAGTTAGGGTCAACCTATCCTCCCTGAAATCCTGCGTTCGAACTGGATCAGTTCCTGCGGCAGCCCCTGCTACCGGCCTTTTCTGGCAAGAAACTCTGGGAAGGCTTCCTCAACCCCGAAACCTTTCTGAACCGTGGTAAAGTCCTTCTCTTTTTGCCACATTCCTTCTAGGTCGGTGGTCATATCATCAATCAATATTTTCTTGATGCCAATCACCGAAGGTTGGTGGTTCTTGGCGATGAGTGTCGCTATCTCCATNGTCTTGGCNCGCANCTGGTCAGTGGGAACCAGGTGGTTCAGAAGNCCNATCTGNAANGCTTCTTCAGCNTCCACNACGCGNGCGGTGAACAGCAACTCCTTGGCCTTGGGCCATCCAACCTGATTGGGCAAAGTCCAAGTACAGTTGATACGGCCATAGGCCACCGCAAGAAACCGGAATTTGGTATTTTCGCAGCCGACCCGGATATCTAAACATGACGCCAAGACAGCACCACCGCCATAGGCCAGCCCATTCATCATGCCGATCACTGGCTTAGGAGAAGCGGACAGTTCGTAGATCCANCGAGAGTGTTCCAACTGGCGAGCGTCCCGTTCTTCTTCGGTGCGATTCTGGGCGTCTTCACGTTGCTCGTGGATATCACCGCCAGCTGAAAAAGCTTTTTCGCCGATGCCGGTAATCACTATGCAGCCAATACTATCGTCGGCGTTGGCGGCCACGATGGCGTCGTGAAGTTCGGTGTTCANAACGTGGTTCATAGCGTTCAAGACCTCGGGTCGATTCAAAGTGATAACCGCCACTCCCTCTTCGGTCTCCACCATGATAGTTTCGTAAGACATTCTTGATACCTTCCTAACCTTTCTCCCTTTCAGGGAAAGAACTATTCGAAATTAAGNTCGCCCACCGATTCTAAAGTCAGCGTGGCAACCAGTCAATTTGGCTAGGNCTNGTTCTGCCTTATGATAGAATTCCATCCGTTGCGCCGGGCGACGCTCAGGCGTGAAACAACGAACAACTTATAACCATGGCGCAAGTTGGAGGTAATCGCATTGGCCCAGAAGATGGATGCAGGAACAGCTGTTATCGAGATGCTGCGGCAGGAAGGAGTGTCCCACATGTTTGGCATAGTGGGCTCATCTTTCCTGGATATTCTAGACCCTCTCTATGACCGGGACGACATACGGTTCATAGGTGTGCGGCACGAACAGGGTGCAGCCCTCATGGCAGATGGCTACAGCCGCATCTCAGGCGCTCCCAGCGTGTGCCTGGTGACAAACGGNCCTGGNGTCTTGAACNTGACCTACGGCATCGGTTCAGCCTACGTGGCCCACTCCCCGGTGGTAGTGCTGGCTCCCTCGGCATCCCGCAGCCACCAGAACCGGGACTCCACCCAGGAATTCGACCAAGTTGCCCTCTTCAAACCGATCACCAAAGCCGCCTTCGCCATCAACAAGATCGAGGTCTTGCCCGAGGCATTGCGCCACGCCTTCCGCGTCGCTACTTCCGGCAAGATGGGCCCGGTGATGATCGACATNCCGAGGGACCTATTGCCCGGCGCCGAGATAGAACTTGACCTGATGACGCCNGATTCCTACCGGCCCGGACAGACACGTTCCAGGGGAGACCAAGGGCTCATCGACAAAGCTGCCGCGGTGCTATCTTCCGCCCAACGTCCGATCATCCTNGCAGGCGGTGGCGTACAGTGGAGCGGAGCTGCCGATGAAGTCTGCCGCATGGCTGAACTCACCGGGGCCGCTATAGTCACTTCTTACGGCCGTGCAGACGCAGTCCCCAATGACCACCCCAACTATCTGGGTCACCTGGGACGTCTGGGCTCTGCAGAGGGCATAGAGGCCATTCGCCAGGCCGACACGATCTTAGCGGTGGGCACCCGGCTCAGTCAGTCCACCACTTTCTACGACAACCGATTCATCCCCGAGGACGCCAAGATCGTCCAGATNGAGATAGACCCTCAGGAAATCGGACGCAACTACCCCGTGACGGTAGGCATCGAAGGCGATGCTAAAGCGGTGATGGACGGGCTGTTAGAAAAGGTCCGAGAGCGAGAGCCTAGGCCCAACCAAGGATGGGTTTCCGAGATCCGAGACTGGAACTCACGAAGAGCAACACGCCTGCGAGACGAAGAGAAACTGACGGGTTCCTCCATCAAGCCTCAGCGGGCTTACGCCGAGCTGAGAAANGTTATGCCCAGGGACGCTATCGTGGCTCTGGACGCCGGTCTGGCTCCCAACTACGGACAGGATCGCCTCAATTACTACGAGCCGCGAAGCCTGATAACTTCCCTGGACCTCGGTGGCCTAGGATTCAGCTTCCCAGCCGCCATCGGCGCTAAGTTCGCCGCCCCTGACCGACCAGTAATCAATTTCAACGGAGACGGCGGGTTCCTATTCAATGCCCAGGAGTTCTCCACTGCTGTCCAATACAACCTACCCCTAGTCACGGTAATCATGAACAACGGTATCTGGGGCTCGGAGAAGGCATACCAGCGCTACGCTTTCGATGAGCGNTACGTGGGCGCCGACGTTATCAACCCTCGATTCGACAAATACGCTGAGATATTCGGGGGCGCCGGGTTCTACGTTGACCGGCCAGAGGACATCGGGAACGCCCTCCAGGAAGCCTTGAACTGTGGCAAACCAAGCATCATCGAGATACCGACCGACCCTGACGAGATGCCCCGTCCGGCCCGATTGGCCGAGGTGCAAGCTCCGCCGCAGAAATAACACCAGCGGCCCTACTTCTTTGGTTGGCCGCCGTAGAGATAATCAGATGGAACAAGTTGTTAAGCCGGACGCCATAAATCTAGAAGACGATGCCGTAGTGATCNTGTGGGAAGACGCCCACCGTAGTCCCTTCCCTCACCGTTATCTGCGCCTGCGGTGCCCTTGCGCCAATTGCGTGGACGAGATGAGCGGGAAACGGACCTTGGACCCAGACACCGTACCCCAAGATGTGAAGGCTTTGGACCAGTTGCCTGTGGGCAAATACGGGGTGCAGTTCCTCTGGAGCGACGCCCATTACACTGGTATCTACACCTACCANGTGTTGCGAGCAGCCTGCCCGTGTATCATATGCGGCGAGGCCAGNGCTTCGACCTAAAACTCTGACGAGAGGTGATTCGAGAAGTCCGAAATCTAGTCGGAGTCCTTCAAAGGTTCGTTAGTCCTGGCGCGGAGTGGTTTCTCTAAAGAAGCTTTGAACTTTGGGGATGTGAAGGTATTGGACTTGAAAGCGAAATTGGATAGTTGCCGTTCGGCTGGTTTGCCGCATTTCTCGCAGTTGGCCGGTTCGTCGGACTGAGAAACGGAGCGCATAACTTCAAAATCCAGGCTACAACCGGCGCAGTAATACTCATAGATGGGCATCGGAACCTCCTGATTCTTATCNCATTTTAGATGCCTCAGGCATCGGAGACAATCTTCCTTCTTCCTGGCCCGGAGAATACGACCAACATCCAACACACAGACGGAGCAATCATGGCAGAAACCACAGACGTTGCAATCATCGGAGGCGGNGCAGCAGGCTGCGCCGTCGCCTACTATCTGGCCCAGTCCGGGGTAAGTTCAACNATCATAGAGCGGGAAGGAATCGGTAACCAGGCTTCGGGCAATGCCGCCGGCGGCCTCAACCCGCTGACCGGAATCGGCATTCCCGGCCCATTAGGTTCTTTCGCCTGGGAATGCTACGAACTACATGCAGGCCTTTACGAAAGTCTGAAATACGAGACCGGAATAGACTACCAGCACCGGACCGTTTCTAAGATTGAGTTGGCTTTGGAAGAATCGGAAGTGGACGGCCTGAAAGAGACTGCCAAGCGCCTCAACGCAGCAGATGGGTTTGACGCGCGGTGGCTGGAACCGGACGAGGTTGCCAAGCTTGAGCCTCGAATCACCCCTGACATCCTCGGAGGGATGTACGACCACGGCAACACCGCCGCCGACAGTAAAAAGCTGACAGACGCCTTTGCTAAAGCGTCTGGGTCAACGATCCGTGAAGGCAATGTCACCAGAATCGAGGGCAGCAGCGGTACGATCGACCGTGTGATCCTAGAAGATGGTGAGATTTCCTGCGGCCAAGTAGTTATGGCAATGGGACCATGGTCGCGCAAAGCCGAGTCTTGGTTAGGGATCTATATCCCCGTTGACCCTCTCAAGGGCGAGATTCTTCGGCTGGAACTGGAGGGAGACAGTATCCAATACGACATCTCTGGCGGCGGCGCGTCGATCTATCCCAAACCGGACGGTCTGAACTGGTGCGGCACCACCGAAGACTGGAAAGGATTCGACCGGGGCCTTTCAGAAGATGTGGCCAAGGAGATCCGACGCAGGTTAGGCCGGATTTTCCCCAGGTTGGCTGAATCCAAGTTAGCGAAACACACCGCCTGTCTGCGCCCCGTAACTCCGGACTGGCTGCCTATCCTGGGCCAAGCGCCTGGCTGGGATAACGTTTATATGGCCACCGGGGCAGGCAAGAAGGGCATCTTGCTGGCTCCAGGCATCGGCAAGTCAGTGGCCGACCTGATGACCACCGGTGAGACTACGCTGGCCATACAGGGCTATGCGCCCGAGCGGTTCGCCACCAAGCTAGGTTAATGATCATATGGCAAAAAGCATAACGATCAGGGTCGGCGACGTCGTTTTGGACGCTGAGTTGAATAACACAGAGACCGCCGGCGCTATCTGGGACGCTCTGCCTATACATTCCAGCGGCAGCACCTGGGGTGATGAGATCTATTTCCAAATCCAGGTGGAAGCCGACTTGGAAGACGGACAGGAGACGGTAGAAATAGGCGACCTAGGCTATTGGCCGCCAGGCAGCGCCTTCTGCTTATTCTTCGGTCGAACCCCGGCGAGTCAGGGCGACGAGATTCGGCCCGCCAGCGAAGTCACGGTCATTGGCAAGATATTCAGTGACACCGAACCGCTGAAGCGTGTGGCATCGGGCAGCCTTGTGACTATAGAAGCAAGCTAGCCACCAAAATGGGCCGTGACACTGGCGTCGCCCGAAACTACGATCTGCTTGGCATCTATAGCATGGGAAAGTTTTATGCGGCCATAGACCAACAACACAAAAGTCTGGGTGTCACAGCCGAAGATGGCGTTAGGGTGTTTATCGCTGGCCGGCTCCATCTTGGCTTTTTGGCCACCGCCGCAAACTACGTCGTGACTGCCCGCTATGGAGCCAGTCAGCTCAAACCGGAGCCGGGCCGAAGAAACCATGCTAGTGCCAGGGTCGAACAACCGGCCCACCACAAATACTGGAAACATCTCCATTATCGACGGCAAACTCGCGGCCGACATCACCGGGGTGGGCTCCAACTTGGAACGGATATCCCATTCATGGACTATTAACTCGGTAAGCCGCAGGTTCAAGTAGGTCTCGACCGAGATAGTCCCGGCAGGGTGGTAGCAGGACTTATTTGCGTCCGTGTCGGCCAATCCAGTTAGCAACTGATCGAATCTGGCCGTCTCGTTGTTGTAGACAGATAGAATCTCGCTGCCAAGACTTTCCCTGTAGTCAACGGCAACTTGGGCGTTGTTCCTCAAGCGTGCCGCCATATCTCCAACCCCGGCTTCGGGCATACCTTCCGGTGCAGAACCATCCCCACCCGCGCCACGGACTATGTTAGGGCCAAAGCGTTCTACCGCTCCAATCACATGGGCGACAACATCCTGGACCTGCCAGGCATCACAAGCACTTTGAGTTGCCCAGTCTTCGGGCCGCAGTGTTTTTAGGTAAACCCCGATCCGCGCTGATTCCTCTCTGACTAACTGGATTTTCTCCAAGACTGATCCCATTTCATCATCTCCTGTGACTACACCCCTGTAATCGCTTCCCCGTTGGCGGTATTATAGGGGCCGTTCAGATTTACACAATCCGGGTTCATTTAGAAACAAATCAAGGAGACTTTCTTTGGCACTAGGTTGGGCAATCATTGGGGCGGGGATGCACCCTCATCAAAAAGTGGCGCCTGCCATCGGCCTCACCCCGGAATCCGAGCTGATCGGCGTATTAAGTCGTGACCAAGAGAGGGCCGATGCTTTTGCAGAGACCCACGGAGCCAAGGCAGGGTACTCCAATGTTGATGATCTATTGGCCGACTCCCGCATCGACGCTGTATTCGTAGCGTCGCCTAATGCCATGCATATGGACCATACTGTCCGAGCCGCCCTAGCAGGAAAGCACGTGCTTTCCGAGAAACCCATGGCAACCTCGGTGAATGACGCTGTTGCCATGGTCAAAGTCTGCCAGGAGAACGGAGTAAAGCTGGGCCTGGGGTTTGAGCTGCGGTTCCATCCGGCCCACCTCTTGGCCAAAAACCTGGTGTTGCAAGGCAAGTTGGGCCGCGTCCGGCTGCTTCAAGGGCATTGGGGCCGTGGTGAAAGGGGCGAACCCGAGCATCTACCCCGCTCCGGCCTCCGCGGCTGGTGGGAGGACCCTGTGGCCATGGGCGGCGGTTCGGTTATCATGGGTTTAGGTGTCCACGTGTTCGACCTGGTGCGCTTCGTCATGGCGCAAGAGATCACCGAAGTCAATGCCATGACCGACGGCCAGACCGATGCCCAACCACTCGAGCACATCGCCAGCATGGCCCTACGGTTGGAAGACGGGACAATCGCCAACGTAAGCTGCGGCAGGATGCTGCCCGACACTCTGAACAACTTCACCGTATACGGCACCGACGGCCGCTTCACTGGCACGGCAACTGTTTGGGAGGCGCGTATGGGTTCAGCGGTGGTGGCCAGCGAAACACTCAACCAGACAGAGGAATGGGAGTACGACTACCTAGCTAACTTCGTGGCTGAATTGACAGATTTTCACTCTGCACTAAAAGAAGACCGAGAACCCGCAGCCACCGGCACCGACGGCCTGAGGTCGACCGAGGTGAACTCAGCGGTTATCAAGTCAGCGAAGACCGGACGGACGGTCAAGATTGAACACCGAATGGTCCGTTAACCCAACGGTTGACGGTCGCTTGGCTCATTGCTACGATTTCCTCCCCTATAACAACGAAATTTCTGAGGGCTTTTTGCTATGACTACCACCGATGGTAACGAGGCGCAGGGCGCACTTCGGGGCGTTCAGGTCTTGGATTTTGGCCATTACATCCCGGGACCGTTATTGGGGATGCTGCTAAGCGACCAGGGTGCCGACGTCATCAAGGTTGAGCGGCCGGGTGGCGACCCNGCCCGCAGCGAACCGGCCTTTGCCACTTGGAATCGNGGCAAACGGTCGATCGAACTTGACCTGAAAACTCCCGAAGGCCAGGATAATGCGCGAGCCCTCGCCAAGAAGGCCGACATCGTTATAGAGAACTACCGCCCCGGTGTAGCCGACCGGCTGGGCATCGGATACGAAGTCCTCTCCAAGAACAATCCTAGACTACTATATGTCTCCATTCCTGGTTTCGGAGAAGACAACCCCCACCGCAATGAGAGGGGTTGGGAAGGGATCGTCGCCGCCTCCACTGGCGTCTACCAGCCCTATGACAACACCGAAGAACCGTTGTTCCTTCCCTTACCGGCCGCCAGTACCTTCGCCGCTATCGTGGCATCTGTTTCGGTGACAATGGCCATGGTGGCAAGGGATCGCAGCGGTAAAGGCCAGCGTATCGAAGTGCCCATGCACAGCGCCATGTTCTCGGCCATTGGACGCCACCTGGTCAAGCTCTACGACATCGATCCTCCAGACCTGTTCAACCTGCCCCGGAACGTCATGTCCCACCAATACATGTGCGCCGACGGCCGGTACTTCCAATCGCACGGTATGTACCAGCGGTTCGTCAGCCAACTGATGGCCGCCGCCAACCGCCCCGACTGGATCGAAGACCTAGAAGACCTCTACGGCGCCAACGTATCCGATGAAACTATCTCCATGTGGAAGGATCGCTTCGAGAATATGTTCAAGGAGCGGACCGCCAAGCAATGGGAAGATGACATCGCCGATGCCAGTGGCGTCGGCACAATCTGCAAGACCATCGACGAATGGCTCGTCCACGAGCATGCCATCGCGGGCCAGATGGTTAGGGAGATTAACGACGCGCAATATGGACGCATGAAGCAGCCAGGAGTACAGGTGCGGCTGCGAGGGACACCGGGGGAGATCCAGGGACGCGCTCCAACTCTGGGAGAGCACACATCAGAGATTATGGCCGAGATTAATGCCCCTGGGCGAGAAGTGACTTACCCGGAGGCCCGCGAAAACATTATGAGCGCCCTAGAGGGCATACGGGTGCTAGACCTATGCATAGTCCTGGCCGGGCCGACCTGCGGCCGCACACTAGGTGAGTTCGGCGCGGAGGTCATCAAGATTGACGACCCGTCGCGTCCCTACGATATCGCCGGCAACACCGACGTCAACCGCGGCAAGCGCAGCATAAATATTAATCTAAAAACCCCAGATGGATTGGCGGTCTTCTACAAGCTACTTGAGACAGCCGACGTGGTGGTAGAGAACAACCGCGCCGCCAGCTTGGCCAGGCTCGGGATCAGCTACGACGAGATGAAGAAACGCAAACCAGACATCATCCACGCATCCCTGAACGCCTTCGGTTACGACGGCCCTTGGGCTGAGCGTCCTGGCTGGGAACAACTGGCCCAGGCCACCAGTGGAATCCAGGTGCGGCGCGGTGGCCGTGACTCTGCCCCCAAACTGTTGCCCTATCCTATGAACGACTATGGTACCGGGTTGATGGGAGCTTACGCGGTTGCCCTGGCCGTCCACGAACGCAACCGGACCGGCCTGGGACAGACGGTCAACAGCGGCTTGGCACTAACTGCCGGACTGCTTCAATCGCCCTACTTCCTGGATTACGAAGGGTATGAAAGAAACGAGCCGGAAGGGCTGGGAGTCCGCGGGTTTTCTGCCAAATCACGCCTCTACCAGGCTGCCGACGGTTGGATGTATCTCCATTGCCCTGACGACGAAGCCTGGGAGCGCTTCACTGCGTTATCTGATTTCTCAGGGATGGCCGACGGTAACGACAAGGCTCTTACGGAATCTCTATCAGAGATATTGACTGGGAAGAACCGGGACCAATGGGCGGAACTGGTCAACCCCACCGGAGTTAGCGTCATCGCCAACCGGGTTGTCGAAGAATTCCGGGACGACGCCGACATCCGCAAGGCGGGCCTCATCGTGGGCCGGGACCATCCAAACGTCGGACAGGCAGATCATCTGGGTAGCGTGGCCAAGCTCTCCGAGACACCCATGCGGATCGGGCGGCCTACTCCCATGTTAGGGGCAGAAACCGACGAGATTCTCAGCGAGGCTGGGTACACCGGAGAGCAGATTGAGTCCTTGAAACTGGCTGGAGCAGTGGTCCAGTACCATCCCTAGAAGAGGTTGAGATTAGACTATCTCTTCACCCACACTGCGCAGAAAGAGATCAATATCGTGGCAAGAGGGTCTCGGTCCGGTCATTCACCCAGTGATGGATTATGAACGCCTCAGCGCTGATCAGCCGGCCGGACTCCGAACGCTGTCTTTGGGCGAATATATGATAGACGACCTGATTGGATTGGAAGACTTTCCCTTCCACGTGCAGGCATCCTCGGATTCGTTCACATTCCATTTTTCTGACGTGAAACCAGCCGCCCGTGAACCCTCTTAACTATTATGAGGACGGTAAGGGGTTATTTCTCTATGGCACAGAGACAGGTAACGTGCTAAACTGGCCAGACGATTGAGCCCGCCACATCAGGCGTGCAACCTCAGGTAGAAGAGGTCCCTTTGCTCCGCATCTACAACACCCTGGCAAAAAAGGTTGAAGAGATACAACCCTCCACGCCGGGGATTATTCAAATGTACACCTGCGGTCCCACCGTGTACCGCGACGCCCATATCGGAAACCTACGCACCTATCTCATGGCAGATTGGGTGCGACGTTCGCTAATCCACAGTGGCATGCAAGTCACCCACATCAAAAACATCACCGACGTCGGCCATATGCGCCAGGAGTTGGCCGAGACTGGCGGTGACAAAATGATTATGGCGGCCCTGGCTGAGGGAAAGACGATCCAAGAGATCGCCCAACTTTATGCCGGCCGGTTCCACAGAGACGAAGCGCGGCTGAACATCATGGAAGCCACCGTCTTCCCCTGGGCCAGCGAACACATCCCAGAGATGATAGCCATCAATGAGACTCTTCTCGCGAACGGCCACGCCTATGAGAAAGGCGGCAACCTATACTTCGATGTTCCTTCATTCCCTAACTACGGAAAGCTTTCCAACAATTTCGGCGGTGACCTCCTAGAGGGGGTCCGCTCCGAAGCCGACCCCTTGAAGAAAGACCCCAGAGACTTCACGTTGTGGAAGGCTGCAGAACCTGGCCGCGACGTAAAATGGGCCAGCCCCTGGGGCGAGGGATTTCCCGGCTGGCACATCGAGTGTTCGGCTATGGCTTCGAAGTACCTGGGAGAGAGTTTTGACATCCACACTGGCGGCGTCGACAACGTATTTCCTCACCACGAAGACGAGATTGCCCAAAGCGAAGCTGCCTTCCAGCACCAGCACGTCAATTACTGGATACACGCGCAACACTTGCTGGCTGACGGCGCCAAGATGGCCAAGTCTGCTGGCAATGTTTTCCTTATCGAAGAACTCATTGAGCGCGGGTTCTCGCCCCTCTCCTTCCGCTACCTGTGCATGACCATCCTTTACCGCCACCGCATGAACTTCACCTTCACTTCATTGAAGGCCGCCGAAAAGGCGCTGACTGGCCTACGGCATCGTATTTGGCTCTGGAGCCAAGAGCCGGAAGTGAGCGGCCATGACTCCAACAAAGAAGAGTACCGGCGCAAGTTCTGGGACGCCGTTGAATCGGACCTGGACATGCCTCGTGCCTTAGCTTTGACCTGGGAGATGGTTCGGTCGGAAATGCCAGGACGTGCCAAATTGGACCTATTGTTGGAATTCGATGAGATGTTCGGCCTAGACCTGCACAAGGCGCCGGCCGAGAACGCCGTTACCAGCGAGATTACCACTACTCTAGATCTCAGGGGCGGCCATAGGGAGCAGTCCGATTATGCCACCGCCGATTCCCTCCGCGGCCAGCTGGCGTCCGACGGTTATCTGGTTGAAGACACACTGATTGGGACAAGGGCCCGACCCAAGACGCCCTTAGAACTGCGGCAGGAAAAGTGGGCCTCGGTGTCGTCATCGCGGGAAGTTGAGTCTTATCTGGACCAGCCACCCGAGTTGGATTTCACGTTTATATTGAACGCTTACGGGTATCCTAGCGATGTAAAACGCTGTATCGAAGGCATGCTAAAACACTCAGGAAACTACTCTATAGAAGTCCTCGTCATAGACAACGGCTCCACGGACGGTACTGGGGAACTTCTGGAAGAGATGCTCACACAGCACCCTGAATTACGAGTGGTTCACTGTGACCACGTCATCGGCGATGCCGCCAGCAAGAACATTGGTCTCATGCAGAGCCGTGGACGCAATATAGTGGTCTTGGACGGTTCGGCGGAGATAACCGGCAACATCCTAGATTCCGTATCCCTTACCCTCGACGACCCAGCGGTAGGAATTTTTGGCCCTTGGGGGCTAAGTACTCCTGACATGCAACACTTCCATGAAGAAGTTGACACTGGAGAGGCCGACGCTATGCAAGCCTATTGCATGGCGTTTCGCAGGGAGGAGGTCAATACCGTTGGGTTAATGCGGGAGTGCTTCCGTTTCTATCGTAACCTGGACATCGACTATTGCTTCCAGTTCAAGGACAAAGGCTTTAAGATAATAGCCGACTCGAGCCTGCCTTTGGTGCGCCATGAACACCGCCAATGGACCGAGCTGGATGATAACCAGCGGGACGAGTTGAGCCGGAAGAATTTTGGGCGGTTCCTGAAACGCTGGGGCAATAGGCCGGACCTGCTGATTGCCGCCGACGCCGTCGGGTTCGAAAATCAGCAGCGGTTCCATCACTAGACTAGAGAAACAAGACCAGAAGCATTCCTCTGCCAGCCGGTGGTCTAAGGCCTTTCGCGCGAGTATCTGGCCAGCTGTATTTTGCAGTCACCGGACCGGCCTCCCGCTGTCTCTAGGTTCCATTTGACCCCACCTCCGGCGAACGGTGTGTATTTCTAAGTCGATTCACCCTTAACAAATGCGCCACGTTGTAGCGTAATAGCCGTTAATCTCACTAACGTTTTTTGATTGATGTTGTTTTCTACATCGCAAGCCATAGTTTGTAATCGTAAGACATGATTGATTTCATGTCTGCTCTATGACAAATAAGCGACGAATCATGGGAGTTTATTAACATAACCCACATGCGATATTCATCTCTATCCAATATCCTAAACTCGCTGTTGACGCTGTGCCTAGCCAGTGCTAGATTCCGAAGTGGTTCAGCACTGGTTTTCCTGACCTCTGGGACCACCCAACGGAGCGCCTAGCCGATGTCCGACATTGCTGAAAGATTATTGGCTGGAGAACAAAGGGCTCTATCAAGGTTGATCACCTTACTGGAACGGGGAGACCCCGATGCCGCCATGGCAATGAAGGCGATTGATGGTCAAACCGGACGGGCATACACCGTGGGAATCACCGGCCCTCCCGGCGCTGGAAAAAGCACCATTGTTGACCAACTGACCCAATTGGCTCGAACATCCGGCTCAACAGTAGGCATAATCGCTGTCGATCCAACCAGTCCCTATAGCGGCGGAGCCATCCTCGGCGACCGCATTCGGATGCAGCGTCATTATCTGGACTCAGGGGTTTTCATCCGCAGCGTGGCCACCCGTGGCCAATCAGGAGGATTGCCGCGGATAGTCAAAAGCATGGTCCGGGCGCTTGATGCCGCCGGAACCGATCTGATATTGGTAGAAACTGTCGGTGTCGGACAGACCGAATTAGGAATCGTCAGTGTGGCAGACACTGTCTTGGTGGCTTTGAACCCGGAGTCTGGGGACTCAATTCAGACGTTGAAAGCGGGAGTTATGGAGATTGCCGACGTTTTCTTGGTCAACAAGGCGGACCGAGAAGGAGCAGAACGAATGGCAACGGCCATCACCGGAATGCTCCAAATGTCCACAACCAGTCCCAGGTGGAGCCCGCCGGTGGTGCTAACAACGGCACATACCGGGCAGGGAATAGACGATCTATGGGGGAAGATACAGGGCCACCGACAGTTTCAGACCATTAGCGGCGAACTTGAAGCCCGCCGGGGAAGACAGCGCAAACGGGAGTTCTTAGAAGCAGTAGAGGAGGGGTTGGTGCAACGTCTTCGCGAAAGAGTCAAAAACGACACGGGCCTAAATGCTACCTTGGAGCAGGTAGCGGCGAAAGAGACCGATCCATACTCCGCAGCGTTGAACTATCTAGATTCGTCTCTTTTTCGCCAGACTGGCTAAACGCACCACCCGCATAGGCGGATTTTTCGTTATAACAACATAATCGCGGTGCGGTCAGATAACTCCACTCGACCTTCCAAGGGCAAAGGCGCCCTTCCGGAAGAGACCGAGAAGGCCAATATATCCGATTCACGAACGTGGAGATTCGTAATGGCAGTTCTAGGTGTTGATTTAAGGGCCTCCCGAAAAAAACCCTCTTCCATAGCAGTATTAGATACCCAATCCCGTCTGGTAGAACTCGGCAGTTTCTTCGAAGATACCGAACTGATCGACGTAGTAGACAACATACGTCCGGACTTGGTGGCCATCGGAGCGCCGCTCAATCTGCCGTCCGGTTTCTGTTGTCTGGATCAGGCTTGTGAATGCCACTTCTCAGAACCCAATCGAAAAGGCCGTTTGCTCGAATTGGAATTGGCTAAGATGGGAATCAGTTGTTTCTACACCAACAAGGGATCGATTATCAGGGAGCTCATCTACCGTGGAATCCGACTGAGCAAAACCCTCAGAGAAGCCGGTCACAACGTAATCGAGGTTTATCCGCACGCCACGAAGATGCTGCTATTCGGCGATAAGGTGCCACCAAAGAACAGCGCCGCCAGTATCAGCTACATGATTGGCCATCTCACCCCACTGGTCTCGGGTATGGAAGAACACGCCGATGACCTAGACCGGAATAGCTGCGACTCAATCATTAACGCCTACACTGGCCAGTTACATGCCCAGTCGAACACGGACCTCCTGGGAGATCCAGAAGAAGGCATATTAGTCCTGCCCAAACTCCCGAACTGATCTCGGTCACCGGGCCCAATACAAGGCCAAATAGACGATTCCAGCCTACGGCTTTCCTATTTGGCCTGGGGTTACAATTGTATCTTCGCACCGTGGCCAGTTGGCCCTCGGCTTTAGAGACCTTTCAACAAAAACCACAGTTCCAGGTAAGAAAATCCCGTCATTCCAGTTTTGGACGGACGGGATTTTTGTCCGGGTCAAGAGATCAGCTCTACTTAGAGTCGGTGCCTCCGTTGCTCTGGCCTCCCATCCCTAGGAAGTTCCCCAACATGGAAGTGAATTCCATAGGGAAAATCCATTTGGTAGAAGGGCTGTCGCCCAAGGATTTTAGCGTCTCGAAATATTGAAGGCTCATGGTTCGGCCGTCTGCTCCACTGGCCACGCTATTGATCCGCTCCAACGCCTCACTGAAACCAGAAGCTCTGAGGACTGCAGCCTGTTGTTCGCCTTCCGCCCGCAGAATCTCTGATTGGCGCATCCCTTCGGCCGATAGGATCGCCGCCTGCTTCTCTCCTTCGGCTATGTTGATCTGGGACTGCCTTGCTCCCTCGGATTCGGTTATCTCAGCAGTTTTGATGGCAGCCGCTGATTTCTCTCTTTCCATGGCAGCTTTTACTCCAGGAGGTGGGTCTATTTCGTTAATTTCCACCTGTGAAATCTTAACCCCCCACCGTTCGGTGACTTCGTCCATCCGTACTTGTAGAGCATCCCTGATGCGCTCTCTTTCCGCCAGGGCGTCAGACAACGTGGTAGCGCCAATCACTGCCCTTAGAGTCGCAAACGCCAGGTTCACCACCGCCAATTCAAAGTTCTGGACTTCCAGCACGGCGCGCTCGGCGCATTCCTCCATCACCCGATAGTAGATGACAAAATCCATATCCACCACCACGTTGTCGGCGGTGATGTACTTTTGAGTAGGCACCCTGGTGACTCTCTCTCGGAGGTCAACCTTGGTCCCGTGGTAGACAAAAGGCAACAAGAAGCGCAAACCAGACGGTTTTGTTCCGATGAATGTACCGAACTTCTGAACGACCAATCTTTGGTACTGCTGGACGAGTATCAGACCGAAAGCCATGCGCTCCTCCTCTTTTCCGAACGCCTAATATTATTGAGATTCGCGTACATGCACTACGAGTTGTCTACTATATCTTGATTATTACGTCGAAACACAGTCAATACGAGGCCGTCAATGCTCCGAACTTCAACGGTTTCTCCTACAGCGATCACACTATCATCTCCACTTACCGCTGTCCAGGTTTCGTTTCCCACCAGAACTATGCCCTTGGGATTTAGTTCGCCTGTCACAGTGCCCAGTGAACCAATAAGGATGAATGATTTGTCTTCTGGGCCTTGCATTCGAGACAAGTGCGCCTGGCGGACCACGTACACCAATGCTAACGCCGTGGCTCCGCCTGCGCCGTATACCATCCATTTACTAACCGCGATGGGTGGCATGGTCGGTGACGTGTCGCCGAACTGGGTGAATAACAACAGGCCTCCCACAATCAGGCTGACGATGGCTCCAACGCCCAGAATGCCAAACCCGGCAACTACCACTTCCAGCACGATTAGCACTGATGCCAGAATTACAAACACCACACCCGCCCAGTTGATTGGTAGGTTACCCAAGGCCAAGAAAGCCAGAAGCAGGCATATCACGCCGACTACTGCCGGAGCGACCAAACCTGGGTTGAACATCTCCACCACGATTCCAAGCCCCCCAACTGCCAGCAAGAGGAACGACACGTTGGGGTCAGATATGAACTCTAGGAAGTGTTCCAGGATGTTCTTTTCGAATGAACGGACCCCGAGGCCCTCGGTCTCCAATACAACTGATCCAGATGACGTTTCCGCAGTCAGACCGTCAAGCATGGTAATTAGGTCGTTCAGGTCATCAGCAATAAAGTCCACCACGTTTTCAGCCAACGCTTCTTGGGCGGAGTAGGACGCAGCGGTGCGGACAGTCTGTTCAAGTCCGTCCTGATTGCGGCCACGAGTTTGGGCGATACTGCGGATCAAAGCTGCCGCGTCATTCTCCACCTTGCTGGCTAGTGTGTCATCAATGTCTTCACCTGTGGATGAGATAGGGGAAGCTGCACCGATGTTGCTCCCGGGAGCCATCACGGCGAAGTTAGCCGCTACCGTTATGAAGGCCCCTGCTGAGCCGGCCCTAGCTCCTCTGGGAGACACGAACACCGCCACAGGCACCTGCGACTCGAGTAGAAGCGTAACGATTCCACGCGTGGCGCCGAGGAGGCCTCCAGGAGTATCCAACCGGATAATCAACACGGCCGCACTATCTCGTTGGGCTTGGTCAATGGCTCTGGAAATGAATTTCGTTTTGACAGGGTTGATAATGCCATCAACGGTCATTACCAATACATGGGGTGCCTTGGGCTCTTTGGCGTGCGCCAACACCGGGCCGAGCATGCCGGTAACGAACATGGCCAAGAATAGAAAAGCGAAAATGGCCCGGATAATACAGAGGCGCTGGGTCATAAGATCCACCGTCTTCTTTGAAACCTTTTATACCGGTAAAGCCCGGCCAAAGTTTGGTTTATACCAGGGTGCCAAACTCGGCCATGGACACCTCCGGCGCAAAGACCTCGTCTGGTGCCGGTGATTTCGCCATCCTAGCCAGCAACGGATTCGCTAGCCTTAATACAATTCCCAACGTCGGATGACCCATGATCTTGCCAATCATCGAGCTATGCCAGTCGAACGAGACATCTGGCGAATAAGCCAATTCGGCAACGAAACCATTTACGCTAGCCTGATTGATGAGGGAAGTGATGTGGTTATCGCCTAGGTACTCAAACACTCGACGCGCAGAGTAGCCCACCTCCAATTCGTTGGACAGCAAGGCCTTCCACTCTTTCTGGTATGCCCCTAGTCGGTTCGCCGACAATTTGTCTTCTTCCAGAGCTTGCTTCAGAGCATCAGCCGCAATCTCGCTGGT
>NZUD01000025.1 GCA_002697005.1 Chloroflexota bacterium | reverse complement strand
AACCAATGGACCGTTGGAATAAATGAGATACTGATAAATATTCTGCTATGGCGCGCTGCATCAGACTGCGGTAGTATTTAACACGCTCAGCTTAGGGGCATACAGACCTCGAAAACTTAAGGTTATTCATGAAGAATAAGATTTACGAAACTATGGACGCCGCAGTGGCCGACATTCCCGACGGTGTCACGATACTCAGTCCAGGGTTTAGCGGCGTTGGTGTGCCCAGGAACCTTTTGGCTGCGTTAAACCGCCAGGGGGCCAAAAATCTCACTGGCGTATCAAATAACGCTGGGACCGTTGACGAGCACGTAGACATCGGGACTTTGGTGGAAGCTGGCCAGATGAAGAAAATGATCTGTGCATTCACTGCCGCTACGCACCCGTCGCAAGTTACGCCCTTCACCCGGATGTACAACAACGACGAGATCGACGCCGAATTGGTGCCCCAGGGTACCTTGGCAGAACGGCTCCGCAGTGCAGCGGCCGGGATCGGTGGGTTCTTCACTCCTACTTCGGTGGGGACCGAACTGGCTGAAGGCAAAGAACACCGTGAGATCAACGGTAGGATGCATGTCTTAGAAAACCCTCTGCCCGGCGACTACGGGCTGATTCGCGCCTGGAAAGCTGACACCGCCGGCAATCTGATCTTCCGGCTGTCCCAACGTAACTTCAATCCCCTGATGGCCATGGCCGCCAAGACGACAATAGTCGAGGTCGAAGAAGAGATTGTCGAAGCTGGCGAACTTGATCCAGATGCCATCCATGTGGTGGGGATATACGTTGACCGGTTGGTGAAGATTCCCGCCGACGGAATCTGGATCTAGAAAACACTCAGCAGTCAGCGGACATCTGACAGCTCTAATGTGGAGAAAAGAATGGCTGAGAAAGTAAAATTGGAACGACAGGCGATGTGCGACCGGCTAGCCATGGAATTTCAAGACGGCTGGATCGTCAATCTAGGCGTAGGTATGCCCACACTCTGTTCCAATTACACTGATTCCAGTAGAGAGATCATCAATCATTCCGAGAACGGCGTGATCGGTTACGGGCCATTGGCCAATGAAGGCGAAGAAGACCGTCATCTGGTTAACGCTGGCGGTCAGAAGGTGACACCCGAACCTGGAATGGCTTGTGTGCACCATGCGGATTCGTTCATGATGATTCGGGGTGGCATGATCGACGTCACGGTGATGGGTGCCTATGAGGTTGCCGAGAACGGAGACTTCGCCAACTGGCGCATCCCCAGTCGCAAAGGAGGGGGAATCGGCGGTGCAATGGACCTGGCTGCAGGCGCCAAGCGAGTGTTCATCGCTATGGAGCACACGACGCGCGACGGCGGTCACAAATTGCTGAAGAAGTGTACACTGCCCATCACCGCACCTGGTGTGGTGAAGATGCTGGTGACGGACCTGGGACTCTTTGAAATCACGCCCGAAGGCTTCAAGCTGATTGAGCATGCCCCAGGCTGGAGTCCCGAGGAGATCCAAGACCAGACCGAGGCCACGCTTATCATCCCAAGCGACCTCAAAGAGTTCCGCTTCCGGAGCTAACGTTTAGAAATACTCGGTGCCACCGTTCACGTGGAGCGTTTGGCCGCTCATGAAACCACAGTCGTCGTTGATCAAGAACATGGTGGCGGCGGCGATGTCATCCACAGAACCAAGCCGCCCAACGGGGATATCAGAGGTGTCAGTCATACCGCCTTGGGGATACCAGGCCATGTCACGGCTGGTGTCGATGCGGCCCGGAGAGATAACGTTTACCCGGATGTTCTTGGGAGCGAACTCAGACGCTAATCCTCTGGCCAGCCCGATGACTCCCATCTTGGCCGCTGAGACGTGAGACCGGGTGGCCGTTCCCGTGAATGCGCCGTCACCGGTGAAGAACACTATCCTTCCGTATCCGTTCTTGACCATATTGGGCACGGCTGCATGTGCGACGTGGAAAGCCCCGTCCAGCACCACTCCCCGGACCCATTCCCAGTCTGCATAGGTGAGTTCCGTGAAGGGTTTGCGAGGCCGGATGGCGGCATTGCTGACCAGGATGTCCACCCCGCCGAATTGCTCCGCAGCTGCAGCGAACATGCTGGTCACCTGTTGACGTTCTGAAACGTCGGCTACGAAAGGCAGGGCTACCACACCTAGGGCTCGCGCCTCGGCGGCGACCGCTTCGGCTTCTTCTTTGTTGGTGCGGGCGTTGACGACGACATTGGCGCCGTCTTCAGCCAGCTTCAATATGATGGCACGGCCAATGTTGCGACCGGAGCCGGTGACTAGGGCTGTCTTACCTTCCAAACGCTTCATGGTCCGTCCTCTGTTGGTTAATGGGATTTAGGAGTCTGCTGCACGCCTGTAGGCGTCTTTGGACTGGTGGCCGGGATTATAGCATGGNTCTNGCGCTCGACCCNTCTAATCCGTAACTTTTGTCAACGTCGTATAATCCGAAGCTGTTATGGATATGATCTATATTCAAATTACTCTATCAGTNGCGTCTACCTGTAGCCCGGAGGGAAGCTAGGTTTCATGCANCTCCTCTCTATGGTCTTCTGGNTATTGCGCCGCCGTTTGCGCCACTCTTGGTTGCTGCTTTCCGTTACGGCCTTNGGCATCCTGGCTTCTGTGACCATGATGGCCACGGGAGCACTCTACTCCCGAACTNTGGGGGAAGCCGGTCTGCGTCATTCCGTGGCGTCGTTCGGTCCGGAGATGCATAACGTCCAGATCATCGCCCAGAACCGGCCTTTGAGGCGCACTGATTATATGGGCCTGAAAAACCTGACTGAGGAGTCGTCGAAAGAACGATTAACGGAGATGCTGCGGGGCGCGGAACGCTTTGGTCGGACCCAGCCGAATCTGTCGTTACTGACGGAGCCGACCTCGTCGATCCTGGGTGCGCCTTCGGGCCGCCCGTTCTTCCTCACAGGTTTCCAAGAACATTCAACACTTATCCAGGGTCGGTGGCCGGAAAGCCGAGGGATCCAAGCAGGTGAAGACGAAGACATCGAGGTCGTCCTTGGTTCGGAGACGTCGCGCCAGCTCAGCTATGGGGTCGGAGACCGGATATTTCTGGTGCCTCAAAGGGGAATGCCCGACCGCATAGCTTTCAGAGTCGTGGGTGTTGCCGACCCCATCGACGCTGGAGAAGAGTATTGGATGATGGGCGCGCCGAACCATTTCAACCTCATACCGGTGGGCGAGTCCGTGGTTGCTCCTATCTATGTGAACGAAGACGACTTCTTTCAGGGCATCGGCGCTCCCTACCCCACGCTGGTCGGAGATTTTGGGTTCTTCTTGTTTCTGGACTCGGGTTACCTGACCGTTGGAAACTCCCATCAGGTGAAGCTACAGGTGCAGGGCCTGGAGACCGATCTGAATAAGGTCTATCCTCGGACACTCGTTCTGAGCCGGTTAGGCCTGACCGTCGATGAATTTGAGAAAGCTCTCACTCTGGCCAAGATACCACTCTATCTCTACCTCTCACTGGTTGTGGTGGTGATCTTGTACTTTCTGGCCCTCATCACCGGAACACTGGGCCGCAGCCAGGCCGAAGAGGCGGGCTATCTCCGCAGCCGTGGTGCAAGCGTGTTCCAGGTGAGTGGTGTGCTGGCCTTGGCTGAGGCTGGGGTCGCGATTGTGGCCATGGTTGTTGGCCCGTTCCTGGCCTGGATAATAGTGAGATCTTTGCTCTTGAACACAATCAACCCAGGAGGTGAGTTCGCATCTCCGATTCCCATCGGTTTGGCCGGGGATATGTTCTGGGTGGGTGCGTTGGGCGGTGTTATGGCGTTGGTAGTGCTGCTAGTCACAGCCGCTGGCCGGGCTAGGATAGGCCCGTTAGAGACACTGCTATCTCGCACTAGACCTCCCTCAGTGCCATTTCTTCACCGTTATTATCTGGATATCTTAGGCGTGGTCACCGTTGCTATCATCTGGTTCCAAGTACGGGGGCGAGACGGGTTCGTCGCCGAAGAGATGGCGTCTCAGGGGATTCACGTGGACCCGACCCTAATATTGGGCCCGGTGCTGGGCTTATTCGCGGCGGCCGTCCTCCTGATGCGGGTGCTGCCGTTAGTAGTCCGGCTGCTAGCTTGGGCAGGCACAAGACTTGGGGGAGCCTGGTTCCAGTTCTCCCTCCTACGTTTGGCCCGAGACCCCATACCACATGGCTCTCTGGCGGTGATCCTGATGATGGCGGCCGCCCTTGGTGTATTCGGAGCCACCTTTCAGTCCAGCTTGTCTCAAGGGCAGAGGGATCAGGCCTACCACGGCGTGGGCGGGAGCATGATGGTAAGAGGTCCTGCCCTCCCTCAAGATGCTCCCGAAAAACTGGAACAAGTGACTGGAGTAACCGGGGTTACCGCCTTGTTACGGGAGTCGGTCCCGGTCTTGCAGGGGATTATCTCAGAGAACACGAACATGCTGGCATTGGACTCTAAGTCTCTGGCGCAGACAACATGGTTCCGGGACGATTTCTTTCCGGGCGGCCTTTCGGAAATCAGCAGGATGCTTCGACCCAAGCCACTCAACGGCGATCTTTCCGGCACCGGTATCCTTTTGCCAGGGGACACCGTTTCACTAGGAGTGTGGGTGGATAGCAGCGCTTTATTGGAAAAGGACCTGCATTTTGACGTCAATATGTGGGCCAGACTGATGACCTCCACCGGCTTTTACCGGAATTTGGGCATGGGCAACATACTGGACCAGGGTGGCGAAGAATCTTCTGATGTAAAGGCGGTCGATGGTAGATGGAAGATGTTCACTGTAGACCTGCCTGTTATTGGAGATGCTTCGACTCCTCTTGAGTTGGTGGCTTTGTATTTCTCAAGCACACCTTCCAATCGCCTGTCAGACGGCGTAATAAACCTAGATGACGTTACCGCGTTCGGACCTGCGGCCGGCTCAAACGGAGTGGTGGTCGAAGAATTTGAAGGGCAGAACACGTGGCAGGTGCTGGCTAACCAGGAAGCTGTTCCAGACACGGCCCAGCTGTCGGATAGNAACCCTCGCAATGGCAGATCAGCTCTTCAATACTCCTGGAATGAAGCNATCTCCGACGGGCAGCGGGGTATCCATTTGCCGCCGGGACCTTTCCCNCTCCCGGCCATAGGTGGGCCTGGTTACCAAGTTGGTCAAGAAGTGCGNGTNGAATGGGGCAATCTAGCTGTACCGGTGCAGTTTGTGGGCATAACTAACCACTTNCCAACTGTGCGCCCGGAGCGNANGCCTTTCTTCCTCATCGACTTGACCAACTTTCAGGACTATGCCAGGCGACTACCAATGGGCATTGTCGAAAAGCCGGAAGAGATGTGGTTGGCCGTGAGCGAAGAAGCGGATCGGGAGCAGGTCATCGCACAGATAGTCGAGGCCATACAAAGACCGGTCGTTATAAAAGATGCAGAGTCTGTGGTGGCTTTGGCGGAGCGGAACCCCCTGGCCGGAGGCGGCTGGAACGGATTGACCATCTTCAGCATGGTGGCCATCGGCATTGCCGTATTCCTAACCCTGACCGTCCACGCCGTGGTTTCCATCCAAATGGGGAGGACGGACCTGGCAGTGGCACGGGCGTTGGGTTTCTCTCGGCGTCAATTTTTCCTCTCCTTGGCCACGGAGCGGACAATCATCGCCGCATTGGCCATCNTGGCCGGGGCCGCCATGGGCTACTGGCCCGGTCTGGAGATACTGGNACTGATGGATCTGACGCCTCAAGGAGACGCTCCCGTGCCTCCGATGGTTCCGTTGGTNCAGTNCTGGCTGATGTCCGGGGTTATAGCNGGACTGGTAGCCGCTGCCGCCTTCTCGGTTGGGTTAGCGGTTGTTGTGGAAAGACGGCTTAATACCGCCGAANTATTAAGGGGNGGTATCTGATGCTGCCGATGATTCGGTTCGCTTATGTGATGGCGGTGCGCCGGGTCGTGGCCGGATGGCGGCTGGAAGCTGTGCTATTTGGCGGTATTCTCTTAGCAGTGGCATTGATGGCCAGCGGGGTAATCTTCTCTGACCTACTTTCGAACGCCTCCCTCCGCCATGAACTTCTCCAAGCATCGCCCAAGGACGCCAACATATCCATTCGCTCTTTCAGCAGTCAAGATGAACCGTCCACGCCTANAGGCCGCCGGTCTGTCTACCAAGATAGGCTGGATTTTGTCGAAGCTGAAGCTGCCCAGCCGTTTAGCTCGTTCCTGAAAGACCGGTCGTTGGTGTTGGACACNGCTACCTTCTATTTCGAAGGACACCCGCATCTGGAGTTGGACAACGAGATTCGGCCGAGGGGTTCCATCATCTACATGTCTGGCTTCACCCCCGACCGAGTCACCTTGGTACAAGGAAGCTGGCCAAACTCAGAGAACGCTGCCGCCACTCCGGGGACTCCCGTGGACGTAGCCGTAGACGGTCTTGGTTTTGAATTGCTGGGCCTAAAAGTTGGCGAGGTCATGGACGTATTCCCGGCGGCGTCATTCACTGACCCACCTTCTATGCCAGTGCGTATATCCGGAGTATTTGAGCGGGTTGATCCCGAAGACGAGTTTTGGTANGAGACAGGCTCTGACTTCAGCCTGAGCAATGACCGCTGGACCATTNTCCCNCTGTTCACCAGTGAAGAGTCANTCATTAACCGGGTGCTGGGCGAATATCCCACTCTGTACACAGACATCACCTGGTATTACTTCCTAGACCGCGAAGGGTTACGGGCTGATGATGTAGAGGCNTTAAAAGAGGCGATAATCCAGGCTGAGTCCGATATCAGATTCGGTTTGAAGAATTCTAGTTTTTCCATCCGGCTGGACAATCTCTTGGAGAGTTTCGAGGAACAGTTGATATTAGCCAGAGTGCCTCTGTTCTTAGTCGTGTTCCTGATTACAGGAATCTTGCTCTATTACCTCGCGCTAATGGCCGGGCTGATAGTTCGTTCCCGCTCCAGCGAGATCGCCATGCTGAAGAGCCGAGGGGCAACCACTTCACAGTTAGGACTACTTGGGCTGGGTGAAGGCCTGCTCCTCGGTATACCTGCAGTGATAATCGGACCATTCCTGGCTATGGGAGTTGTAAGGGCCNTGGGCAAGGTATTTTTCTCTTTGGGGGGCGGCGCTGAGGAACTGTCAGGCGTTCCGGTGGTCGTATCCCAAGGGGCTGCGGTGCTCGGACTGATAGGGGGAGGACTGGCCGTGGGGGTGTTCACTTTTGCNAATTTGGCTGCCGCAAGACACGGTATCGTTGAGGCTAGGCAGTCTGGTGCGCGTCCTCCAACGGCGTCATTCCTCCATCGTTATTATCTGGACATCCTGTTGCTGGCCTTGATTGGCCTGCTTTGGTGGCAGATACAAAGCCGGGGCACGTTCTTGGTTCAATCGATAGGAAGCCAGCAGCTGGAGATCGACTATAGCCTGTTAGTAGGGCCGGTTCTTGGTCTTTTCGCAGTTGGCCTGGTGATAATGCGCCTATTCCCTTTGCTTGCCTTGTTACTCTCGTGGTTGGCCGCGCCTTTTGCGCCCTCATGGCTTGTTCATTCTTTACGTCATGTGGCTCGAGACCCGATGGTTCCTGGCATCTTGATNGTGCTGTTAACCTTGGCGACGGCTTTGGGCGTCATCGGCAGCGCCTTCAGCTCGACATTGGAACAAAGTCAGGAGGAACGGGCTCTATACGCCGCGGGAGCCGACTTGAGGGTTCGCCACAGTGGCGCCTCCAGCGAAACCCCTGGCGGCCGGTTCGCCTATCAGGTGAAAGACCTACCTGGTGTCCTNAATGCCGCCGATGTTCATCGCGCAAATGCACAGATAACCACGACGGGTTTTAGTTCCTCAGCCGCGATTTTGGCTGTGGACGCTAACAGCATGGGGGACGTTGCTTGGTTCCGTGAAGACTTGGCCAGCGGGAAGTCGTTGGGAGAGATTTCTCGGCTGCTACTGGATGGGCCGGAAACACCTAAAGGACTGCTGCTTCCTGAAGATGCAAGGGGACTTTCTATCTGGGTTCAGCCGGCGGGATTGAACCCCGGAGCAAACCTATGGGCGAGGATGCGNGACTCCCGAGGGTTGTTCTTCGACACATTGGTGGGGAATCTAGGCGCGCCGGGTTGGAACAAGATACAGTCGGACTTAACGCCAGTGGTCGCCGCTGGTCGTCGCTTTAACACCAANGCGCGCTCGGTTGATATGGTTCCACCCTTCTCACTTCAGTCGTTCCAGATTACCGATAGTCTCCGCACCCTCGGCTCTAGCGATCTAGGATCTTTATTCTTTGGACGACTGGACGCCTTGACCCCGGATGGGCCNTTGGTCCTTTCTGATTTCGCTGCCTCGGACGACTGGTCTGTGATTGAAGATTTTTCCCGTCCAGGACTGTACGCCTTAGAGTCCAGCAGGTCGGCTGCTGGCGAGCGATTCCCTTACGCCACACGGTTCAGCTGGGCAACCGGCGGTGTCGGCATGCGGGGGTTGCGGCCCGGACCTACTGAGGCTCCTCTTCCGGCTCTGGCCAACGAAGGGTTCTTGGAGGACGTTGACGCCTCGGTCGGCGATGATGTGATCTTGGGCCTTTCCACCTATTCGATCATGGTCAACATAGTCGGCGTGGTCAACTACTTCCCAACCATGGATCCAGGAGACAAGCCTTTCGTTGTGGTGGACTTGGATTCCTTTGAGGGGGTCACCAATCAACATAGCCCTATTCCGTTGCTGGGNTCNAATGAGATATGGGTGGACTTGATCACCAATCCTGGGTTGGATGGAGATGACCTTTCTCCTTTGATTGGAAGCTCTGGAAACGCCGAAGAAGTTACTGAATCAATGAAGCAACTAGGAGTTAGCGTAAGAGAGGTATACGACGCTGCTCTAATGGTCGAGTCGAGAGTTGACCAACCCTTGGTCAACGCGGGATGGGGAGCACTTTTAGTGCTCCTGTTCTTGGCCGTGGCCCTGGCCAGCGGCTCNGGAGTCATGCTCTTTTCGTTTTTGGACACGAAGGATCGCCAGACGGAGTTCGCCCTGCTCCGCACGTTAGGTTCGACCGGTGGACAGTTGCGGGGCATCGTATGGTTTAATCTATTTTTGATCGTGATCTGCGGCGTGGCCCTGGGCACNTGGCTGGGCTATCTGATNGGTTCCAGCCTCCTTCCGCTAATGGAAGTGGCCGAAGAAGGAGAGCGGGTGACGCCTCCGATGGTACTTACCACCGATTGGTTGGCGTTGGGAGTGTCATACCTGGTATTGGCGGTGGTCACCGTGGGAACGGTGCTATGGTTAGCGTGGTTGAGCTCTAAGATACAGGTGCAGCAGGTCCTTAGAATGGGAGATGCAGGATGACCCAGTTNAATGACTATTTGGCCGCNACNAGAACGNCAGTTCCGGACTCAGGCCTTTATATAGATTGCCGCGATCTATTCAAGATTTACAAAAGGGCNGACTTGGAGGTCGTAGCTCTGCGCGGTTTGGACCTGAGCGTCGAGTCCGGCGAGTTGATCGCTGTCATCGGTGCCAGTGGGAGCGGAAAGAGTACGTTGCTGAACATACTGGCTGGACTNGACCGACCCTCTGCCGGTCAGGTGTTGGTAGGCACACGGGACTTGCTGGACGTCTCCGACAGCGACCTGGTTATGTACCGGCGTTCGGAGGTCGGCTTTGTTTGGCAGGCAACTGCCCGGAACTTGGTTCCTTATCTGTCGGTGTCCGATAACATCGAACTGCCTATGGCGCTAACNGGGCTGTCGTCCAAATCCCGGCGCGCATGGTCTGAAGAACTTCTGGAATCGTTGGGAATGATAGACAAAGCTAAGCGGCTCCCTTACCAATTGTCGGGTGGAGAGCAGCAACGTGCCGCCATAGCTGTAGGCTTGGCCAATAANCCGCCTTTGCTCCTGGCTGATGAGCCAACTGGAGAACTTGACACCGAGAACGCGGACGCAATCTTCGAGATGATCCGCGGATTGAACCGCTCCTATGGGGTGACTGTAGTGACCGTCACTCACTANGCAGGTGTATCNAAATTTGTAGACCGGGTGGTCCATATCCGCGACGGGCGTATCGGATCTGAGACATTCTCGAGACCAGATTATCGTCGCGACGGTGGCACAGTGGAAGAGGAATACGTTGTGGTGGACGCCGCGGGAAGATTGCAATTGCCACATGATTTGGCAGAACGTTTTCGGCGNGGCGGATTGGCCAAAATACAGTCGGANGACCGGCAGATCACTATNGACCCNCCTGNGACNAATCCTCGGCAGCCNCGGAGCAGGAGTTAACGGCATATGCAGGCNAGTGACGGACCTNTCTTNACNGCTTCGGCGGTAAGCCGGGTATTCGGCTCTGGCGAAACAGCCGTAACGGCCCTTTCCGCCATCAACCTGACTGTGGAGCAGGGAGATTTTCTGGCGGTCACTGGCAGGTCGGGTTCCGGCAAGACCACATTATTGAACCTAATGTCGGGCCTAGACCGCCCGAGCACAGGTTCAGTTTACTTCCACGGAGACGACCTATCCCAACTTCGAGAAGCCGACTTGGTAGACATGCGCCGTCACAGGATCGGGTTTGTGTTCCAATCGTTCGGTCTCATGCCGCTGTTGTCCGCTCAGGAGAACGTGGAACTCCCGCTGCACATCAGTGGGATGCCCTGGAGGGAGCGAAGACAACTCGCGACCGAGTCTCTTCAGGCGGTGGGACTGGGCACCCGGGCTCGGCATCGGCCCTTTGAACTCTCAGGTGGTGAGCAACAGAGAGTGTCTATCGCCAGGGCCTTGGTAACCCAACCCGAAGTGGTATTCGCTGACGAACCTACCGGAGAGCTGGACGCTTCCACCGCTCGGTCCATCGCAGAGACACTGGCTGAAGTTGCTGCCTCTAGGCGTGCTACGGTGATCGTTGCCACCCACGACCTGGACCTGGCCGCAACTGCACAACGGCGCGTTGATCTGGTTGATGGGCAGGTGGTCTCACAGCCTTGATCCTGGCACCACTCTTGTGGTTGCCTCGTTCGGCCCTGGTGTGGTTAGCACAGAGTTTTTGACCAGCATCGCAAACTCCAGCAGTCAAATCAGCCTGATTTGTCCGTGAATACCAGTGGTTCATATGTGGTCTCAGGAATTGCCCAGAGCGTGCCCATCAATGGCAATGTATCCGTCTAGTAGCAGTCCCTGCGCACGTATGCGTGTATACTTTTGCAGAACGGGCCTCACTTAGGGTTCGTCTGAAACTTGATCGCCGAGGATTAGGTATGTTTGTGCGCATCTACACTGGTGATGACGGCCAGTCCCACATGGAAGAGATGGACCCGCTCACGGAAGAGGTCCATAGAATCGCCACGAAATCAGGCGAAGACCTGGTCTTCCGAACATTCGAAGAGAACAGAGCGGTCGAATGGCATAACCCCACGCGGCGTCAGTATCTGTTCGTCCTTAACGGCCAGATGGAAGTTTCGGTTAAAGATGGCACCACTCTTGTGTTCAATCCGGGGGACGTATTGTTGGCTGAGGACATGACCGGTCAAGGTCATCTAACAAGGTCAGTAGGTGGCTCGTATACCTCTGTCTCCATGGGGATACCCGACCTCTAGTCACGCCTGAAATAGCGGTTGACAGGTAGACCTCGTTATTTATAATGGCAATCAAATACCAGAGGCATTATCGTTAAAGGCACGCAGTCCAAATCTAAATGGAAGGCTAAGTAAGAGATGATTACCAAGTTCGACAGCCTGTACGCCGGTCACGTCGATATGACCGACATCGGCTATGGAGGAACGGCGGTCAACGACCGGAAGTTCGACAATGACCATCTGATGACGGTTTATAGCAAG
>NZUD01000024.1 GCA_002697005.1 Chloroflexota bacterium | reverse complement strand
TACGGGCAGGCTTCCACGCATAGTCCGCAGAACATACATCTGTTGATGGCAATGTCGAAGACTTCCAACTTGTACTTATCGCCTTGGGCAGGAGCGGTCTCACTGGGAGTCGTAACGATCTTGATGATTCCAAGGGGGCAGTATTTGGCACAGGACGCACAGCCGGTGCAGCGTTCCTCGTACCAAACAAATTCCTCGCCCCGGAATCGGGGGTGCTGTTTGAGCCGTTCCTCCGGGTATTGGACGGTGAACGGCTTCTTAGTCAGGTTCTTCAGCGTGACCAAGAGACCCTTGGCCATGTTTATGCCGTACATACTAATCAGCCTCCCCTATAGAGAAGGTTGCGCCAGTGAGTGGTCCCGCCGGCCTGACCTTTTCTTTGATCAAAGTGCCGAAGATGAGCAGGCAGCTTAAGCCTACCCCAAAGTTGATTCCAGCCATGATCCACAGGTCGGTCGTGTCCAGCGCACCGGCACTGTCTCGGAAGAAGTAGACCTCAAGTGCGGTGGCAAACAGGTTGATGATACTGAGGGGCAACAAGAACTTCCAGGCAAAGGCCAGCATCTGGTCGATGCGGAGCCGGGGAAATGTTGCCCGCACCCAGCTGAAAATGAAAGCCAGAACGCCTATCTTCATCAAGAACCAAGCCCAACCCAAGTAGTTAGATATAGGGCCGGACCAGCCGCTCAAGAACAAAGTAACCATCACGGCGGACGAGGTCAGTACCGCCCCAAACTCAGCAGCTTGAATCAGGGCGAATTTCACCCCGCTGTATTCGATGTGATACCCGGCTATTATCTCGGATTCAGCCTCGGCCAAGTCGAATGGTGTGCGGTTCAGTTCCGCCGATGTCCCAGCCAGGAAGACAAAGAAAGCCATCGGTTGTACCAACAAGAACGGCACGGTCTGTGCGGACACCACGTCGTCGAGAGACATTGAGCCAGCTACCATCACAACGCCTAGCAATGACATGACTACCGGCACTTCGTAGCTGATGAGTACAGCTACTCCCCGGGAAGCGCCGAACATGGCGTACCGGTTATCTGAGGCCCAGCCCGCCATAAATATCGCGATGGACGTTATCGATGTAACGGCTAGGATATACAGGACACCCACGTTGAGGTTGGCTAGGGCCGTGTCTTTAGCGAAGGGCACCACTGCCATCATCAGCACCACCGGGGCCAACATTGCCACAGGTACTATGGAGAAGAGGATACGGTCTGCGCCTCTGGGTGTTAAATCTTCTTTGAAAATAAGCTTGACCAAGTCGGCCAATGGCTGAAGTGTCCCGAACGGCCCCCAACGGTTGGGTCCTACACGGTTGTGGAAGCGGCCAATCAGCCGGCGCTCCACCCAAGAGAACAGTCCGGCGCCCAGCAGTACCCCGTTCACTAACAGCATCATTATGGCGATGCCGGCCACGGCGTAAGCCAACCCGCAGGGCAGCATCGCGCCTACTCCCTCGTAAATCACGCGGAACAGTAAAGTTTCATGCAGGACGTTGTCTGGAGCTAGGACGCAGTTCATCGGTCCACTTCACCCATATTGATGTCCAGACTACCCAGGGTCACAATCATGTCAGCCAACTTCCAACCCACCAAAAGGTGCTCGGTAACGGTCAGGTTGATCAGAGAAGGCGATCGTACTTTGCAGCGGTAAGGGCTGATGCCTCCGTCCGATACCAGGTAAAAGCCTAGTTCTCCCTTGGATGCCTCCGCTCGTCCATAGGCCTCCGCGCCGACCGGCGGCCTCAAAATCAAGGGTACGTCAGCCCGCGTTGGACCTGGTTCAATCTGCTCGATGCACTGTTTCACTATACGGATGCTCTGGTGTATCTCCTGAATTCGCACCCAGAACCGGTCGTAATTGTCGCCGCCAGTGGCAATCGGGACATCGAATTCCATTCGGTCGTAGGCGTCATATGGAGCCATCTTGCGCCAATCCCAATCCAGGCCGCTTGCTCGAAGGACTGGCCCGCTGACCGAGGCGTTGATCGCAACATCCAGAGGCAGTACGCTCACGCCCCGGGTACGGACCATGACGATCTCGTTCTCCAGGATCAATTGTTCGATCTCTTGGTAGTCGGTATCAAAGTCCCTAAGAAACTGGTCCAGGGCCGGCCAGAAGTCATCTGGAGCGTCGAAGAACACCCCTCCTGGGCGACTGTAACTTAGAGTGATCCGCGCTCCGCAGAGCATTTCGAACAGGTCAAGTATGCGTTCCCGTAGCCGAAAAGAGTACATCAGCGGAGTACCCAAAGTGCCAAGGTCTTGCAGGAAGAAGCCCAGGCCCATCAGGTGGCTNGCTACCCGCTGCAACTCGGCGGTTAGGGTCCTGAGGTACTTGGCCCTCTGGGGTACCTCGNCCTCCAAAAGTTNTTCCACCGCCAGACAGTAGGCCTGGTTGTTGATCATGGACGAAACATAGTCCAGCCGGTCGGTGAGGGTGACGATCTGGGTGTAGTTCCGAGACTCTGCNAACTTCTCGGTGCCCCGGTGCAGGTACCCAAAGATGGGTTCAACTTCCAATATCTCTTCGCCATCAAAAGTAACTCGAAGCCGGAACACCCCGTGAGTACTGGGGTGCTGCGGCCCGATATTCACCGTCATCGGCTCGGTTTGAATCGGCATAGTGGTTAAGTACTTGCTCCGAGGACTAGAGGTGCTGAGGGTNAAGAAAACCCCCACTTAACCCCTCCTTTGCAAATNAGGGNGGCTATTACNGCACCAGAAAGACCCAGTTCGTTAAGGGGGTTTGNGGGGGTTTCTGACCTCCAATCAAGGTCCCACAACCAAAGCTCCANCACTACAGATAGTCCTTTCGGAGGGGGTGGCCGTCGAAGCCCTCCCACAGCATTATTCTTTTCATGTTTGGGTGTCCGGAAAAACTGATGCCCATCAGGTCCCAGATNTCCCTTTCTTGGAANTCGGACCCTCGCCANAGGTAATAGACCGAAGGCAGAGTCAGATCTTCNCGACCNTCCAAGCGNGTCTTGACGATGGCTGTGTGCTGTTTATTCAGCGAGGTCAGATGGTAGACAACCTCAAAGTGATCAATNTAATCNACGGCCGAAATGGAATTNAGAAAATCGAAGTCCAANCCGGAATCCGACTTGAGAAAGGCACAGACATCAAANATCCTGGTGGGTTTTACCCAGATAACTCCATCGCAAACNCCTGTGCCTACNAGCGAGTCCGGGACCCCAGAGTAGACCAAAGTGGATAACTCATCGCCGGTCAGTTGCTGAACGGCCATCTAGGAGTTCTCCTCCTTAGGGCCGCCCCGGAACGGATTCAGGTTCGGGCCATCGGGTAGGTTGTGATACTTCTTAATCTTTTCGTGCAGTGCCATGATCCCGTAGAGCAAGGCGTCAGGTCGCGGTGGACATCCCGGAACGTAGACGTCCACGGGGACGATGTGGTCAACGCCCGGCACCACACTGTAGGAACCGTAGTAAGGGCCGCCGCTGGTGGCACAGACGCCCATGGAGATCACCCATTTTGGCTCGGCCATCTGGTCGTAGATACGGCGGATGGCCGGGGACATTTTCCAAGTCACTGTCCCTGCCACAATCATCAAGTCAGCCTGGCGAGGAGAGGCGCGGAAGGCTTCCATGCCGAACCGGGCGATGTCGAACCGGCCCATGGCGCTGGCAATCATCTCAAAGGCACAGCATGCTAATCCAAAGGTCACCGGCCAGAGAGCCGATTTACGACCCCAGTTCACCAAGGCGTCAACCGACGTAATCATGAGATTGTTCTTCAGGTCGTCTGGGACTTCTATAGTGGGTTCGGCCAGAGGTTCGATGGACGAATCTTTTAGGTCCTGTACCAACGAACCTTCATACCGGTCCAAGTCCCACGTTCGTGACTGCAGGGGGCCGTCGCCCGGTGACAACTCTAACGACATGAGCGCTCCTAACCCCAGTCCAGATCATTCTTACGCCAGGCGTAAGCCAGACCCACGCACAAGATACCGACAAACACGGCCATCTCAATCAGAGCGAACAACTCTAGTTGGTTGAACTTAGCCGCCCAAGGATAGAGGAACACAACTTCAACATCGAAGATCACAAAAAGGATTGCGAACATGTAATATCGGAAGTTGAACAACTCCCACCGCCCACCGATGGGCTCAACTCCGCACTCATAGGTGTCGGATTTAACCTCAGTGGGTTTGTTCGGGCGGAGTCCGATGCGGCCGGCCATGGACGACATCATCAGCATACTGGTGGGGACACCGATGGCCACCACCATGAATATGGCGATGAGTCCGTACTCTCGGAAATAGTTATCTAACATGGGCAATCATCTACCCCAAAACTAGGGCACAAATTAACAAAGGCAAACAGAGACCGCGGCAGACGGCCCCAGAATCGCTCCAGATTATATCAGAGACCCCCACTCGGTTACAGGCTAGATCCGGGGGTTCTAGGACACGTTATTTCCACCTTTTCTGGGTGCAGGCCGACTGGTACCATTGATAACCTGAATCCAGTCATGCCAGTTGCCTTCAAAACAGGAGAATATATTGACCACTTCCCAGGGACCTCTCGCTGGGCTGAAAGTCCTGGACCTATCAATCATCGTAGCCGGAGGCACCGCCAGCAGCCTGCTGGCCGACTTCGGGGCTGAGGTAGTCAAAGTGGAACGCCCCGGCACGGGCGACCCACTCCGTAATTGGGGTCCTTTTGCCAATGGTGTCTCACTGTGGTGGAAGGTCCACTCCCGAAACAAGAAGTCCGTAACCCTAAACCTAGGTACGCCAGAAGGTCAAGAACTCCTTAAAAAGCTGGCCAAAGAGGCTGATGTCTTAATCGAGGGTTTCCGCCCCGGCGCCATGGAACGCTGGGGGCTGGGTCCGGGCGACTTGCAAGCGGTGAACCCCAAGTTGGTGATGCTGCGCTACTCCGGGTTCGGGCAGTCCGGCCCGTACAAAGACCGGCCAGGATTCGGCACCATCGCCGAATGCATGAGCGGCTTTGTTGGCATGACTGGCTTCCAGGACACGCCGCCAGTCCTCCCACCGATCCCACTCGCTGATGAGATCGCCGGAGTATTCGGAGCCATGGCCGGAATGATGGCGCTCTATCATAGAGACGCCTCGGGAGATACCAATGCGAAAGGCCAAGTGGTAGACGTAAGTCTGTTTGAACCTCTGTTCCGGCTCTGCATCCCGCACATCACAATGTTCGACATGCTGGGCATCAACCGGGAGCGAGTGGGCAACGACTTCCCAGATGCCGCGCCCCGCAGTCTGTACAAGACTGCCGACGACCGATGGCTTGGCCTCTCGGCCACCTCACAGAGCACATTTGAGGGCTTAGCCAAGGCCATGGGTATGGAAAAGTTGTTAGAACGTCCTGAGTTCAAAAACAACGCCGCCCGCCTAGAGAACCGTGACGCGCTCAATGACGAACTGAATGGCTGGCTAAGCCAACGCGAACTGAAGGAGACCTTGGATCAACTCATCCCCGCCGGAGGAGTGGTAGGCCCGGTCTACGACGCCGCCCAGATAATGGACGACCCCCATTACCAGGCCCGAGAAGACATCATAGATATCGACGACCCTGAGCTGGGCCTGACCAAGATGGTTGGGGTCGTCCCCAAGTTCAGCGAAACACCCGGAGCAGTGGAACACGCCGGGCCGGTAGTCGGCGAGCACAACCAATACATCTACGCGTCATGGTTGGGGTTGTGCGAAGAAGAACTGGCTGAGATGAACAGGCAGGGGACCATATAGCATGGTCACCAAAATCCTGATCGCTACCGGCAACCCCGGCAAGATGCAAGAGTATTCCGAGCTGCTGGCAGGGCTACCTTACGAACTTGTGTCTCTCAAGGACTTGTGTATCACCCATGAAGTGGAAGAAACCGGGAAGACTTTTGAAGAGAACGCCTGGCTGAAAGCTTCTGAGTACGCCTCTATATCCGGGCTTCTAACTCTGGCCGACGATTCTGGCTTGGAAGTTGACGCTCTTGCTGGTCAGCCGGGAGTACGCTCAGCACGCTACGGCGGCGATTCCTGTACCAGCGATGAGGACCGGGTGGCACTTCTGCTCGATAATATGAAAGATGTGCCGTGGGAAGAGCGTGGCGCGAGATTCCAGTGTGTGATTGCTATCGCCGAACCATCGGGTAACAACTCCTCTTTCCCGAACCCCTTTGCAAAAGCGGAAAGCTCTTCCTGTCCTTCAACAAAACGGGGCCAGGAAAGATTTCACACTCTTGCTGGTAATGAATCGACTCTCGTCACCCAAGCCGAAGGCTTCGTGGCCGGAATGATACAATACGACGCTCAAGGGGAGAACGGTTTCGGCTACGACCCGGTGTTCTATCTGCCTGAATATAACCAGACCGCTGCCCAACTTCCCCCAAGCGTGAAAAACCAGATTAGCCACCGTGCCAAAGCCGCTGAAATAGCGGTTGAGGCCTTGAAAACTCTGAATACTGGTAGCTGATAGACCCAAATGCTCACTGATACATTCGGCAGGCCTATGCGGGATCTTCGCATATCCGTCACCGACCGCTGCAATTTCCGGTGTCCCTACTGCATGCCCTCCGAGATCTATGGCGAGGCCTATGAGTTTTTGCCCCGGGCTGAAATCCTGACCTTTGAAGAGCTGACCCGGCTAATCGGTATCTTCGCCGAGCTAGGAATAGAGAAACTGCGCGTCACCGGCGGCGAACCCTTATTGAGGAATGACTTACCCCAATTACTGGGCATGCTGAGCAGCATAGATGGCATAGACGACCTGACCCTGACCACCAACGGCTATCTTCTCAGCCAGTTCGCCCAACCGTTGAAGGATGCCGGACTCTCACGTATCACCATCAGCTTGGACAGCCTGGATGACGAGGTCTTCAAGGCTATGAACGGCCGCGGCTTCACCACAGATCGGGTTTTGGAAAGCATCGAAGTTGCTTCTGATGTGGGCCTCTCGCCTATCAAGATCAATTGCGTTGTGCAAAAGGACGTCAACGACCATACCATTGTCGATCTCGCCCGCCACTTCAAGGGCACCGGCCATATCGTCCGCTACATCGAATACATGGACGTTGGAAACCGTAACGGGTGGCAGTCAGAGCACGTGGTGTCTGCTGAGGAGATCATCACCCGCATCGATTCCGAAATGCCCCTAGAACCCGCCGAAAGCAACTATCAAGGCGAAGTCGCCACAAGATACCGTTATAAGGACGGCAGCGGCGAGATCGGTGTCATCGCATCAGTGACCAAGCCGTTCTGTGGCAACTGTACTCGAGTACGATTGTCCACCGACGGCAAGATTTTCACCTGCCTTTTCGCTAGCGACGGGTTTAGCTTGATGGAACCGATGCGGGCCGGAGCATCCGACGACGAACTTAGAGACACCATCACAGGTATCTGGACCGCTCGCTCCGACAGGTACTCGGAGGAACGAGCCGCCAACCCCAGCGAACCAGGCGCACCACGAAAGATCGAGATGTACCAGATAGGCGGTTAGCTGACAGCCCTTATGCAGAATAACGATATAGTCATACACACCGACGGCGCATGCAAAGGCAACCCGGGACAAGGTGGCTGGGGCGCGGTCATCGAACAGAACGGCAACCAGATTCGGCTCTCCGGCGGGGAACCCCAGACCACCAACAACCGCATGGAGATGACAGCCGTCATCAAAGGACTGGAAGCTGTCGATCGTTCGGCCAAAGTGTTGATCAGTTCAGACAGTACTTACGTGGTCAACACTATGACCAAAGGCTGGAAACGTAAGGCCAACCATGACCTCTGGGAGCGCCTTGACGCCCTCGTCCAAAGCCGTGACGTTTCCTGGCGCTGGGTGCGGGGCCATAACGGCGACCTCGGCAACGAACTGGCCGACCTCTTGGCTACCAAAGAGGCTGGCACCGCCAAGTAACCATTCGTTCTGATCTCGTCATAGGGCCTAGGAGTAACCCAACTTATGTCCACCACTGACAACGATCCTAACCTTCAACTAACCCACCTGGATGACCAGGGCAACGCAAAAATGGTCGATGTGGGCGATAAAGATGTCACCAGCCGAGAGGCCATAGCTCGGGGGTACATTTCCATACAGCCAGAGACCCTGCGGCTGATCAAAGAAGGGTTGATGAAGAAGGGCGACGTCCTGACAATCGCCCAATTAGCAGGCATCATGGGCGCCAAGAAAACGTCAGAGCTTATACCTCTCTGCCATCCGTTGCCGTTAGACAAGGTGGAGGTAGAACTGGAATTGGATGATACGGAATGCCGTATCGACGTCACCGCTACCGCCCGGACCACCGCACGAACCGGGGTTGAGATGGAAGCGCTGACGGCAGTGACCGTTGCTGCACTGACGCTCTACGACATGTGCAAGTCGGTTGACCGAGGTATGCGAATCGAGGCCGTCCGCCTAGTCGAAAAAAGAGGCGGCCGCAGCGGAGAGATTATCTTAGAGAATTAATCGGCTAGCCGCTTTTAACTGGGGCGGGTCTCTCAATAGCGTGTGTTTCCAGAACCGTCAGGCTTATCTACTCAGAAATTGCCTTCAGGGTCCATCCCCATAAAGAACTGTCCCGCAGTCTCAAAATGAGTGGATCTGCCCTGAATATGCTGAGAGACCACGTGTATGTCTTGGAACCGGCGAAGTATCGGATTTGTGTCCAAGATCGCATTGGATCCACACAGGTCATATGCCGTATCAACAACCTCCTTGGCCTTCTGTATGCCAAATGTGGCCGCCAACCGCAACATGACCCTCTTCTCGGTGGTCAAAGGTTCTTTCCCGGTTACTGTCTCCCAAACCGATCCATGGGCCTCTCTGAGAAATGCCTTGGCGGAGAGCCTGACCGCCTCAGCCTCGCCGATTATTCTCTGGGTCGTGGTCTCGTCCTTGAGCAGCTTAGTCGCCCGGCCCGGTACTTTGCTTCCCGCCAGGTCCATAGCTATATCCAAGCTGGCTTTGGCAATGCTAAGGGCCACAGTTGAAAAACCGGTCGCAAATAAAAGTGTAGTTGGAATACTGAACACCGGGCCTTCTTCGCGAGGTATACCATTCGGGTCGTACACCCTGTGCTCTGGAACAAACAGGTCATCCACTTCAAAACTAAAGCTGGCCGTGCCCCTCAGACCATGGACGGGCCAGAAATCCACAAATGTCACTTCGTCCTTGGGAATCAGTAGAATCCGGTACTCCTCCCGACCATCTCGCACGATAGGCGCCCTCGCCGCTACCCATGTAGCATGAGTTATGCCGCTGCTGAAGTTCCAGCGTCCGCTCAGCCGGTAACCCGCGTCACAGGGAACGGCCTTGACCGCCGAGGTGGGTGGGCCGTTGGTCACTACCGCATGGTCATTAGAATATATCTCCTGGGCTGCCTCAGGCGTCATCCGCACGATATTGGTAGCGTGGACGTTGTTCTGGTTGATGCACCAGCCGGTGCTGCCGTCGGCATCGGCGAATATCTCCAGAATTTTCAGGAAATCTGGGTGCTCCAGTTGTGCGCCGCCGGATGAACTGGGCTGCAGAAGCCGGAAGAAACCTTTATCGGCTAACTCGGCGGCTAGTTCAGCAGGAATCTGACGCTGCTCATCGATCTGATCCGCCTTGGCTGCCACTTTATCTGCCAACTCATGGGCGGCGTCAAAGTAGTATTCAAGGCTGTACTGGGTAGTTGCCATTACGCTCTCTCTTTTTAGAATCTAGTCTTTGATCGAGACAAATCTGGATATGAAAAGGTCAATCGCCTCTACAATCGCCTGGGTAAATCTGGGATCGGCGTCGAAGGAGTGGTCCTGGCCCGCGTAGAGATGCAGGTCCGCTGGGACTCCAGCCTGCTCCAACTTCTGGTACATGCTTACTGTCATTGAGTGGTGGACCCGACTATCCGAAGTGCCGTGAATCAGAAGAGTTGGGGGATTATCTTTTTGAACATTCTCAAGAGGGCTAGCGGCCCTAATCTCCTCAGGAGATGGGTCTTCTCCTAGGACGGGCGCCAGGTCCTCACGCCCGACGGCCCAAGAGATGTCCACCACCGGAGCAACCCCTACTGCGGCACAAACTTCACTGCTTACCTTGCCGTTACCGACGTCTCCTTCGAACTCCGCCACTCCGGTGGTAGCAGCGGCAAGCAGTGCCAGATGCCCGCCTGCCGACTTCCCGGCCACCATGATTGCCGATGGGTCTATTCCCCATTCAGAGCTGTTGGCCCGCATCCAACGAATGGTTGAATTTACGTCCTGTATCTGGGCCGGCCAAGGCGCTTCCGCCGCGACCCGATATTCGCCTACAACGCAGACGTAGCCTTTCTCTGCCAAGGGCAGGCCAAACCGGTCCTTGAGGCCCGCGCGGTTAGCTGTGAACCAACTGCCACCAGGCAAGAACAAAATGCCTGGAACAAGTCCGGGAGGGCACGCCGGGCGGAAAACGTCCACTTTCAAATCTCGGTCTCTGACCCGCCCAACTACTATGTCTTCGTCTACTTTGACTTCACTCATTGTCGGATGCTGGACCATCTCGGCGTTCAATCTCGGCCTGCAATAGCTGCACTGCTACCGTGGCGTAGGCGATAAACACATCCGACGCCAGGTCAAGCTCGGTGAACTCTTCGATCTGATCAAAGTCCGCAGAATTATCAGGCCCCCCGATCAATTTCAGGTCCAGTTCTGAAATCTCGCCATCCTCCAGCACAACTACACATCCCAGTTCAGGTGGTGGCTGAAACCCGGAACCGGGAGGCAGCTCCAGTTCTATGGCCCGAAGCGTGTTCATGCCAAAGAACGGAGGGAACGGTCGGAGTTGAGAAGCCAATTCCGATACACTTTCCCGGAGACTTTCAGCTGTCTGCCGCGAGTGGTCTTCCGGTGGTGTGTAGGAGGCCTGGCCTTCCTCATAACGTTCTTCAGGAGGATTCATTGCCCGATAATACTAACCCGGCAGATGGCCTCACGACAATTGACACTGTGAAACAGCCGCTATTAACATTGATTGGTCGAGCCCCCGTCTTTCGGGGATACCTCGGCCTTTTACAGAGGCGCATCCTGGCGGCTGGCCGGATGGTCTCCAGGTGGCACCGTAGCTCAGTGGTTAGAGCGGGCGCTTCATAAGCGCTAGGTCACTGGTTCGAACCCAGTCGGTGCCACCAATCTCTAGACGTGAATTACGACCTACACCCTCTTCATCTCATCCACAGCTGTACCGGCACGCTTATCACTGATAAGCACCAAGTGCCTCAATCTTCTTTTCCAAAGTCTCAGGTAATGGCCGTTTCCCT
>NZUD01000023.1 GCA_002697005.1 Chloroflexota bacterium | reverse complement strand
CGACTCCAACGGGAACTCGAGTTTCCTGGATGGGCCTTCAGTGGCTTCTGATTAACGGGAGAGATCGAGTATTGCAGGTTTGTCTGAGTTTCTAGGTTAAGGCTCTTCCGAATTCCAGATTCACGACGAACCCGGTCTAGTAGCCGACCTCTCACGCTATTTTCCGAGTCGTGGAAGTCGATTCTACCGGAGATGAGATAGGAGAAAGTTCGAGAAATTTCAATCTCCGCTGCCTACTCGAATCTAGCCATAAGGCATTCTCTGGTGAATATTTGGCGCCCCGCTCTGACCGTCGCCGTATGCTAGAATTTTCCGAATCACTTTCGATAGGTCAAATAGAGGTGCCAGAATGGTCGGATTGAACAACGAAAGATGCGAAGCTTGCCGCCGGGATTCACCCAGCGTTACCGATGAAGAAGTGACCCAGATGAAACCGGAAGTCCCTGAATGGGAACTGACCTGTGAGAATGGGATTCCCAAGTTGGAGCGGGTATTCACGTTTAAGAATTTTCAGGTGGCTATGGATTTTACCAATCGATTAGGCGAGTTGGCCGAAGATCAAGGACACCACCCGCGACTGATTACCGAGTGGGGTCGCGTCCAGGTGACCTGGTGGACCCATAAGATCAGGAACCTCCATCGAAATGACTTTGTGATGGCCGCTAAGTCGGACGCCATCTTCTCTAACTTTGGAGATTCTGAACCGGAGTAAGTATGCGAGTCACCTACCGGCTGTCCACCAATACTCTTGCGGCAGTGGCCGCAGAGGCTGCTTGGGCTGAGAACATGGGTTATGACTCCATGTCGAGCAACGAGACCGCCCATGATTCGTTCCTGCCGTTGGCCTTGGCAGCCACATCTACTACTCGGGCCATACTGGAAACCAGAGTGGCCATCGCGTTTCCCCGTTCGCCAATGATTACCGCATATCTGGCACGTGATTTGCAGGATCTCTCCAAGGGGCGGTTCAGGTTAGGTCTTGGTACACAGGTCAAAGGACATATACAACGTCGATTCTCAACGGACTGGGAGGCGCCTGGCCCACGGTTGCGGGAATACGTCCAGTCATTGAAGGCGATTTGGAATACTTGGCAATCCGGCGATAAATTGGAATACCACGGCGAAAGCTACAACTTCTCGTTGATGACCCCTTTTTTCGACCCAGGCCCGAGCGAACACCCGTTCCCTGAAGTGTTCACGGCGGCGGTGAATGGATATAACTGTCAGGTGGCTGGTGAGGTCTCGGACGGGTTGATGCTGCACAGCCTAACTTCTCCCGAGTACGTTAGGCAGGTGGTAAGGCCTAGCCTGGAGAAAGGTGCCCAGAAGGCCGGTAGAGATGGTGACGCGATCAAGGTCACGGGCGGCGGTTTCATAATCACCGGGCCCGACCGGACCAGTATCCGCGCCATGCAGGCTGAAGTACGCAAGCGCATCGCATTCTACGCCTCGACCAGGAGTTATTTCCCGGTGTTGGCGTCCCACGGCTTCGAGGAGATAGGCCAGCAGCTGCACGAGATGTCCTTGAAGGGCCAATGGGCTGAGATGGGTGAGTTGGTTAGCGATGAGATGTTGGACTCCTTTTCCGTTTCCGGTGAGTACGATGAGATTGCTGACAAGTTTGTCAGCCGCTACAAAGGCTTGTTGGACGAAGTTAGTTTTACGCTTGTTTGCGAGAAACAGCCCGAAGAAGCGCAGATAAAGAAGATGGTTCGTCGGCTTCAGGAATTGTAAAAGCGCGCGAAGGCACAACCTCATCCGTTTTTTGGCGATGAGCCTACTCTTCTCGATGCCGAGACTGGCCTTTGGGTACTTACAGCGACTATTGCTCGTTGAAAACCTCTGCCTACGCCTGCATCATAGCTTGGTACAAACTGGGTTGATGGTGGTAGGCATAGATGGTGGAGTTAGCCGAGGCATCCGGCATATTCAAGCGGAGGAACGAGACCCGGCTGACCTACGACCTCAAGATGGCGGCCTGGGAGTGGTTGTACCGCGAAGCAGGCTGCCGGGTTATAGGCCTTGAAGTCAAATTGGAAGGCCCTGGCGGCCGTATTGTGGACTTGGCGGCGGTAGGTCCTCGAAATAGGTTTTATATCGTTGAGGTGAAGTCCAGCAGATCAGACTTTTCTAGAGATGATCACACCGCCGGAGATCTTTCTGAGTTAGAGGGTCGGGAGCGTACCGTCACCAACCGCACAAACTTGGCCAAGGAGACCCTGTGTCAGGCTGTGTATTACGCAAAGAAGATCAGCCCCGGCGCCTGGCGCGAGGTAGCGGCCTTTAAACAAGCCATAGCCGACTACCGCCGTGTAGCAGCAAAGGAAGAGGTTTTTCGGAATCGCGTCGCCACTTACAGCACTAAATTCCACGACCCCAAATTCATGGGTATAGCTGACTTTCACTACCTGATTGCCCCCAAAGGCGTGGTCGATCGAAGCAACATTCCGCCACTGTGGGGGTTGCTGAACGAGACATCCGGAATTTCTTTACCGGCAGCGGAAAAAAAGATTCGGAAGAACTCCGGCATCGTGTCCAACTTCCTGAGGGCCATCGCTCGCAGTAACACCACATCCATGATGCGTTCCCAGGGGATAGCATTTACCAGAGGGGAAGTCGAGTTAGTGNTGCATTAGGTCCTGGNTCTGCAGGTAGGGTTGGTCTGATTTAGAAACCAAGCGTAGATTGTCCTGTTCGGTTCTCCAACCCGTACTTGCGAGATTATTAGAGTGTTTCTGATGTCGCCTACCGCGGTCACGCTGAAGACATCGTTGATGGGAACCAAAACCGTGGGCTGATTCTAGATATCGTCGGACGACCCGCGTCCTAGATCGACTAGAATGGAGGGTTTTTAGATCATCTATGGAGCAACTGCCATTCCAGGGATCCAAGGTCGAAAGTGATGCGGCGGAAACCTTCGGTGTAGTCCAGTCCTGTGGCCTCTTTGTGACGGCCGGAATTTCTAGTGACCCTTTCCANCCGTACTTCNCNGTTCGANGACATCTGGCTNGCGTGGGCGCCGAGGGAGTCGACTTTGACGTCGAGATAGTCGCTGATGTCCACGAACACATCAGGGTCTTCTCCTCCCCATAGAAAGGCCTGTTCCACCCGGTGGGGCTCCAGTCCTTCTTCGGTGATTTGCTCAGGGAAGTGCTGGTAGCTCCAGGCGTAGGTGAACGCGGCGTCTATGGCAGCCTGGCCGCTCTTGCGGTGGTCACGGTGAGTATGGGTGGTGCTGCGGTATGGGTCTACGGCCAAAATCAGGTCGGGTTTGAAACGGCGTATCTCCCGTGTCACCTGACTGCGGAATAACTCTGTGTCCTCAAGACCACCGTCAGGGTGGGCCAGAAAAACAATATTGGCGACGCCGACGATGTCGGATGCGTTTTGCTGTTCGACCTCTCTGGTTGCGGCAAGGCATTCTGAGGTCATATCCCGGTCTCCCGTNCCTTTGTTACCGTTGGTGCACATGACTACTGATGCCACGGTGCCAAATTCCTTAACCCACTTTGCCAGCGCCCCGCCGCATCCGCCTTCGCAATCGTCGGGATGAGGGGTGATTGCCATGGCCCGTTTTGGCGCAGTTGTCAGTATTTCCATCCAGTCCTTGGTGTTCTCCTAACAGGTAATTATGCGCAAGCTATTATACGAAATTCTCTATTGACAGTGTGGAAATAAGCGCCGGATCCTGGAGNAACCTCAACGCCAGCCATTCCTATCAAACCGGTCAAACCGGTCCTACAACCTAGGTTNTAGGGATGGTTTTAGAGAGGCCTAGGGGAGTAGCGGAGTAGCGGCCAGATCGTCCCGGGATGCGTTCCAACCAGCCGAATTTTGACCGGGCTGCATTTCGTAGGGTCTGGGTGAAGTTGCCTGGCCGTCTCCAGCCTGCGGAGTCAAAGAGCCAACCCAATTCGTCAGCGTTCACCCCGTCNACGCCGAAATGGCGGCTGGCGCCCTCGGCTGCTACCACTACCCGGCGCATATCGCCTAGGGGATTTGCCTCTTGGCAGAAAGCTTCGAAAGCTGCGCGCCCATCGGTGGAAAGAAATTCAGGAGGTATGGAACCGGTGTCGTTGGTTTCGNCCCNGGTNGTTATCGAGGGAGCAGCAACGGCAACCGGCTGGGTTTTAGGTTTTGCTGGTTGGGATATAGGGCTAGGCGTCGGTTCGGTTATCGTCGCGGCGGAGCGTGCNACAGCAGTAACACTCGTACCTTTTTCCGTGGCTCCACCGATTGCAGCCGGTGTACCCGACTGCATCAAATCTCGTGGCAGGTCACGTAGCGCCATACCCACGATTTCGCGTAGTACTTCCGACTCTTCTGATTCGAAGGTGATCAGTGCGTTATTGGGAAGAGATATTGATACTTTNACCATGGTTACACTTAGTTCGNTATTACAGGGATACCTAATGTATTGTATGGGTATCCATATTAACGNACGGTGCACACGAAGACAAACAGTGCACCAAGTATAAATGTAAAACGAAGGATGGGTTGCGTTTGAGTCTGGTGTGCCGGGGAATCAACTAGATGGTCTGTTTTAGCCTTATGGCCAACGACCGGGTCATGCCGGGTACTGATGCCAAGTCGTCCACCGCAGCCTCTTTGATACCCTTTAAGGTGCCGAACCGGCGCATCAACATCCGTTTACGCTTGGGACCTATGCCCGTGACGTTGTCGATGGGAGATTTTAGGCTACTTTTACTGCGCAGATTCCGGTGGTAAGTAATGGCGAAGCGGTGGGCTTCGTCGCGGATCCTCTGCACGAGATAAAGGGCCTGGGAGTCTCTGGGTAAGATGATGGGCTCGGGGGTATGAGGGACAAATATCTCTTCATTCTCCTTNGCCAAAGAGGCTAAGGGGATGTCGTCCAGCCCCAGTTCCAAGAACACCTCTAGAGCAGCCGAGAGTTGCCCTTTGCCGCCGTCAATCAACACCAGGTCGGGGATGACGCCGAAGCTGTCCACGCCGGGTCCTTCGCCTTCACCACGTTTCTCGGCCGCCCGGGCAGCAGCCAGTCGCTTGAACCGGCGGCGGAGCACCTCGCGCATGCTTTCGAAGTCATCGACCCCGTCCACCGTTTTCATTTTGAATCTACGGTAGTGGGCCGGCTTGGGCTTGCCATCTTCAAACACCACCATACTGGCCACGGTGTTGCTGCCCTGGATATGGGAGATGTCGTAACACTCCATGCGGCGCAGTGGTAGTGGCAGGCTGAGTTCTTCTTCTAGGTCGGCGGTGGCCTGCCGAATCACATCGGTGTTGCCCATCCAGGTGACGCGATGTTGAGCCAGGCCTTGGGTCGCATTATCGGCTACCGTCTGGACNAGTTCCTTGTGGATGCCCCGCTGGGGACAGACTATCCGCACTGCACCATCTCGCACCTGCCGCAACCATTCGGTGATAGCTTCCTCGTCTTCCGGCATGNGTTGGACGACTATCCGGGGTGGTACTACCAAGGCCGCCGTNTGGTAGAACTGCTTGATGAATTGGCCTAATACCAGCTCTTCGGTGTCGTCCTGGGTGCCCTCCATAAAGAAGTGATCNCGGCCGATAAGTTTGCCNTTGCGTATGAAGAACACCTCGACCCAGGTCTCGTTAGTNCCTTGGGCCAGAGCGATGACATCCATGTCGCTGATGGGATTTGAATCCACTTTTATGCGCTGNTCTTCGGCNACNTTCTCAACNGCCTTCATACGGTCGCGCAGGACCGCGGCCCGTTCGAACTGGAGTTCTTCCGATGCCTGGTCCATGTTCTCTTTTAGGTCCCGGGTCACGGCTCCGGTCTCGCCGTTCATGAACATCACAACCTGGTCGATGACCTTGGCGTAGTCTTCTTTGCTGGCGTATCCGGTACAGGGTGCNACGCACCGGTTTATGTAGTATTCCAGACAGGGNCGCGCGTCTTTGCCAGTGATGGTCTTGGTGCAGGAACGATAGGGGAACAGACGTTTAACCAGATCCATGGTCTTGCGAACTGTACCGGCTGTGGCGAAGGGGCCGAAATAACGGGCCCCGTCCTTAGCCACCTTGCGGGTGATGTAGACCCGAGGGAAATCTTCGTTCAGATCAATCTTCAGGTAGGGGTAGGTNTTGTCGTCTTTCAGTCGGGCGTTATAGCGGGGCTTGTACCGCTTGATCAATGTGTTCTCTAGAATCAACGCTTCAGCGGGCGAGTCGGTAANGATGTATTCGAAATCGTGGAGATGGCCCAACATGCGCCGAATCTTGTTGGGCAAGTTGGTGGGCGAACCGAAGTACTGCTTAAGCCGGTTNCGGAGNACCGCTGCNTTTCCTACNTACAGCACGGTGCCCCGCGGGTCCTTCATCAAGTAGACTCCAGGACTCTCTGGGGTTGCCAGCAAGCGCTGTTCGACCAGCGGTAGAGGCATGTATTTTAGAGGACTATCCCCAGGACTACCAGGGCCGTGAGGATGGCTATGGTTAAGGTTAATATGCGCCGGAATTCNGCACCTAGGTAGAGGTACGCGGCCGGGCGTTCACCCCTGAGCCGGCCTTGTCCTTGCACGGCGAATTCGCCGCGTGGTGTCCGGGCCGTGGCTGGGCGGGACGCAGGAGGAGCAACTGCTGCCTCGGCGGCCGCCAGCGCTTCGGGGTCNATATCGGCTTCCTGGATTCCTGCGGGAACGGGGGCCGTCTCATCGGTCTCGGGGACCGTTACCCGGCGCNTAGTTGATGGGATTCCACCAGGTCCTTTCGTTTGCCTCTTNCGCTTTAGTTGTCCTTGCCGGGATGCGGCTCGTCGAGCTTTACCAGCCATCGGCGCGTGCCTCCTGAGGCGGGGAATGGTTATCTAGTCAATGGCCGGCTGGACTGTTAAGTCAGTTTCTAACCGGTCAATCAACTATAGCAGTAATCCAAAAGAAAGGGCAGTCCGGAGGCACGAAATTAGAAGCATAACTGCCTTTCTGATTCATGCTGGACTGCCCTTGTGATTCACGGGCATTAGGGTTGAAATTTGAANATCAGGCTCTGGGATGGCTCTTAGCGTACTCTTTCTGCACGTAGTCGTCTGTCAGGTGCGTGTAGACCTGGGTGGTGGAGATACTGGAGTGGCCCAGCAATTCCTGAACGTGCCGGAGGGAAGCCCCGTTCTGCAGCAAATGGGTGGCGAAGCTGTGCCGTAGCGTATGAGGCGTGATGTTCTGGGTGATACCAGCTTTCTGTGCGTAGGTCTTCAGAATAGTCCAGACCCNCTGACGAGTGAGGCGCTCACCACGGTGGTTGATGAACAACGACGGCTCGGTGCGGCGGTGTCCGAGCAGCGCAATGCGGGCGGTCTTAAGATAGCGCCTCAGTTCTTCCAAGGCTTTGGGATAGAGGTGAACGATGCGTTCTTTGGAGCCTTTGCCCATGCATCGTATGTATGACTCCGAAACGTCTACGTCCTGCATATTAAGCGAGACCAACTCGCCGACCCGTAGGCCCGTTGCATAAAGGAGCTCCATGATAACGGCGTCGCGCTGACCTTCATTAGTTCCCGACTTATAGGCCGTGTCCAACAGATTGGCCACGTCCTCTTCGGGCAGGAATTTGGGCAGCGTGCGGCCGACGCGAGGCGANCCCAGAGATTCCGTGGGGTCTTCGGTGATNATGCTATTCTCCGACAAGAATCCAAAGAAGGATTTGATGGAGGCGACTTTCCGGGCGGTGGTAGTATCTCTGTAGCCCTTGCGAACCCTGAGGTCCTCTATGTACTTGTTGAGGACATTGATATCCACCGTGGTCCAGATTGCATTGTTGTTGGATGATTTATCTACGTGGCTATTTTGATTGTGGTGAGTGTTGCCGTTGCTGGAACCGTTGCTGCTCCCGTTGGAGTGGTTCTGGAGGAATTCCCAGAACTGACTTAGGTCGTTTCGGTAGGCGTCCGAAGTGTTGCGTGAGAAGCCNTTTTCGACTATGAGGTGCTCAAGAAAAGATGAAATAGTGCGGTCCATGAAGAAAAATCCTTTCGCCATCGGCGTGACATATGATGGGAAGGCATAAGTTATGCCAGCCCACGATTTATGTAGTCACCCTAGCACAAAGAGTAGACCGGACCACACGCATAACATGAACGATTTTATACTAATTTAATATTAAATTAAAATAGGCGGCCTAAGAATAGGCCGCCTATTTTAGTGCGAGTGTTTGTACTGTGGGTTAAGGCTAGTCGGTTGCCAGCACCACCGTTCCAGTGGATGANAGGGAACCGCCTGTGCCGTTGACCACGGAGATCTTCGGGCTTTGGCTGAGGTCCCGTTTGCTCTTGACCTGCCGGTCTCCGGCCTCGCCGCGCATCTGCCGGACCGCCTCCACCAAAAGAAAGCTACCGTACATGCCAGGATGAGTATAGGACAGTCCGCCTCCGCTGGTGTTCAACGCAAAGTCCCCGCCAGGGGCNGTACGNTGGTTGGCAACGAAGTCTGCTGCCTCACCTGGGGCGCAGAAGCCCATNCTTTCCAATGTCACCATCACNGTGTAGGTGAAGGAATCATAGATCATGGTCAGGTCGATGTCGTCGTGGGTGATGCCAGCCCGCTGCATGGATAGAGGACCGGAATGCCGGGCCCAGGTTGAGGTGTAATCAGGCATCTGGCTGACGATGTTATGGTCGTGACCTTCTCCGGCGCCCAATACCCAGACGGGAGTCTTTTTCAAGCTGCGAGCCCGCGCCGCCGTGGTGACGACGATGGCGGCGCCAGAGTCAGTGACGAGACAGCAGTCGTAGAGATGGAATGGCCAGGACACCCAACGAGAGTCGTGGTACTCATCGAAGCTCATAGGGGTATCGTGCATTAGTGCCTTGGGGTTGAGGTTGGCCCATTTTCGGGTGGCCACCGCTATCTCTGCCATGCCCTGGCGGGTTTTGTCTTCTCCGTAGGAGTGCATGTAGCGTGAGCAGGCTAAGGAGTAGTTGATTGGCGCACCGATGATGCCGTAGGGAGCTTCATACTGGCCAAAGGGCAGGTTGCCGTCCGCAGGGAACTGGGCCCTGGCGGAACGGCCAGCCTGGCCGTGCGTGATCAAAGCAACCTCGCAGTAACCTGCGCGAATGGCGGCCATGGCGTGGGCCACGTGAATTACGAAGGACGAGCCGCCGACGGTCGTGCTGTCAGTGAACGTTGGGTTGATGCCCATATACTCGGCGGTGACCAGGGTCGACCCACCGGCGGTTAACAATCCGTCGACATCGCTTTTGGTGAGCCCAGCATCCTCTAGTGCGTTGTGCGCCGCCTCGGCATGGTGCTGTAGAGACGACTTGTTCGGGACGGTGCCCATGACGTCTGATTCAGCCACTCCGACGATGGCGACATCCCTCTGTCCTGTGGTCATTGAGTAATCCTCGCTTTCTGTGTGTCGTAGGCCTGCTGTGCTGGAGTTCGCCTGATATTACAATACCTCCTGGGGCAGTACAACACGGGATGATAAATCAGCATCTGGCAGGGTATGGTCGGGTTTTTCTTAAGACTTGGTATCACAAGGCTACCTAGCAAAAATGATAGTATTTATCATGTTAAAATTAATTACGGTGGGGAATCTGCGGTCCTAGTCTGGCCCTTAGGTGTTATGAGGTTGGTATGCCCAGTAATTTCTGGATGATGATAAATAACGAGGAGAATTTTCGGATAACTCAAAACCGAGGATTTATCGACCTGGGTTTGAAGGCCCAACACCGCCGTAAGGTACAGCGAATCACTGAAGGCGATCGCGTGCTCCTTTATATTTCCCATATGCGCCGCTTCGCCGCTACAGCCACGGCTATGTCTTCCTTCTATGAAAGCGAACAGGATATCTGGGTCAACGAAGGTAGCTCAGGTTTCCCTTACCACATCAGGCTGCAACCCGGCGTCATATTGAAGGACGAACAATTCATAGACGCCAATATTCTGGCCCCGCGCCTGGAATATGTGAGGCGGTGGAATCCCGAACACTGGTATATGGCGTTCCAAGGCAATCTTCATCTGCTGCCCAAGAACGACTTCACCTTAATCGAAGAAGAGATGAAAAAGCTCCATTTCGGGAAGACCTATGTTCCCGCAGACTTCACGCCCTCAGCCAATGCCCAGCGCCGCCGCCGCTCCAGTGGCCGGAGGAACCGATCGAATCAGGCGGCGCAACAGCAAGCCGGCTAGGCACAGTCAAGACAGGGACGGTCTGACGAAAGCAACTATCCGGCCTGGTTCGCCGATCCCTGACCACCGGCCGCTTTGAGCGCCCCTTCGATTTCTTCTATGACGTAAAAGTCCGTTTCCGACTCGCGCGCCCTTTCCAAAATTGAGAAAGCATCTCCTGACGAAATCCTGCCTAAGGCCCAGGCAGCATGACCCCTCACCAGTGGTTCTGGGCTATTCAGAGCGGTAATCAATGCAGGCACACCAGCTTTGTCCCGATTGTTGCCCAAAGCGATGCAAGCGTTTTTTTGTAGGCCAACTCGTTTGGCGCGCATGATTGATGTGCCCCGGAACCGGGTACGGAACTCCTCTTCGGTCAGTTCCAGCAGTTCTGACAGATCAAGGCTTCCCGTGGATCTAATGGCTTCTGTTTTCTGGATGGGTTGTCGCGGTTTCTGGGCTTTGCGGTTGACCGGGCAGACGTCTTGGCAGATATCACAGCCGAATACCCAATCCCCGATAAGGGGCCTCATCTCCAGCGGTATGACTCCACGGTTCTCGATCGTCTGATAGGAGATGCAACGGGCGTTATCCACCACGAAAGGCGCAACGATGGCGCCGGTTGGGCAGTCGTCAATGCAACGTACACAAGTACCGCAGGTTTTATTCAGCGGTGAGTCCGGTTCCAATTCCAGGTTGGTGATTACTTGCCCTAGCAGTACCCACGACCCGTGAGAGCTGGTGAGAATGTTCGTGCTCTTACCGAACCAGCCCAACCCTGACCGGGCTGCGGCGGCGCGGTCCAACATGGGGCCGTCGTCCACATACCATTTGGCTTCTAATGGAACTTCCATCTGTTGTTCCAGCCCGCGGACGAAGGTTTTCATCCGACGTTTCATAGCCCGGTGGTAGTCCTTGACCAAGGCGTACCTGGCCACTTTACCGTTGCCAGAGGATGTGAGCTCTTCGGCGTGCTCGTCTAGGTAACTGAGTCCAAGACAGATGATGGAACGGGCGCCGGGCAGCAAGATCTCCGGGTCGGCCCCGCGCCGAACGCGAGATTCGGTGAACCAGAGTAGGCCGTCCATATGGCCAGCTTTGATCCTATTTAGAGTCACGTCCCGGTCTTGGACAAACTCCTCAGGGCCAGCGACCCGCACGAGGTCGAATCCGCATTGGGCGGCGTACTCGGTGATGTGAGATTTGAGGTTTTGCATTGCTTCGATAGAGTCTACCACCAGCGACTCTTCCTTGGTTGTCATTTCGAGAGAAGTGGGGAATCCCGTTTCTGCAGGAGGTGTTGATTGGGTCTGTAGGAATCCGATTGGGTGGCAGACGTTGAATGAGGTTTTTCGTCAACTGACGCTTCCGCGGAATGACAATGATGTATATTCGGGAGATAGAGATAAAAAAGGAGTTGCATCGCTGGCTGTACCGACTGCTAGATGTTCTCGGACTGAAAGCGGCCTTGGTAGCCTCGGCTGGCGGCGGTTTCCAGTTGAAAGAAGATTATTTGCATGAGACGGGCGTTGCGTTGTACTCGGTAGCCATCTGGATGGTAGACCACCAGCAGGGCTTGCGATCGGCCGTGGTACCCAGCGTCCCAGACCGCCGTGTGGATGGACACGCCGCTGCGGAGCAGGCTAGAGCGAGGTCGGCCTAGCGCCATGACGTCCAATGGCAGATTGACCACTTCGTTGAAGGTCACCAGATAAGGACCTGGTTCCAGCAGTAGCCAGCCGTCAGGCCCAAATTTCATGATTTCAGATTCAGAAAGTACCCGGCTGGAGTCTTCTGCTCCCACAGCTCCGGGATTGATTAACTGCGCCACGTCGCGCACGGTCATGTCGAATCCATTGGGCTGGAGTTGGGCCTCCAACGACAAAAAGTCTTCCAACAGCGGTGGCGAGCGTTCGATCATGTGTCCGATGGAGTCGTGGTCTAGAGGAGTACCGGGCATCTTCTCACCCAAGTATCAGGGAACAATTAGGCCCAGCTGGCCACATCGTTTATGGGTGGCTGGGCCGGGCCTAATTGCCTCTTTCATGTTGTGCCAAGGATTAGTCGTGCATGAAGTCCTGAATATCCTGGGGCAGCGGAATGAACTCGGGAATCTCGGTTATGATGGCCTGAGTAGTCATCATCATACCGGCGATGCTCCCCGCGTTCTCCAGGGCCGATCTGGTGACCTTCACCGGGTCTATGATTCCTGCTTCAATCAGGTTGCAGAACTCGCCGCGATCAGCGTCGAACCCATAGTCGCCTTCACCGCTGCGCACGCCTTCCAAGACCACTTGGCCCTCGTGGCCGGCGTTCTCGGAGATGAGCAACAGGGGGGCGCTGAGGGCGCCTTGAACCATTCTTACTCCCAAGGCTTGGTCGCCTTCAAGGGTCTTTTCAAGGTTTACTAGAACCTTCCCTGCCCGGACCAAAGCCACGCCGCCACCTGGAACGATCCCTTCTTCGATGGCTGCCCTAGTAGCCGACAGGGCGTCTTCAGCCCTGGACTTGCGTTCAGTAATCTCGGGTTCGGTGGCGCCGCCAATCTTGAGGACTGCTACTCCGCCCACCAAAGCGGCCATGCGCTCTTGCAATTTCTCGCGGTCATAGTCGGAACTGGTCTCCTCAATCTGGACCCGGAGTTGATCAAGGCGCTCTTTTATAGCATTGTCGTCGCCTCGTCCTTCGATGATTGTCGATTCGTCTTTGTTGGCCACCAGCCGGCGTGCGGTACCCAGCATATCAATCTCGGCGTCCTCAACCTTGAGTCCCCGGTCGGCGCTAATCACGGTGCCCCCAGTGACGATGGCGATATCTTCCAATAGGGCTTTGCGGCGTTCACCGAAACCTGGGGCCTTGATGGCCACACAATCGATTGTGCCGCGAAGCTTGTTGACCACCAGAGTGGAAAGGGCCTCACCGTCGACGTCTTCAGCGATGATGACCAGGGATCGAGTCTGGGCTTGGAGCATCTTTTCCATGATCCCGATGACATCGTTGGGGGCGCTGACCTTCTGGTCGGTGATCAGGAACCTGGGATTGTCTAACGCCACTTCCATGCGCTGAGTGTCACTTACAAAATGAGGAGAGAGGTAGCCGCGGTCAACGCGGACGCCCTCCACGAACTCAAGCTCATCGGCCAGAGTTTTGGAATCTTCAATTGTGACCACGCCGTCGCGGCCTACTTTGTCGAGCGCATCGGCCAGCAGTTCAGCGATGGGTTCTTCGTGAGCGGAAAGCGCGGCAACCCGTGCCACTCGCTCGCGGTCTTCAACCGGGATGGCCATCGACCTCAACTCAGCCACAACTGCTTGAACGGCCATGTCCACGCCGTCACGGATGCCTATTCCGTTGGCCCCGGAAGCAACGTTCATAAAGCCGTTCCTGACTATGGACTGAGTAAGTACCACAGAGGTGGTGGTGCCGTCGCCCACCGCGTCATTGGTCTTGGAGGCAGCCTCTTTGACCAGCTGTGCGCCCAGATTTTCATAAGGCTCTGGGAGTTCAACTTCTTTGGCCACAGTGACGCCGTCACTGCAGACTATGGGCAGGCCGAACATGCGGCTAAGCAGTACGTTGCGGCCGCTGGGTCCGAGGGTTAGGCCGACGACGCGCTTAAGTTCATCCACTCCCCGCATAAGGCTGGTGCGGGCTTCCTCATCAAATGTCAGCTGCTTGTCCGCCATGACTGTCTCCTCGTATCTTTAACTGACGTCGCCGCAATATCCCGGCGGCGCAGAATCTCGTTTAATCGAATGAAGGTGGAACCGATATTCTTTAGGATAAAAATCATGCTTCAGACGGGCGCGATTGTCAACCGGGCGTGACAACTGCTACGACATCTCAGTCATGAAATAACGTCTTTTAGATCAGACGAGGGGTTTTACTCCGTCCCGGCCGTCCACTTTCGCAGCCAAAGTGGCGATAGTGACTCCGAAAACTGGGTGAACTAATTCGGGTGCCAGTTCTGCTAACGGGACAAGGATGAAAGCCCTTTCGTGGAGGCTTACATGGGGAACATTTAGATTGGGCTCATCCACCACTTGGTCTTCCAGCAACAGGATGTCGATGTCTATGATTCGAGGGCCGAAGCGAGGCCCGACCTTACGGCCCATGTCTTGTTCCACCTTTTTGATTCGTGCCAAAAGTTCGCCAGATGGGATGAAGGTTGCGATCTCGGCCACCATATTGAGGAACATGGACTGATCTGCAAGACCCCATGGTTCGGTCTCATATATGCTGGAGGTGCGGAGCACGGTCAAGTCGGGCCTGTCATTGAGGATGGTCAATGCCTGAGCCAGATTCTTCTTCCGGTCTCCCACGTTTGTGCCGAATCCCAGAAAACCGGTAACACGGCTCAAGAGGTCTTCCAGCTCTGGGGCCGCCACCCGCGCACAACTGCGTCGGTGACCCGGCAGACCCGAACCATCTCCTTCACGTCATGCACCCGAACGATGTCCGCACCGCCGGCGATGGCCAGAGTAACTGTCGCCGCCGTTCCTTCCATACGCTGGTCGGCAGGAAGATCCAGAAGCATGCCTATAGTTGATTTGCGTGACGAGCCAACCAGGATGGGGCAGCATAGTCTCTGAAGTTCGGTCAGGCGGGCAAGTACTTCCAAGTTGTGATCCGGGGTTTTCCCGAAGCCGATGCCAGGGTCCACGATGATGTTTCCCTGGGGCACTCCAGATTCAACGGCTTTGTTGACGCTCATTTGCAGACTGGAAGCAATATCCGGCAGCAAATCATGATATTGGACCCCTTGCTGGTTGTGCATAAGGACTAGACTGGCTCCAGAGTCTGCAGCCACGTGAGCCAACTCGGGCTCGGCTTTCAGCCCCCAGATGTCGTTGATAATCACCGCTCCAACCTCAACCGCCCGCCGTGCCACTTCGGCCTTGTAGGTGTCCACACTGATGGGCAGTTCCACCGTGCCTGCCACTGCTTCCAAAGCAGGTATCAGCCTAGCCAATTCTTCATCCAAAGTCACATTCTGGTGGCCCGGGCGGGAGGACTCGGCGCCGATGTCTAGGATGTCGGCGCCTTGCTCGTGAAACCGCAAAGCCTGGTCCACGACAGCACCCACATCGCTGCTAAGTCCGTCCCCAGAGAACGAGTCCGGGGTAACGTTGATTATGCCCATCACATAGGTGCGCGTTCCCCAAGCAAAAGTCTCTCCATTGGCCACGGTCAGTCCAGAAAGAGGGGTCTGTACTTGAGGCATGGTTGGGAAACTCCGATACCGGTGAGGCAGATAAGCGCCGAATGAACACCTCATTTTATCACTCTGGCGCGTGGGCATACTTCTTGCTCCTCTTTCTGGGGTTCTGCTACGATAAACTCGGCTAAAGGCGACACAACATATGACGAATTCTCTTTGTCTTTGCTTCGTGATTCGTCATTTAAATAACTAGGCCTTACGAGTTACCCGATCTGTTGGTGACTCGGCAGGAGAGGCAGTGACTGCAGAGAAAAGGCAGATAGACGAGAAGATAGAAGCCCTGGACGCTATGCGCCAGGAATCCCTGAAGGGCGGCGGTCAGGACCGCATAGACCAGCAGCACAGCAGGGGCAAGCTCACGGCCCGCGAGCGATTGAACTTGCTCATGGACGAAGGCACTTTTGAAGAGATGGATTCCTTTGTCACGCACCGTGCCACCGACTTCGGACTTGGCGAGCGCAAGGTACTCGGCGACGCCGTGGTCACTGGATATGGGCAGGTCGAGGGGCGCCAAGTGTTCGCCTTCGCTCAGGATTTCACTGTGATGGGCGGATCGTTGTCTGAGGCTGTCAGCCAGAAGATCTGTAAAATGTTAGACCTGGCGGTTAAATCCGGCTGCCCCGTGGTCGGGTTGAACGACTCCGGTGGAGCCCGGATTCAGGAGGGCGTCACCAGCCTGGGCGCCTACGGCGACATTTTTCTCCGCAACACGATGTATTCGGGAGTCATCCCTCAGATATCGGTCATAGTGGGGCCGTCTGCCGGTGGCGCGGTCTATTCACCGGCCATCACCGATTTCGTATTCATGGTTAAAGGCACTGGCCAGATGTACATTACTGGGCCTGACGTGATTAAAGCAGTTACCGGCGAAGACGTTACTCATGAGGACCTTGGTGGGGCCGCAACCCACGCCACCCGCAGCGGCGTGGCCCAGTTCGTCTATGAAACTGAAGAGGAATGCATCAACGAGGTGCGCCATCTCCTGAGTTTCCTCCCCAGCAACAATTTAGAGGATGCTCCAGTAGAGCTTACGGACGACCCGGTATCCCGACGGGAGCCGGACCTGCGTTACTTGGTGCCGGATGACTCTAATCGCCCCTACGACATGCGTGAGGTCATCTACAAGATCGTCGATGATGAAGAGTTCATGGAAGTCCACCAAAGCTTCGCACCTAATGTAGTGGTAGGGTTTGGCCGCATGAACGGACGAGCGGTAGGAATCGTTGGTAACCAGCCGGAGTATTTGGCCGGGGTGTTGGACATCGACGCATCGGCTAAAGCAGCGCGCTTCATCCGGTTTTGCGATTGCTTCAATATCCCCCTCGTCACCATGGTGGATGTGCCTGGCTTCATGCCTGGCGTTGACCAAGAGTATGGCGGAATCATCCGCCATGGCGCCAAGCTGATTTTTGCTTATGCCGAAGCCACAGTGCCCAAGATAGCCGTCATTACCCGTAAGGCCTACGGCGGCGCCTACATAGTGATGAGCAGCAAGCACTTGAGATCGGACATCAACCTGGCCTGGCCATCGGCTGAGATTGCGGTAATGGGAGCTGAGGGAGCTGTCAATATAATCTACCGAGAAGAGATCACTAAGGCTAAGGACTCAGACAAGAAGCGGCAGGAGCTCATCCAGGAATACCAGCACAAGTTCACCACGCCATACATCGCCGCCGGTCGCGGCTTTTTGGACGACGTAATCGACCCGGCGGACACCCGCGTGCAAATCATAAAAGCCCTGGAGATGCTTCAAAATAAGCGTGATAGCCTCCCCGCCAAAAAGCATGGGAATATACCGCTTTAGGTTAGTAGAAGGCAGTCCTCGGTGCTGTTATTCTGGGGAGTGCAGCAGGCCCACAAAGAACCTACCGAACAGAGTCCTGGCAGACCATCCGTTTCACTCAGTTTGACTCTGACCTTGTGCACCACTATTTTTTAGCCCTGATTAGTCGGTGCTATCACAGATGCCTGTCATAAGCCTTTGTCAGATTGCTTGTGAGTTGCGAGGCGTGCTTTCAGTTCCGTTAGAGCCTTTTCACCGAATCCACGTATATTCAATAGATTTTCATCGGACATGGCAGCCACGGTCTCGATGTTGCGGATGTTAGCTCTCCATAGGCAATTGAATACCCGAGGTGAAAGACTTAGACCATCAATTGATGATGGAGTTACCGGGTCTTTGGCCCCCAGAACCTCGTCTGCCAATGGTTCGTCGAGGGGTGTGTGAGAAGGGAAAATTAGTGATTTTATGAACTCTGATGCCCTCTGCGCTGCGGTCTTGACCGATTCCATAAATACACCTCCCGTTTCAACTGGCGATCGTTGACCTACGTCTAAGGTCTGTATAGGACCGTGCATCGTCGTTGCCATGACGATTGGCGCACTGAAGTGATATTCCGCCGAGCCTTTGATATTCGTGCCGGAATACTAAAGTATCAGGATGATTATGGCAACTTAATGAACTTTTAGCAGACATCAAACCTCTTAAAAAGAGTTGGAGGTTAATATTAATGCAATTCTTAGTAAGAATTCGATACACTCCTAATGGCCTGTCGGGCCTTAAAATATTAAAGACTATAGAGCTTGCTCGGGATGATTTTTGTAATTGTAGAAATCCGTTCCTCAGATGAGAGAGCGGGCAATGATACTCTGAGAAATCCCACAATTGTCTCTAAAGTCGTGGTTGTAATCGGACACTTACTCTCAACAGGAATGGGTGCCCAAAAGCCTACACCGGCCTAGATTTTGTTCCGCTATCGGGTTCTAAGTTGTTGTGTGCCACTTTTGTTCGTTACTGCGCACGAAAGTTCGTACTAGACGTTTTCAGGCTTTCGCTTTGGCGGATTGGCCACGGAGTCCGGAAATCGGACTGTAGGTCAACAATCATGATTTGGACCAGCATTAATTGCAGATATTCTTGGGTTGGACTTTGG
>NZUD01000022.1 GCA_002697005.1 Chloroflexota bacterium | reverse complement strand
CGAAATTGTGAGCCGATGCGGCCAAGAGCGAGATGGACTGCAGGATATTGTGGGCTGCAACAGGCATCATCGTGTTCAACTCGAAGTAACCGCCTTGGCCTGCCAAGGTGACCGATGCATCATTTCCCACTACCTGGGCGACCACCTGTATCACCGACTCTGAGATCACCGGGTTTATCTTGCCAGGCATGATCGAACTGCCCGGCTGGACCTCTGGCAGGGAGATCTCACCCAGTCCAGCCCGTGGTCCTGAAGCTATAAACCTGATGTCGTTGGCAATCTTGTGAAGGCTGATGGCAATGGTCTTCAACTCCCCGCTAGCCTCAACCAAACCATCAAGAGAAGCTTGGGCTTGGAAGTGGTTACCGGTCTCTTTGATCAGCACTCCGGATGTGTTCGAAATGGTCTCGCAGGTACGGGACGAGAAGTCCTCGTGGGTATTCACGCCCGTGCCAACCGCAGTGCCGCCTAGGGCGACCTCTGCTAGAGCTTCTTGGGCCCTTCGCAGACGCTGAACGCTGTACTCGGCCTGCCCAGCGAATCCTTTGAACTCCTGGCCGAGGCGAACCGGTGTCGCATCCTGTAGGTGAGTGCGGCCTGTTTTGACGATGGGCCAAAACTCTTTGGATTTCTTGTTCAATTCCGCGGCCAGGAATTCCAAGGACGGTATCAGATCTTCTTTGATGGACAACAGAGCAGCCAGGTGGATGGACGTAGGGATGACATCGTTGGACGATTGCCCCATGTTCACATGGTCGTTGGGGTGCACTAACCTGGAACCCAAGTCACCGCCCAATATCTGGATGGCCCGGTTGGCGATGACCTCGTTGGCGTTGGTGTTGGTCGACGTGCCTGAACCCGTCTGAAAGATGTCCAGCACGAAATGCTCATCCAGCGCGCCGTCGATTACCTCTTGAGCGGCAGCAACGATGACGTCGCCGACTTTTTCGTCCAGCAACCCCAGAGACATATTAGTCTTGGCCGCCGACTGCTTCACCAATCCTAGGGCCCGTATGAACGGCCGAGGGAAGCCAAGGCCGCTAATCGGGAAGTTCAACACCGCCCGCATGGTTGACGCACCATAGAGGGCGTCTGCTGGGACTTCCATCTCACCCATGGAGTCCCGTTCGATTCTCACGTTGGGGAGTGTGGACATACTGGTACCATCCTAAATCAAGGGTGTTATGCGAGTTTGGCTAGACCATTAGGGATTCTAGCCGCTGAAAGGCGGGTTGGGTAGTGCGAGCTCCAATCCCGTCATCCTGATGAAGACCCGAAGCTAGATTTCCTACGTCAGCCGTACCCCATTGCATGCGTACTAACCCAGCAATGTCGTGCCCCTGTATCGTTCTTCATGATAAAACCATGGTCTAGCGACCCTCTTTGATCCAATCGGCCACTCGTTCGGCAATCATGATGGTAGTGGCGTTAGTGTTGGCGCGGATGACGTCGGGCATCACCGATGCGTCTACCACACGCAAACCCTGCAGGCCGTGGACACGGCTGAACTGGTCGACCACAGCCATAGAGTCGGAGTTTGGCCCCATCTTGCAGGTGCCCGAGATGTGGTGTTGGGTATAGCAATTGGTCATGATCCACCGATCCAATGCGACGTCGTCGGCCAGCTCTTCTTTGGTCGGGTTCACTTGCTCCGTTACATGGACCGCGAAAGCTGGTTGACTAGCGACTTCCTCGGCCATACGTAACGCACCTCGCATCCTCTCTCGGTCGTATTCGGCGGAAAACAAATCGTAATTCAGATTGGGTTGATCGTTCGGGTCGGTGGTGTTCAGTGTGAGTTCTCCAGCCGATGTGGCGTTCTGTAGACCGACACTGATCCCAAAGTGGAAGGTATCGCCTTCATATGTGACACTGGCAGGACGGTGCTCACTACTCATCAGCGTAGGCGTCATCTGGAAATCTCCCCTGGTGGGGGAGTCAGGCAGGCTGAACCGCAGACCAACCTGCAAGCTGGGCGTATCCACATCAGGGGGATCACCTTCACCCTTGAACAGCATGTACGCAGCCGGGTGGTCGCGAAGGTTCTTGCCTACGCCAGGCAAGTCATGGACTACGTTTATGCCCATGGACTCCAATTCTTTAGCCGGACCAACCCCGGACAGCAGAAGCACCTGAGGCGAACCGATGGTTCCACCGGACAAGATGACCTCATTCCCTTCAACGGTGAAGACCTCACCGCCGCTCTCGGCCTCAACACCCGTGGCACGATTGCCGTCGAACAGCACTCGCCGTGTGGTTACTTCCCCACGTACAGTTATGTTAAGCCGGTGCCGGGCCAAGTTCAGGTAGGTGAGGGCGGTACTCATGCGGACGCCATCAATGTTGTTCAATGGACGGGCCGCCACGCCGTTGGAGTCGGGGTTGTTCTGGTCTGGGTCTTCGGGGAACCCCGTGGCCAAGCAGGCCTGATAGAACGCCTCGGCAACCGGGATCCAGTCCTCACGCTTAAAACGCCGAACAGGCAGGGGGCCTTCATTGCCGTGAAAGTCATCTCCAGGGAAATCCCAGTCGTTTTCCATCTTGCGGAAATAGGGCAGTATTTTGGTGTAGGCCCATTCGTCGTTGCCCCACTCGGCCCACTGGTCGTAGTCCTCTGGCAGGCCACGGAACACCACTTGGCCGTTTACGGCACTCGAGCCGCCGGTTGCCTTGCCCCTAGGGATTATGATGGGTTCCGGCTGGAGCGGGGTAGCCGTGGCCCGATAATCCCAACTATGGGGTCCGTAGGCGGATCGCCAAACGTTGTAACCCTTCTTGAGGTCATCGGGTAGATGCTCGAAGTCAGGATAATCCGGACCCGCTTCCAATAGTAGGATCGTCTTGTCTTGATCTTCAGACAGTCTGGTGGCTAATACGCAACCGGCAGAGCCAGCCCCAACGATGATGTAATCGTATTTCATGGTATTTCCCTGGCACCTTTCATATGTTTCTTGCGATATAGAGTTGGGTTGAATGGCTGGCCCATGGATTAGACCGGTAAATTGGCCGTTGCCGAAAACTCAAATTATTTGACGCTCACCAATATNTCTGTCAGTTCTTCCACNTTCTGAATCTTGCGTACGTTTCGATGCAGCCCGAAGTCAGTCATAGCGTCTTCCGCGATCTGACCGATATCGTCTTCCGAAACGCCAACCTCACTAAGCCTTGTTGGAAGACCCAGTTCTTTGAATAAGATTTCGATGGCATCAGCGGCAGATGTGGCAGACTGGCGGTCGTCCATGCCGTCTTTCTTGACTCCCATAGCTTTGGCGAACCGGNCCTGCCCTTCGATATTGGATTCAATGTTGAAACGCATGCCCGGAGGAGTGAGGATCGAGTAAGCGTCACCGTGGCCGCATTCAGAGTAGCGGGTNTCNAGCGAGTGGGCCAGAGCGGTGACTACGCCCAAAGCGCTTCCGCCAGCTCCAGCGTCGGTCGCCCTGTTATAGAGAAACGCCGCAGCGCATAAGTTGACCCGCACTACAGGGTCGTCGGGTTGTGAGTTGACCAAAGGAAGGTTGACCAACAGCAGCCGCAAGGCCTCCAGCAGGTCACTTTCCGCTAGCGGGTTCAAATCAGTGCGCTGGAGGGCTGACGCCACACCAGTGAAGCAAGAAGCAGTAGCGTTCAGACAGAGCCAGGGCGAGGCTGTCAGCAAAGCCTGGTCATCCCAGATCACGGCCGCCGGGCGNGTCTTGGGGTCGAACAGCTCAAGCCGGTGGCCAGATTCAGGGTCGACAAGGGCGGTACCGGCGCGGGTGGCCGCTGTCGTAGATGTGGTAAGCACTATGAAGTTGGGTATCTTGGCCGCCATCAACCGNGGGCTGACCGGGGGCTTTCCCTCTGGGTATCGGGTNCACANCTCCTGGGCAGTTCCTTTCTCGGCTAGTAATACGGTGATGCCCCGCGCTGTGACCACAGAGCTTCCTCCGCCCACGGCTACTATGCCGTCCGCATCAGCTTCGCGTGCCGCTGCTACCCCTTCCAACACCGATGTCAGAGGAGAACCCGTCTTCCCTCCAGTGAACACCCCAGCCACCCGGTCTCCAAGGACATTTTTCACCCGGTCAATCAGGTCTGTGTTATCAGCAACAGACCGTCCGCAGACCACCAACACACGTTGGACCTTAAGGCGGTCGACCTCGTCAGCCAACCTGTTGATGGCTTCCTTTCCCGCATGGACACGGATGGGATAGCCAACAAAGCGAAATGAATCTGTGGTCACGGTCGTATTCTCCTGGGCAGTAGCAGGCACCTATGTTCCCACCGGAGGCATGATTTGGCAACCGTGGTTGACAGGCATGATCTCTAGGATATGATGGGCTGGCCTTTCCACGCCTAAATATTCGACAACCGGAGTTGCAACATGGCACAGATGACAGGCGCCCAGGCGTTGACCCGCTCGCTGGTTAGAGAAGGGGTTGAAGTGGTTTTTGCACTGCCGGGTGTCCAGATAATGGAGGCATTCAACGCGCTCTACGACGAGCCGTCCCTGCGGCTGGTGCTGGTTCGCCACGAACAGAGCGCCGCCTACATGGCCGACGGCTACGCCCGCACCACCGGTAAGCCTGGCGTGGCCATGGTGGTGCCAGGCCCTGGCGCGTTGAACGCTACCGCTGCCATGGGAACAGCCTTTGCGTCATCTTCCCCGGTGATGTTGATATCAGGCCAGATAGAGAGCTACAACCTCGGCGTGAACCGGGGTGCGCTCCACGAAATCGGGGAACAACTAGACGTCTTCAAGCATCTGACCAAGTGGTGCGACCGGACTACCGAGAGTTCCGAGATTCCCACCCTGGTTCACCGAGCCATGGAACAACTCACTACAGGACGCCCCAGGCCGGTGGAGATAGAGGTCCCTTGGGACATACTACCCAACCAGACTGAGATAGAACTGTTGGAACAAGAAGTGCATCCGAAGAGAAGACCAGAGCCGGCCGACGTCAGATCGGCGGCGAACGCCTTGGCCCACGCCAAAAGACCTCTCATCTGGGCTGGCGGCGGATCCCGAGAGGCGGATCTATCGCCGGAGTTGTTGGAGCTTGCACAGGTGTTGAACGCCCCGGTCATCACCACTCCCGAGGGTAAGGGCGCCTTCCCAGAGGACAACTCCTTGTCGTTAGGTACGATCTATAACGGTCATGGGCCCGGCCACAACGTGGTACCCCAGTCCGACGTCATCTTGGTTATCGGCAGCCGGATGCACATGGTCCCGCAGGTAGACTGGAGCCCTCAACCCAACCAGACATTGATCCAAATTGACGCTGACCCGGAGGAAGTGGGTCGCAATATACCAGTTACGACCGGCATGGCCGCCGACGGGCGACTTGCCCTGCAGGACCTGTTGGCCGAATTGGGCGGAAAAACCCGCGCCAGTCAATGGACCCTGGAGGAACTGGATTCAATCCGGGCCACCACAAAAGAAGAGATTCAAGCCATGGCCCCGCTCCAGGTGGAGATTATCAACAGCATCAGACGGGAGTTGGATGACGACGCCATCATGGTCAGCGGAACCACCGAAGTGGGCTACTGGAGCCACTTGGCTTTCCCGGCCCTGACGCCTCGCTCGTATCTGACTTCAAGCTACTTTGCCACTTTGGGCTACGCCTTCCCAACCGCCCTTGGGGCCAAGGTAGGCAACCCCGACCGACAAGTAGTTGCTACCTCCGGAGACGGCGGGTTCGGCTACGCCTCCAGCGAACTGGCCACCGCAGTCCANGAAAGGCTAAACGTAGTAACCATCTTGTTCAACAACGNGTCATTTGGCGCGTCATATGCTGACCAGGAGAACCGGTTCGGAGGCCGAGTNATCGGCACCCGCATCCACAACCCGGACTACGCCAAGCTGGCCGAATCCTACGGTGCCGAGGGGATAAAACTCCCAGGACACCAGGATTTAGGGCCGGCCCTGCGTGACGCGCTCAAAGCAGATGGTCCGGTACTGATAGAGGTGCCTATCCCAAACCTGGTGCCTCCGTTCCAGATCCCACCACCTGGGATGATTAGGTACACATAGCGGGCCTATGCTAGTGGTAAACTCGAAACTAAACTTATGCCAGAACTGAACAAGAAAGACGAAGACCGGATGGTACGCTACCGGGGCCAGAGCCTGCGGTTGTTGCAAGACGCCATGGAAGAGATTCGCGTCGGCCGCTGGGACCGCTGCGAGGAGCTGCTGTGGGGCAGCCTGACTCAGGCGGTAAAAGGAGTGGCATTGGGCCGGGGCTGGGAATTGAACGGACCGAAAGCCGTTGAGGATTACGCCCAAAAGCTGGGCCAAGAGAGTCAGGACCGGCGTATACGGGAGTCCTTCACCAAACTTTCTTCCTTCGGCGAGACCGCAGAGAAGGTCCGTGAGTCCAAAATCAGGGCCGACCATCTGGTGCAGACTCTTGAAGACGTCACCGGAGCCGTCGAGCGCCTGTGGGACCTAGCCCCTGGAGGTGACCTGATAAGCGCGCTGCTGCGGGGTGACATGGACGAGCCCGACGAGGTGGAAGATATGAACCGCGACTTTCTCAGATGAGCTCGAACAGCCCTAAAGTTGCCATCCACACCCATGGCTGCAAGCTTAACCAGGCCGACAGCCAAGTTCTGGTCCGGCAGTTCCAAGAGGCCGGTTTCACAATGGTCAAGTCGGCTGCTCAGGCCGACGTTGTAGTGCTAAATTCCTGCACCGTTACCGCCAACTCCGACTCCAAAGCCCGCCAGTACCTGCGCCGGGCCCGCCGCTCTAATCCTGACGCTCTGGTGGTGGCCACCGGCTGCTACGCCCAGCGGGCCAAAGGAGACCTATCCGCCATGGAATCTGTCTCCTTAGTTCTGGACAATCGAGACAAACCTAACCTGGTCGCCACCATCGCAAACAAGCTTGAAGTCGAATCCGGCTCCTTCGCAAAAAACCTGGCTGCGCCGGCTCCTGGTAGGAGCCGGGCTATGGTTAAGATTCAAGAGGGATGCGACCAGGTCTGCTCCTATTGCATCGTTCCCAAAGTGAGAGGCCGGGAACGCAGTATTCCACCCGAAGAGATCATTGCCCAGATAAACGAGCGGGCTAAATTAGGCTGTCGAGAAGCCGTGCTAACCGGCACCCAACTAGGGACCTACGGGTTCGACCTGCTTGGCATAGACTTGGCCGGTTTGCTCCAGCAGGTTCTGGTAGAAACCAGTATCAGCCGGCTGCGCATCTCGTCACTTCAGGCCCAGGAGATCACGCCCAATCTCCTGGGATTGTGGGACGACTCTCGACTTTGCCCTCACTTCCACATCCCACTCCAGAGCGGGAGCGACACCATCTTGAAATCGATGCGTCGGCGTTACGACACGGCGCGGTTCGCGGAGACCATTGCATTGGTTCGGAAGACGATTCCGGACGCAGGGATCACCACAGATATCATCATTGGCTTTCCCGGTGAAGGCGTAAGGGAATTCGCCGAGAGTTACAGTTTNGCTGCCTCGATGGGTTTCAGCGACATGCACGTCTTTCCATATTCCATCAGACCAGGGACATCTGCTGCTCACCTAGACGACCAGGTGATTGATGCGCAGAAGAAAGAACGTTCTGGGGAGATGCTCGAGTTNGCGGCAGCGTCAGTGAAGAAGTTTCGACAAGGAGCCCTGGGTCAGGTCAGACCGGTGCTCTGGGAGCCGACCCAAGGGAAAAATTGCGGAGGAATTTGGAGTGGTCTTACCGACAATTACGTGAGGGTTAAGGCAACCAGCGGTCGAGACTTAAGCAACTTGATAACAGACGCGCAGTTAACCAGTCTCGACGAAGATTGGGTGACGGGTGAGGTTGTCTCTCTCTAGCCGGTACGGATTTCTCGGCCCAGCGGTGGGCCATCGGATGATAGCAACGGCCCAGTCTAGCCGGGAAAATTCCGAACAAGACTGAGGAGACTATGAGGAAATCACTAGCATTAATCCCGACCGTACGAACCACTCCGGAATGCGGCAGTTAATAACACAAGCGAATAATCAGGCTTTAACCGGCTCCTTCAATAAAGCCGGTTAAATATCGTTTAAAGATCAACCGGCCTGAGGTAGCCCATCTCTCCCCGGCGCTCCAGATATCCTGCTTTGACGTCGTGGCCGTGAGAGAATACCAATAGCCATCCTTGGGCTTCGGCNTGGCTAAGCAAGTCNCGCTTCTGTTCTAGGGTCTTCTCTGGGGAACTATCAAAGGCGGAAATGGCCACTAGGTTCAGATGGTGGGGAGTGGGAACGATGTCCCCCAAGAACACCACCCGCTCGCCGCCATGATTGAACATAACCATCTGATGCCCTTGGGCATGCCCATCAGTAACGATTACATTGAGTCCGGGCATAATCTCGGAATCGCCATCCAGCAACTCTAGTTGTCCCCGTTCGTCAATGGGCAGGAAATTCTCTTGGCGGTGGGAACCGTGGCAACGCTCGTTGGGGTTGCAGGCTTCTTCCCAGCACTTGCCCTGAACGTAATACTTAGCTTTGGGGAAGGTGGGCACCAGGTTTCCAGCCCGGTCCAGCCGGGTGCAACCGCCCGAGTGGTCAAAGTGCAGATGGGAAAGCACCACCGCACTTATATCCTTGGGGGTGAGGCCCACGCCTTTCAAGCCCTTCAAGAGCCGGCTTGGAACCAACCCAAGATTCTCCTTGTCTTGGTCTATCTCTTTTGAACCTATCCCAGTATCGACCAGGACGTTCTGCCCGCTGACTTGCAGTAGCAGACAATTCAGCCCCAACGTCATCCGGTTCTTACGGTCGGTGGCCACACTGCTATCCCAGGCAACCTTAGGCACCTGGCCGAACATGGAACCACCATCCATCTTGATCACTCCATCACTGATGATCTTCACACCTGTAGACATCATCGCAACACCCAAACCCTCAATCAATTTTTATCGAACGCTCCGCCCAACCTTTGCACCGTCACCACCTGACGCCATCAAACCCAGGAATCTCCGAGAGACTCTATATGTGTGAGAGAGAATAGAGTCATCTGCTTATGTCGAGACCGGTAAGTCGGGCTAATGCCGCCGGACGCGTTTTAGAAATGTCCATCCGGGTCCGGCAACTGGCCGGCAGATAGATCCAATTCTGCTGCAATCTCCTTGTCATTCTTGACGATTCGAAATCCTTTTACAAAAAAAGCCGATGATCCGAAAACCTCGGCCACCGGCTTTGAGTACACGTTGGTCACCATCACAACCACACTTCCCACTCTCTCCCGCTGACCCATTAGCACATTAATGTAAAGGAGCCGCCGTCTGTCAAGGGGAAAGTCGATGGATTATACCCCAATCTTTTGAGGAATATTAAACTTTTTTTAGTCCTTGGTCAAATCTACGCCTAGACCGATAAAATTATGTCAAGCATCCATTGAGGAGGTGGCTCTCTCTAAGTCTATTTTGGAAATGATATACTACGCCGAACTCAAAATTGCTCATCAACATTTACCCACTCACGATACGTGATTCACCGAGTCCAGCGAGTCGAGTTGGAGGCCACCCAATGGTTGATAAAGAACTGGGACTGATCGCCCACCTGATGCGGAGGGCCGGCTTCGGCGCCACCCTTCGTGAGTTGGAGGTCTATCAAGGGAAGGGCTACGAAGCCGCAGTCGAAGAACTTCTCCACCCCGAAGAATTACCCGAATGGGACGACGACCTGGTTCGCCGCTACCAGCCTGACATGAACAGCGTCATGTACTTCGAGAGCGCCCAATCGTACTGGATGTACA
>NZUD01000021.1 GCA_002697005.1 Chloroflexota bacterium | reverse complement strand
AGGCGCACGTCTTCGTCCACGGACACAATGATGTGCTGCGCGAAGTAGAGCACCCGTTCCAGATTCCTGGGAGACAAATCCAAGAGCAGACCCAGTCGGCTGGGAGTGGTCTTGCTGAACCAGATATGAGCTACAGGCGCAGCCAGACGGATGTGGCCCATGCGCTCGCGCCGGACTTTAGAGCGCGTGACTTCCACTCCGCAGCGGTCACAGACCACGCCGCGGTAACGGATGCGCTTGTACTTGCCGCAGAAACACTCCCAGTCCTTGGTCGGTCCGAACAGTCGTTCACAAAACAGTCCGTCTTTTTCTGGGCGCAACGTACGGTAGTTGATGGTCTCAGGCTTGGTTACTTCACCGTGAGACCAATTGAGTATTTGTTCGGGGGACGCAATGGAGATGCGGATCGCATTGAAGTTAGTCCCTTGTGTATCCGGCCTATCTGCCATTCTGACCATTAAATCGTCTCCAAAGCCTGGAATAAATCAGTTTCATCTGCAAGGCCAGCGCTTAGGGGCGATCGGTTTTCCTCATTCAATAGTTCCACTGCTAGTCCTAGACTCTGGAGTTCTTTGAGTAGAACGTTGAACGATTCCGGCACACCCGGCTGGCCGATGGGTTCACCTTTTACAATCGCCTCGTAGGTTTTCACCCGGCCAGCTACGTCATCAGACTTAACCGTAAGCACTTCTTGCAGGTTATACGCTGCGCTGTAGGCTTCGAGCGCCCACACTTCCATCTCACCGAAGCGTTGTCCTCCGAACTGGGCCTTTCCGCCCAAAGGCTGCTGGGTAATCATGGAGTAGGGACCGGTCGAGCGCGCGTGAATTTTGTCTTCTACCAAGTGGATGAGCTTTAAGATGTAGATGTTGCCGACCGTGACCAATTGGTCGAAGTTCTCTCCAGTCCGTCCGTCACTGAGTTCGAACTTGCCGAAGGTTGGAGGGGCTATTCGCTGCTCGCGGTGAACATCGATGGCTGCTTTCCGCAACTCGTCCAAGGCCATGTGTTCTGCGTCTACCCCGGCTTCGTCGATGAGCCACATCCGGAGACAGGCTTCTTGGGCCGCGCCGAATTTGGTCTCGTCGAATATTTCTCTGGGGTTGTAGCCCTTCTCTTCCAGCCAGCGGTCGACCTGAGGGTAATCGACTTCGGGAGAGCCGTCGACCGGCCCGACGCTTGTGGCGCCAGCCTGCTCAGTGAACCACACTCGGGCCAGAGCGTCCTCGATCGCCGGGTCACCGGCGCCGTCGAACACTGGGGTGTTAGCCCTGAAGTTGAGACCGCGGGCGGCCCAGCCTAAATGGGTTTCTAGCACCTGCCCAAGGTTCATTCGAGAGGGAACACCGATGGGGTTCAGGATGATATCCACTGGCGTGCCATCTGCCATGTAGGGCATATCTTCTTCGGGAAGGATCCTGGCTACCACGCCCTTGTTGCCGTGGCGGCCAGCCATCTTGTCTCCGACAGATATCTTCCTGGTTTGGGCGATCCACACTCGGACGGCCTCGTTCACGCCTGGTGACAGGTCGTCGCGGTTCTCACGGGTCAGTACTTTGACGTCAATTACCTTACCTCGCTCCCCGTGAGGGACTCGGAGGGATGTGTCTTTAACGTCGCGGGACTTCTCGCCGAAGATAGCGCGTAGGAGCTTTTCCTCGGCGGTCAGTTCGGTCTCACCTTTAGGAGTGACCTTTCCNACAAGGATATCTCCNGGGCCGACATCGGCGCCCACTCGGATAATGCCNANCTCGTCTAGGTCGCGCAGACTGGTTTCCCCNACGTTAGGGATGTCACGCGTGATCTCTTCGGGACCCAGCTTGGTTTCCCGGGCTTCCATCTCATGCTTTTCGATGTGGATGGAAGTGAAATAATCGTCACGGTAGAGGCGCTCGCTGACNATGATAGCGTCTTCGTAGTTGTAGCCTTCCCAAGACATGAAGGCCACCAGNACGTTCTGGCCNAGGGCCAGTTCACCGTGATCGGTCGATGAGCTGTCGGCCAGTACGCTTCCCACGTCGACGACGTCGCCTTTTGTGGCGATGGGCCGCTGGTCGAAACAGGTCCCCTGGTTGGTACGGGAAAACTTGATCACAGAGTGGGGATGCTGCTCACCGTCTTCGCCGGTCACGATAATCTCGCGACCGGTGACTGAGGTGACCACGCCGGCTNCCTCGGAGAGGACGAGCTGCCCGCTATCTCTGGCGACGCGGCTCTCGATTCCGGTGCCTACCACGGGCGCCTGAGGNCGGAGTAACGGCACAGCCTGACGNTGCATGTTAGACCCCATGAGGGCGCGGTTGGCGTCGTCATGCTCTAGGAACGGNATGAGCGCGGCAGACACGCTCATGATTTGCATGGGCGAAACATCCATGTAGTCGATGAGGTCNGCAGCTTCCTGGGTGTATTCCTCACCAACCCTGAGTTCNACNCGGTCTTGAACGAACTGGTTCAAGTGNTCGAGGTCGGCGTTGGCTTGGGCTACGTAGAAGTCTTCTTCTTGGTCGGCAGACAGGTAGATGACGTCATCATCCCCTGTGGCCACGAAGGGCTGAACTGGAATCATCGTGTTCTTTGGCAGCCCTTTCAGAGCGTTCATCTTGTTGGCTCCGATAGCTCGTCCCTTACTAACGATGGTCTTGCCGTCTTTGTCCAACACGGCCTGGGTTACTGTCCGTCCTTTAAGATCATCCGAGTCGTTGGGAAGGTTCTTCAGGACCTTCCGATAAGGCGACTCGATAAATCCGTAGGGGTTGATCCTAGCGAAGGAGGCCAATGAACTGAGAAGGCCAATGTTCGGGCCTTCAGGAGTCTCGATAGGGCAAATCCGGCCGTAATGAGAGAAGTGAACGTCCCGCACGTCGAATCCGGCCCGCTCCCTAGACAGACCGCCAGGGCCAAGGGCTGACAGACGCCGCTTGTGGGTCAACTCCGCCAGAGGGTTGGTCTGGTCCATGAATTGGGACAACTGGGAACCGCCAAAGAACTCTCTGACCGCAGCCACTACAGGGCGGATGTTAACCAGCCCTTGAGGTGCGGCGGCTTCGGGGTCCACCAAAGTCATCTTCTCTTTGACCATGCGCTCCATGCGAAGGAGCCCAACGCGGACCTGGTTTTGCACCAGCTCGCCGACTGCCCTTACGCGGCGATTGCCCAGATGGTCGATGTCGTCCGCGCGGCCCTCTCCTTGGTTGATACGAATCATGGTTCGGATGACGTTTACGACATCGTCTAGGCTCAGAGTCATCAGGTCGTTATTGGAGGCCTGCCCGAGCCGGCGGTTCAGCTTGTAGCGGCCAACACGACCCAAGTCGTACCGGCGTGGTCCGAAGAACAGGTTCCGAATCAGTGTCCGGGAATTCTCCAGGCTGGGCGGTTCACCGGGACGCAGGCGGCGGTAGAATTCAATCTGAGCCGCCGCGATGCGCCGTGCGGCGGCATCGTCAAACTCCTTTTCTTCGTGGAGCCAATCCCAGAGCGAGTGCAGGTCGTCGTCCTTGAAATTCAGGTCTTTGGGCTCAAGGGCAGGGTCTTTGTCCAAGGTCGTTTGCATATATTGGTGGTTTTCATCGGTGTCGATGTCCGAGAACAAGGCCATCATGGCATCGTCTTCTGCCACGCCGAGGGCGCGGAGGAAAATGGATGCTGAGACCTTGCGTTTCCGGTCTACCTTGACCGATATGATGTCCTTGGAGCTGGTCTCGAACTCGAGCCAGGCTCCGCGTGACGGTATTAGCTTGGCCGAGCAAAGGCTGCGGTTGCTAATGGCGTTCCGCTCCAGGACGAAGTAAATCCCCGGTGAGCGCACCAACTGGCTGACCACCACGCGCTCAGCTCCATTGATGATGAACGTGCCGTTGTCGGTCATCATGGGGATATCCCCCATGAAAATCTCTTGTTCTTTAATCTCGCCTGTCTCTTTCATCACTAGGCGAGTCTTAACGTAAAGTGGTTGGGAGTAAGTGATCTCCCGCTCCTTACTCTGTTGCGGTGAGTGTTTGGGCTCACGGAAGTAATGCTCATGGAAATGCAACTCGTACTTATTGCCAGTGTAGTCGGCGATAGGCGAGATTTCCTGATAGACTTCAGTAAGCCCTTCAGCCTTGATCCAATCCCAAGACTGTATCTGACTTTGTATCAGATTCGGGACGTCGATGACCTGCGGAATCTGTGCATAGGTCTTGACGTCGGGCAGTTGCGTAGATTCCCCTTTAAGAGCAGGAGATAGAGCCATTTACCATTCTCCTTAGCGTGAGTGGACGAGACCGGCCGAGCGGCCGTTTGCGTGCGACGCAAATGTATGCTGTGGATTTGTATGTAGAGGAAGGCTAGTTACAGGTGTGGTGAGCGAATTCGTCACGTGAGACATAGCGCTAGTAAACCTCAATTATACAAGAATCTGATTTAATGTCAACGTAATGGTTTCCTATTTTTTGCGATTCTTTTTAACGCGGCTTGGGACCGATCTTCCGCCGAGCCGGTCTCTATCAATTCGCTTGCCTGATGGTCTATCATTCAGGGGCTTTATACATTGAAGGTATGTGTATGGAATCTTACCTGCGACGACATGCATTTAGCGGTGGTCCCAGAATGTATTCAGGCGAACGATATTTCGAATGGTTCCCGGATTTTAGTGCAAGAAACAGAGGCTATGCTTGGATCTGAAGCTTAAGACTCGATGGCAAAATTAAACCTCAAGCCTTCTGAGTTGGCGGTCGGTGGACACCAAATCCATTATGCCTGGGTGATCGTTGCGGTGGCCGCGGTCATGCGGCTGTTCAGTTCCTCCTTCCGCTCCTCTTCCAGCATCCTAATACCAAGGCTGGTCGATTCCTTCGGCTGGAGCTACGGTGCTGTGGGCCTGGGTTTTGCCATTCAATGGATTGTCTCCGGGTTGTTCGGCCCTCCCGCTGGCTGGTTGGGCGACCGCTACGGCGTACGCTGGACCATGAGGTTAGGCGCTCTGTTGTTCATAGTGGGTATGGTACTCACTGGATTTATGCGTGAGCTCTGGCAGTTCTACCTGTTCTTTGGCGTAATACTCAGCGCCGCTATGGGTATCTTCCAGGTCCCCCTCACCGCTTCCGTCACACTTTGGTTCCGCAAACATTTGGGCACCGGTATGGGGCTGCTACAGTCCTCACAAGGAATCGGACCATTGGTTGCGGTGCCAATCATGATTGGCATCATCGAGTTTTTTGGCGGCGGTCTTACGGGTCTACGGGCTGCGTTCTGGATTCCAGGCATCGCAGGTGGGGCGATAATCTTGTTCTTGGTGAAGTTCTTCTACAACGAACCGGCCCAAATCGGTGCCCGCCCTCTCGGTGCGCCGGAAGATGAACCTATCCAAGAGGTCCAGACCGGTGATGTTGCGAAAGTACGCACTCAGGTATTTCTGCATCAGGCCCAGCGCACTGGCGCATTCTGGAACCTTATTGGGATCCATTTCTGGGGTTGCGCTGGGCACTCCGTCATTCTGGTCTATCTTGTGGCGATGGCCGAAGATGAAGGTGTTTCCAAGGGTTTGGCCGCTGGCGCGTTCGTGACGATGTCGGTTGCTAGCACAATCACCCGGTTCGCTGTGCCGGTAATCGCCGACCGGATGGGAAGCAAACCGGCCATGGCTGGTTGCTTCTTTCTGCAAGTCGCTCCCATAGTCCTGCTGTTTTTCGCCCAGGAAGCCTGGCAATTCTATGTGTTTGCAGTTCTCTTTGGAATCGGGTTCGGTGGTGAGATGAGTGCTTTCCCGATTATCAACCGCCAATACTATGGCAGTGGCCCTATCGGCACAACCTATGGCTATCAGATGATGGGTGCAGGCGTGGGTATGGCTTTCGGAGCTCTGATCGGAGGTGGATTACGGGACTGGACAGGAGACTTCGACGCCACCATGGCATTCTCTCTGGTGTTAAGTTTCATTGGTGTGATTAGCATTCTTATTCTGCCGACCACCAAGAAAGAGCTTCTGCCCGACTGGGAAGACCAATTGCCTGACGCCGATCAAACCTCTCATATAACTTCCCACGCGGGCGACTAACGAAGCGCCTTCTCCCCTTTCTCCCGCTTTATCACCCATTGATTTGTTCGAATCTACCGTGCCTAGTGCCCTGCTTCTGCTATATGCTAAACTCCGTTATCGGTTCTGAGAATGCCTAATCAGATGGTTATTTTGGAGGCTCAAAGATGCTAGACCTGGTCATCAGAGGCGGACAAGTTGTAACTCCCATGGGAGTCGGCGAATGGGACGTTGCGATTGAAGGCGAAAAGATAGTTGCAGTGGCAGCCCCAGGCGCTCTGCCAGATGAGGCGGGCCGTGTGATTGACGCCACCGGGATGGTGGTGGTTCCTGGTGGGATTGAGCCTCACGCCCATATCTCTGCGCCCATCATGGGCCATGGTGATTTGAAAACAGCGCCACCGGAAGAGGTAAGCCGTGCTGCATTGTTCGGTGGTACGACTACTTTGATGGACTTCGCCATCCAATACCCAGGTATAGACATCCCTCAGGCGATCCAGGAGCGGACTGAGACATGGCAGGGCAATTCTTACGCTGACTACGCTCATCACCTCATGCTTTTGGGTGCCATTCCTCCCGAGATCTTGGGCTCCCTACACGAAGCGGTAGAAGATGGTTTCCCAAGCATCAAGATATTCACCACTAACATCCGCCCTCCCGCCACCACCGGAGAACCCCGCATGGTGGGGACCGGCCATCTCCATGACCTAATGGAGGAGATCCAACGCATGAATGCCATGCTTCTGGTCCATTCTGAGGATGACGATATGGTCCAGCACATGTACCAGAAACTGGCCCGGGAAGAGAGGACTGAGTGGACAAATATGCATCTGGTCCACAGCGCCGAGTCAGAGGATGTTTCTTTCCGCCGAGTACTTCGCGTTGCTGAATGGACCGGTGCGCCTGTCTATTTCGTGCACGTGAGTGCTACTCAGGGACTGCAGGCAATCTTGGAAGCTCGTTCCAACGGCCGGCCGGTCTTCGGCGAGACCTTGCACAACTATTGCTGCTTCAGCTCCGATGATTACAAAGAAGAGAATGGCATGAAATATCACACCTATCCTTCTTTGAAGTCTGAAGCCGACAGGCAATCACTCTGGGATGGCATAGTGACCAACGGACTTAGTACCATGGCCACTGATGAGTACTGCACTTCTTGGGAGACCAAGATNTCCGGCCGGTCAGTTTCGGACGTCACTGGTGGCCACAACGGTGCTGAGTCTCGCATGGGAGTAACCTATAGCGAGGGCGTCCGTCGCAGAGGTATGTCTCTCCAGCGGTTCGTAGATGTTACTTCGGCCAACGCTGCCAAAATTATGGGACTCTATCCCCGTAAGGGAGTGCTGGCGCCGGGCAGTGATGCAGATATCACGCTAATCGACACTAATTTCAAGCGCAAACTTACCATCGATGACTTCCATATATCGGACTACAGCATCTGGGAAGGGTTCGAGGCCGACGGCTGGCCTGTGACAACCATATTGCGTGGTAATGTTGTGGTAGATAATCGGGAGTTCAAAGCCTCTTTAGGCAGCGGTAAATTCATCCCTAGAAAGGTGGACGCCGCGGTTACGAACCGCCCCGTAGCCTGATCGAGCAACGATGCTAGTCAAAAAAGAAGGGGCGGCTGCTAGCAGCCGCCCCTTCTTTTTTGANNAGCATNNNTGCTGCCGACCTAAGGTACATTCCCTTATCCCGTGCTCTGATAGGAACCGAGAACCTCGATTAAATCGGCCTAGTGCGAGAGTCAAGCGNACCTGATGAGGTTTGCTTGGTTACCATTTATGGTTCGACAAGCTCACTGTGNTTGGGTTGGAACTGTCAGCATGTTCCCAAAAATGCTATCTCGGGAAAACTTTTTTGCGGTCTAGGATTCGAGCGAATTCTGCTATGCCGTCTCGGATGGTTTCTACGGTAGGGTGTCCGAAGCAGAGACGCACGTAGTTAGTGCCTTTGCCGGAAGGAGAGAACTGGGAGCCGTTGTAGTAGCTTACGCCCTCGTGGAATATCTCTTCTTGCGCCTTGGCCAAGTCAGTGCCNTCTGGGAATTTCACCCAACAGTATAGTCCGCCTTCTGGTACCGACCATTCGACGGAACTCCCGAAGTTCTCTCCCAACGCCGATACCATGGCGTCCCGTTTGGCCATCAGCGCCNGATTTTGCTCATCGATATGACGGTCGAGACCGCCCTTCATGTACTCGGCAATGGTCATGGCGGTGAATTGACTGACAGCACCTCCTGACTTGAAACTCCAAGCTCGTTCGATGACCTCTTTAGGGGCCACGAGATAGCCCATCCGCATTCCGGGGGCGATGATCTTGGAGAAGGATCCGACGTAGACCACCCTGCCGGTTTCGTCCAAGGAATGGAAAGATGTAACGTCCTCGCCTTCGAACCTAAGGTCGGCATAGCAGTCGTCTTCAAAGACCGGGATGCCGTGTTTCCCCGTTACTTCCAACACCTGCTTGCGGCGTTCCAAGTCCATGGTCCATCCGAGTGGGTTCTGGAACATGGGGATTGTGTAGAGATATTTTACCGTTTTACCGCTCGAGGTCTGCTCCGCGATGATCGAATCCAGACTTTCTGGGACGATACCTCCGTCATCGCACTTAACCGCGACCACGTCGGCTCCGTACCTCTTCATCTGGTTCAGGGTGCCCAAGTAGACGAATTCTTCAACCAGAACCACGTCACCTGGGTTGGTCAGTGCCTGGATTACGATTCCGATGGCTTCTCCGGAACCCGAGGTCAGTACCATATTGTCGGCGGTGACCTTCATATTGCGCTCACGGCTAAGCTTTTCGGCCACTAGCTTTCGCAATTCTGGATCGCCGGCAGGAGAAGAATAATAGGCGAGGTCCCTGCCCTCCCGTTCGAACCCGGCCCTGACGGACTCAATCAAGTCATCAAGAGGCAGGTTGTCAGGATCGGGATAAGCCACGGCGAAGTCATATTTCGAATGCCGTACGGAGCCCAAAGGCGTGTCCCGNGAGCCATCAGAGAAAAAGCTGTCGTAATTGAACTGGTCGGCCATGATTTACTCCCTGTTATTGTGCATNGTTGTGAGGGTGGAAATCCACCTGGATAGNTGACAGCCAAAAGCTAATGTTAGTAAAGNCCCTCATCACTGAAGAAGGGTTTGTCGGAGTCGGCGTTCTCCTTTCCTGTTATCCGGTCNGTGTAGAGCANGCCGGCCCTGTTCCAGAGGACTAGGATGGCCCGATCAATCAGGNCCTGAGGTAGGTTGATCCGACGGCCATGTTTGANGTTCATCCATGCGGCGTAACCNGTGGCGAAGAACTCCTCCATAAAGGGAGTGGGNTCTGCCTCTGCAGAGGCGAATTCAAGAATTATGTCGGGGANCTGGGCGCACAGNATATCGGATTGTTCTTCAGCCATTNGGAGATACTGAGTCTGNGCTTCCGCGTCCATAGGTTCGGGCATAAATCACGCNAGCCATAGGTCTAAAAATAACCTTGGCGGAGACTTTTACGCCTCCGCCAAGGTGTGTTGCCAATCAAGTTATTCAGCAACTTTCGTCNCTGGACCGAAGATCAGAGATTGAGCTGCGGCACCAAGTAGCCAGACGTCTTCTTGTAGATCTGAAGTCGGCTGCGTTGAGTGTCGGCAACCATCAGACGGTTATTGGCAGTGTCCCATTCCACCGCGGTGGGCTGGGCGAATGTCCATTCCGGTTCAGTGCTCCGTACTTCCCGTCGGCGCTTCCCGTAGTCGTCGTTGGCGTCGACGGTCATCTGGGCCCACTGAGATAGTTTCTGGGCGTCGCCGACCAGAGCGGTTAGGAACTGGCCCTCAGGCGTGAATATGTGAACCTTACCTCGGTCCCAACGATTGGCGCTCCAGTCGCAGACATAGATGTCTCCGTCTGGGTCAACAGCCACGTCAGTGGGTCCGTTNAGTTCGCCGCGCTTGTTGCCGGGGCGTCCGATCTGTTGTTCGAACTTGCCGTCGGCGGAGAACTTCTGCACTCGGTGGTTATTGAAGTCGGCAACGTAGACCTTTCCTNCGTTGTCGATGGTGATGCCCCAGGGTGAATCGAACTGCCCTTCACTCACGCCCTTATTGCCAAAGGAGCTGATGAAGGTGCCGTCGCTCTTGAATAGCCGCACCTGGTGGCTCCGGCTGTCGGTAACGTAGATGGTTCCGTCAGATGCAATCGCAATTCCGGAAGCGCCGTTTGGCTCTGGGTCGCCGTCTTGCAAGGTGCTGAAAGAACGCGCGAGGTTGTCATCTTTGTCGAAGACCGACACACGGTTTAGCCACTCGTCGGTGACGAATACTTCGCCTTGATCATTGGAGGCTATACCAGCNGGCCAAATCAATTGGCCGTCACCGTTGCCGTATCTGCTGTATTCGCCCAGGAACTCTTCTTGACCCCATTCGTCGCCGATGGTGACCTTGGTTATCCGTTGGCCTACGCCGGTGCGGTTCCAACCAACGTTGCTGATGGTCTCACTTCCCCGGTTTGTGATATACACCGTCCCGTCTGGAGCGAAGGTCATGGCGTTTGGGTAGTTGAAACCCATTCCAGACTGGGAGCCGCGGCCGACGTTGTGGGTGTAGTCGTAAGTGCGGCCTGCCACTGTTTCCGTAAGCATTATTTCCTCCGTATATTGACGCCCAGCCCGTGTCACGATAGCGATTNTGTGACTGGGCATCCGACAACGGGCGGCGCAGGCGCCGCCCGNATTATGATCTATCGGGACTGGTCAGTTGGTAAGCCTAGGCGAAGATAGGCAGTTTTTCGAAGCTGCCATCCACGATGGGTTTGCCGTCCAGGCCCATCCAGTCTTCCAGGATGGTGGTGTACAGGCCCCGGAAGTCGTAGTTGGGTACGACGTCGCCCTGTTCTAAGTCNTCAGATTTCATGGACGGGAATTCGCTNTATTGTCCACCCTTCACAGCGTCGCCGAACATGAAGGCNGCTCCACCAGCTCCGTGGTCGGTGCCNGAACCATTGTCATGGGTCCTCCGTCCGAACTCAGTGAACATCAGGACAGAAACGTTGTCGCTGGCATTGTGCTCGCGTAGGTCATCCAAGAATGCGTCCAAGCCCTCTGAGACNTCCTTCCACAGCTTGTCGGCCATACCATTCTGGTTGGAGTGGCTGTCGAAGCTGCCGTGGTCGACGTAGAAAACGCGTGTGCCGAAGTTGGCCATGTGAACCTGAGCGATGCCTTTCAATTTNTTGGCGATCGGGGTGTCGGGATACTCGACGTTTGAGGAGTACATCCCGGGGGCTTTGTTCAGGATGTCGGCCCCTTCGAGTGTGTCCAGTCCAGTCTGGCCCATGTAGTCCATGACAGCGCTGCTGCCGATGGCTGGAGAATACATCCGGGCGAAGCGGTCAAGAATCTTGTTTCGCTGAATCTCCTCGGTNATCCCAGGAAGCAGGCCGTAGTTGTCTAGATCGTCAACGACTGCAACCGGAGTTCCCGGCAAGGCTAGAGCGCGGAACAGGGAAGGACCGAAGCTAACCGTGGTTAGAACGTTCTCTTTTTGCGGGTCGATGTCGCGGGTAGCGCGGCCCAGCCAACCTTCGGTTCCCAGTGCGATGGGCTCACAGGTGTGCCAGATGTCCATCGAGCGGAAATGGGAACGGGGAGATTTGGGGTAGCCGATGCCATGGATGATGGCCATGTCGCCCCGGTCATAGACCTTCTTCAAGGGTCCCATCTCAGGGTGAAAACCGACCTTTTCGTCGATCTTGATGACGCGTTCGTCAGCGATTCCAACGGTGTGGCGGACGTCNTTGTAGATNGGGTCNGCGTAGGGAATAACCGTGTTCAGGTAGTCATTGCCCCCTGATAGCTGGAATACAACTAAGACCGGGTCTTTCTTTGTGCTAGTCATTCGTTAGTTATCCTCCTACGATTTAGGCGTACTGGTACTCGCGCAGCGAGACGATCAGTTGTAGCAACTCGGATACGCGTACCGTGGATTTTTGGATATCGTCAGCCGATTTCCAGGAGAAGTCGCCGCCATCGGCGACGAAGCCNTTCAACTCCACCAGGCTCTCAGGATTTACTTCTAGAGGACCCATCAAGTCCAGGGCGCTTGCAACCACGGCGTCGGTTGAGGTGTCGCCTTTGGCAATAAACCGGTCCACCATGTTCTTGATGCCAGGACGAGAGACGTCACCGACCAATTCGGCAGTGAAGTTGACGCGGCGCATCAAGGAGCCGCTGTTGATCCATTCAGCGCCGGTGTGCCAGCCTTCCACACTGGGCGGGTTGAGCAGGTCCTGGCCCATGTAGCTGGGCTGGCGGGATAGGTCGCCGAGCCCGGGAGCGGGGAACTCAGCGCCACCGACCATCCGAAGAGTCCCGACCACCACTTCGGTGGGGTTCTTCAGGCGCTCGAAGCGGGAGTTCTTGAAGAAGTCGGAGTTGAATAGCACCCGCAGGGTGGTGCGCATGTCGTAACCGTTGTTCATCAGAGTGTTGGCCAGCAGGTCGACGGCTTCGGGGTCACGGGGTGGGGTCACCGACCATGCCGGAACCTGAGCCTCGTCGGCCACGAAGTAGTTGTAGAGGTGGCGGGCGATGAACCGGGCGCATGCCGGGTCTTCGCTGATATAGCGGATGATGTCTTCGCCGTTCCAGTTGCCTGTGTGGCCCAGGAACGTCTTATCAGTGTCGTCGTGGTCCTCGTCTCGATATTCAAAGAACCAGTCGTGACGCCCGATGGGCCCGCGGGGTAGCTTTGGCTCTATGGTCCAACCGGTGAAGGCGCGGGAGCAGTCCCTGACATCGTCTTCAGTGTAATTTCCTACGCCCATGCTGAAGAGTTCCAGAAGCTCGCGGCCCCAGTTCTCATTGACNGCGTCGGCATGGTTGTCGTTGTTGTCCAGCCAGTAGATCATTGCTGGGTCTTTGGCCATTTCAAGGAGTAATTCACGGAAGTCGCCCATGCCTTTCTGGCGGAACTTCACAATCATGTCCATGACGTCATCGTAGTGGTCGACCTTGGAAACNCCGGTCGCGAAGATGCCGTGCCAGAAGAGCGACATTTTCTCTTCCAGAGGCCGCTTGGTGTTCACCAGGTCGTGCAGCCATTCAGCTGCGCCCATGCCGGGAAGTGTTCCGGGACGCCAGGTCCAAGGGTGGAACCGCATCATTTCGTTGCGGTCAAGTTCTTCCTGGTCCTCAGTGTTCAGGAGTTCTTCAACGGTGGCTTCGTAGCCTTTGGCTACGCGAGCTTCAAGCTCGTCACGGGTGGCGCCAAAACCAGCGCGGCGCATAAGGTGGGCCATTAAAGCGATATCCTGGTCACTCATATTACTCCTCTCGTTTGGTGATGCTCTTCTTGATTTTAAGGCGCAAACCGGCCTATGTTTCTAGCTCCATATATTAGCGGCGGGTTGATTTCGTTGTCAATAACTAACTAATAACCATTTGAGAATAGCGGTTAGTCTTGGTGTTGAGTCTGTGCCATCGTCAGGTTAGACTGCTCTCCCCGGCGGAAACATAGAGATTCGATTCGTAGAGGCGAGAGATGAGATTAGAAGGAAAGGTGGCGTTAATCACCGGAGCAGCCCGAGGTCAAGGCGCGGCCGAAGCCAAGCTGTTTGCCCAGGAAGGGGCCAAGGTTATCTTGGCCGACGTATCTGACCCGGAGGGAATTGCGGTAGCGGCTGAGATCGCTGAGTCTGGTGGCGACGCTGTCTACGTCCATTTGGACGTTACGAATGAATCAGAATGGGATTCGGCGATTCAAGAAGCAGTCTCTAGATTCGGGAAATTAGATATCCTGGTGAACAACGCCGGTATCTGGCGGCGAGGTCACGTCATGGAGACGTCTTCAGAGCAGTGGGACGATATCATGGACGTGAATGCCAAGGGAGTTTTTCTGGGCACTAAGGCGGCGATACCCGAGATGAGGAAGGCGGGTGGCGGTTCCATCGTAAATATCTCGTCCACCGCCGGTCTAGTAGGTAGCAAGACCAGCTCCGCTTACAGTGCTTCCAAGGGCGCGGTGCGCATCTTTAGCAAATCTACCGCCATCCAGTACGCTTCTGAAGGCATACGAGCAAATTCCATACACCCTGGCCCTATAGATACCGACATGGGAGACCAAGTCTGGCCCGATGCCACCAGCCGGGAGGCGTCCATCTCCAGGACAGCGTTATCAAGGATAGGAAAGGCCGAAGACATCGCTTATGGCGCTCTGTACTTAGCGTCAGATGAGGCTTCATTCGTCACCGGCTCGGAGTTGGTGATCGATGGTGGGGTTACTGCCCAGTAGGACTAACCGCCTAGTAGGTCAGCCAGGCGGCCGACCGGGCCGATGTCTTCCAGGTTGTCCAGCATTTCCAAGGAAGCGGCGCTGTTTTCTTGAGTCAGGCTGACTGTGGCGGTGTCCAGGTATTTAGCTTGGACCTCTTCATAGCTGGCCCCGCGCAGTGCGCCAACGCTATCCCGCTCGGCCTGCGCCGTGAGCACGCTGCCGCCCTTCATATGAATCTCCACAACGTTGAAAGGTTCGGTCC
>NZUD01000020.1 GCA_002697005.1 Chloroflexota bacterium | reverse complement strand
GAGCAGGCTTTGTCCCAAGCCCAGACCAAGCGTCAGCTTAGCTTGCAGCAATTGGAACAGCAGATGCAGGAAGCCCAACAAGCTCAATCAGACCTCGCTGAGGCGGCCACCAGACTAGAAGCCATGCGCACTACACTTGCAGACGGGTCTTTCGCTACCGATGAATCTGCCCAACTCAAGAGATTGGAAACCCAGATACAAGAACTGGAATACGACGCCGCTGCTCGCCAGCGCACCTTCCAAGAGACNGTCGAGTTAGAAGAATTTGCGCAGCAGGTACGGTTGCTTGAACAGGCAGAGNANAGCCTTCCTGGCGCCAAGGAGGCGGCNGAACAAAATGCTGCCATGGCCANGCGACGCAAAGAAGAGATCGAGCAACTTNAGTCCCGAANAATCGAGGCCAAGCAGGCTCTGGCNGGNCTGGCTANGCTAGAGAGCGANTTCACCNTAACGGAACAACGAGAACGGGAACTTGGCGTAAAGATTCAGCACTCGATAGAGAGGCAAGGCTATCTTAGGAACCAAGTGGAGCGTCAAGAGTCTCTGGTAGATGAGATGAGGGTGGAGTCGGCGCGNTTGAACGCCCTGCAGGACGAGCANTCCATCTACCAGGAGTTATCTACCGCGTTTGGCCGTCAGGGAGTCCAGGCCATGCTCATCGAGACTGTGGTGCCGAGGTTAGAGGATGAGACCAACGCGCTTCTGGGCCGTATGACCGACAACCGCATGAACGTGAAACTTGAAACTCAGCGAGAGCGGGCGTCCGGACAAGGTGAACCTAGGGAGACCTTGGAGATATTGGTTAGCGACGAGCTAGGCCCACGGAGCTACGAGATGTACAGCGGCGGCGANGCGTTCCGGGTTAACTTGGCCTTGCGTATTGCCCTGTCTAGGGTACTGGCTCAACGCATGGGAGCGCCCTTGCCAACCCTGTTTATTGACGAAGGGTTCGGTACACAAGACGCCGTGGGCCGGGAACGGATCCTAGATGTGATTAGCGCTATCGGAGATGACTTTGAGAAAGTCTTGGTAATTACCCATCTGGAAGATNTGAAAGAAGCGTTCCCCGTGCGGATAGAGGTCCAGAAAGATGANGCCGGGTCCACGTTTGTGATCAGCTGATTCCAGATTCAATTAGAAGTTATGGAAGGAGGGAAACTTGACTTCAGTTCCCGGCGGTAGTATTCAGGTGCGCCCTGCTTCGCAGTTACATATCGACAACATAATTGACTTCAATATAGCTATGGCGTTGGAGACCGAAGGCAAAGACTTAGACCCGGAAACGGTTCGGGAAGGTGTGCTCGCGGTGTGCAACCGGGATGACTTGGGGTTTTATGTGATTGCGGAGTGCAGTGGCCGTTCCATTGGCCAGTTGCTAATCACTTACGAGTGGAGCGACTGGCGAAACGCCTTATTCTGGTGGATTCAGAGCGTCTATGTCAGGCCAGAATACCGTCGCCAGGGGGTCTATAAAGCCCTGCATTACTATGTCTCTGAATGCGCCCGCCAGCAGGATGAAGTTTGCGGCCTGCGATTGTACGTAGATAAAGACAACAGGATCGCCCAAGGGGTCTATTCCGGCCTCCAGATGCGGCCAACGCATTACGACATGTACGAGATAGAGTTCAATACCAACCCAGTAGTAGACGTGAGAGTAGAACTTGAAGAGATCGAAGAAGATGTTACCTGATAACGTAAAGAAGTTCGCGGCCGAGAACCACCAAGGAGTGCTGAGTTGCTTTCGCAAGAACGGAATGCCTCAGATGAGCGTGGTTACATGCGGCCCNTACCGTGATGGCGTGGCGTTTTCGACTACCGTAGACCGCGCCAAGCTGATTAACCTGAAACGGGACTCCCGCTGCGCACTAATGTTGTCCAAGCAGGACTGGTGGGGCTATGTCGTCCTGGAAGGCAAAGCCACTGTTTTGACTTCAGATAACACCTCCACCGATGAGCTACGCGACGCCCTTCGAGGTGTCTACCGCGCTGCCACCAACAGCGACCACCCTAATTGGTCCGAATATGACCAAGCCATGATTGACGACCAACGCGCTGCAGTCATAGTCGTCCCAGACCAGATCTACGGAACGGCGGTTTAATAACAGGCGCTGTGTGCGGCCAGGACGATCGAACCTGGGAACCGTCGTGTGCTACTATTTCCCAGTCATGATGGATTCGAGGAAGCAATAATGGCCGACATCGATAAGAAAGGCCTTCGGGAAGCGGGNCAGGAATACGAAGACAGGCTGGCTGATGCATTGGCCCGCCATAAGGAGCTGAAACCAGNTCCGGAGACCAGCTACGGCATGCCTTTGAAGTCGGTTTATACCCCAGAGGATGCTTCGGAACAGGAGTACCTTCGGGATCTAGGTTTCCCTGGCGCCTACCCGTTCACCCGAGGTATCCGGCCCGACATGTATCGCGGTCGACTTTGGACCATGCGCCAGTATGCAGGATACGACACGGTGGAAGAGACCAACTCACGGTTCCGGCACCTGCTAGAGCAGGGCCTTACCGGAATGAACGTCGCCTTTGACCTGCCGACCCAGTTGGGTATGGATCCTGATGATGTACCCGCCACGAGCGAAGTGGGNAAAGTGGGCATCTCTTGCCCATCGGTGCGGCAGATGGAGACCCTCTTTCAAGAACTGCCTTTAGATCGGGTGACACCCTCACTCACGGTCAACGCGTCTGCGCAGGCGGTGCTGTCCATGTATTTAGTTACCGCGCAGCAACGNGGACTCNCACTNGAGCAGATTGGCGGTACCACCCAGAACGACATCCTCAAAGAGTTCATAGCCAGGGGGAACTATATCTTCCCTCCAGGCCCGTCGTTGAAGATGACAGTGGACTTATTTGAGTATTGCGCCCAGCACCTGCCCAGGTGGAANTACATCAACATCTGCGGCTACCACGTGCGCGAGGCTGGTTCCAGTCTAGTTCAGGAACTTGCCTTCGCATTTGGGAATGCCTGCGCCTATCTGGACGAGGCCCTTTCCAGAGGCATGGAGATTGATGACTTTGCCCCACGTATCGCCTTCAACTTCAGTGTGTTTAACAACGTTCTCGAGGAGGTGGCCAAATTTCGGGCCGCCCGTCGCCTGTGGGCGCGGCTGCTCAAGGAACGATACGGGGCGAAAAACCCTCGCTCGCTGACCTTGAGGACTGGGGCCGGCAGCGGTGGCAGCACACTAGTGGCCCAACAGCCTGAGAACAACGTTGTCAGAGTTACGTTGCACACCGTGATTGCCGCTATGGCCGGAGTTCAATCGATGCACACAGCCTCCATGGACGAAGCCCATGCTTTGCCATCCGAGGAAGCCGCCACCCTGGCATTGCGAACCCAGCAGATTGTGGCCTACGAAAGTGGATTGGCAGACGTGATCGACCCATTGGGCGGCTCCTACTACGTCGAGAGCCTCACGGACCAGATCGAAGAACAAGCCGAAACCTACCTTAAACGTATCGAAGAGCGTGGTGGGATGGTGGCGGCCATCGAGTCNGGCTGGGTGGTTCAAGAGATTGCCGAGGAGGCNTACCGGTTCCAGCGGGAAGTTGAGCAAGGAGACCGAGTNGTTGTTGGCCTGAACCGGTTCACCACAGACGAAGTCCCGCCGATCGACCTTCATAGCCCTGATCCCACTGTTTCTCAGAGCGCGGTTGAGCAAGTTCAGGAACTCAGGCGGGAGCGAGACGACTTAGCGCTTGGCAAGGCGTTGGATGAATTGAAGTCGGTAGCCAGTGAGGGTGGGAACACCATGCCTGCAACACTGGAGGCGGTCAGAGCTCTTGGNACGGTCGGCGAGGTGTCCGGGGCGCTGCGCGAGATATTTGGGGAGTGGCAGGCGCCGAACGTCTAGCTTGTGCATAAACCCGGTGGCTGTCGATTATGGCTTTCACCTTAACTCTCCCTTTCGAGGGAGCAGGTATTATTGTGGTAGTTATCTGGTTGGATTGAGCCGCTGCACCAGTTCCGCCCAGTGCTTGCCCCAGGCGCTGCAGATGGATTTCNCCTCGTCTTCCGGGAAACCGCCCAGAGCCACGGGACCGTAATGTGAAGTGTAGGCGTTACCCTGGATGACCATGCCGTGGTTCAGCAGGATGTGCAGCATGCTCAGCAGTGCAAGTTCAGCGCCGCTGCCTGGGCGTCCGCCGCCGGTGAATGCCCCGCCGACTTTGCCTGATAATGGGCCGGGGTAGTCCTGAAAGGCAGTGGTGTCAAACAGACGCTTGATCTGCCAATCCACGTCCCCAAAGCGCACGGGCGTTCCCACTATCACTCCTTTGGCGGACAGCATATCCTCCCACTTCACCTCCTCGACGCTGCGGACCAGAACGATAGCGCCGGCGTCGGCCATGCCCTTGCTGACAGGCTCTACCATGGCTCCGGTACGGCCGTTCTTGGAAGTGTAGATGATCAGCAGGTCGTGATCTGGCATTTAGGGCCTCTAGGTTTGAAGATTAGGTTTGACATTTGGANCAGAAATAGGTNCCNCGNGCCCTGACGCGGATCNCTGTCATGTTGGTATCGCAGTTAGGGCATGCAGACTTGACGTCACGGGGGTGACTCCATGTNGTNAGCGCCGTGGGAGGGTNTGGCCAATGCTGNTNTCNGGCACGGTCGTACACTCCATAGGCNGCGCTGAGGGCGTCTATGATCGACTGCCGGAGTCGGGNAACNTCATCTACCGACAGCCCANCAGCTGGGCGCTNGGGGTGGATGCCTGCNAGNAAAAGCGACTCGTCTGCATACAGGTTGCCCAAGCCGCAGGCTATGCNTTGCTCCAACAGCANGGCTTTTACCGGGGCTTTTCTCCCGGAGAACGACTGTGCCAAAGTCTCAACAGTAAACTCATCGTCGAAGGGCTCGGGGCTCATGACAGGCAGGGCGTCGGAGAGAGAGTTCACTAGCCAAAGCTTGCCGAATTTGCGGCCATCCACAAATCGGAGTTCGCGTCCATCTTCCATATGGAAGAAGTGGCGGGTCATTGGGTGAGCTTCGTGTGACCGATGCTGCACTAAGAGTCGCCCGGTCATGCCCAAATGGACGATGAAATTGGCCGGGCTTCTCCCCGACAATGGGAGGATCAAAAACTTGCCCTGTCGTTCCACCGACTGGATAGTTCGTCCCCTGAGACCGTCTGCCAATTCCACCGCGGAAGGTTTTTTTACAGTATTGGCCCAGGTGATGTTGGTGCTGGCGATGGTAGAACCAGGCAACCCCGCCCGGACGAGGTTCCGGCGAGTGTTTTCTACCTCAGGCAGTTCGGGCATGTTTGTTTCATCCTCTAGGGATTGGCATTCCCATTCTATACGGTGATACTCTCTACGACGAGTGGGAATAGTTGAAGGAACAGGTGGTTACCCTATGAAATTTGGAATCTACAGTTCCATAGCCGATCCCCCAGCAGGTGAGGACCTGCCAAGGTGTGTGGACGAGGTCATCGAGGAAGCAAAGTTGGCCGAAGAGGCCGGGTTCGACTCGTGNTTCTTCGGCGAGCACCATCAGGACAAGGATGGGTTTCTACCTTCGCCGTTGATCGTCTGCACCGCCGTGGCTGCATCGACGACCAAGCTGCGGGTGGGCACTTCTGTGATCCTTCTGCCGCTGCACCATCCTGTNCGCNTGGCCGAGGATGTGGTCACTCTGGATATCATCTCCAAGGGACGGGTGACCGTTGGNGTTGGGTTGGGTTATCAGCAGGCCGATTTCNACGCCTTCGGCGTGAATATGGNCGACCGNGTNGACCTGTTTGAAGAGAAGGTCGAGATTCTNCACAGGTGTTGGTCAGGCGAAGAGTTTTCCTTCAACGGCAAGCATCATCAGATCGATAACCTTACTGTGCGGCCTAATCCAATTCAAAAACCCCATCCGCCCCTGTGGATTGGGGCCAGCGCTCCGGTTAGCGCGCGGCGCGCGGCAGATATAGCGGACGCCATTGTCACCACACCCAGTACCACCTTGGATAATACGGTCAAGCTGATTGACCACTACAAGAACGCCGCTGCAGCCGCTGGCAAGACGCCCACTCCCATCATCATGCGCGACGCATGGGTCGCCAACTCGCGTAAGGAAGCCGAAGAAATCTATGGGCCTGAGGTCATGCAGGCGTACAGATACTACTGGCAGAATGGACTGCCAGAGTTCCTTTCAATCAAGAACGAGTCGGAATTAACCTTGGAACATGTGGCAAAAGACCGCCTGATAATGGGCGACCCAGAAGAGTGCCTGACTGAGTTCCAGCGTTGGAGTGAGGGCACTGGGGCTGAATCGTGTTTGCTGCGGCTGCGCCACGCTCATTCCGGCGGCCCGTCTCACGCTCAGATTATGAAGACTATAGATCTGATCGGCGACCGGATAATCCCGTACATGGGCTAGTTTTTACGTCGACTGATTCGAACCAGGATTAATGCTCCGCAGCCTCTGACGCTACCGGGTTGTAGGTAACTCGGACAACGGGCGACCGGGAATCGTTCTTCCATTGGTGGTGCTCGTTGGGCGGGACTAGGATGGCGTCGCCTTGGGACACAGTGTAGTCTTTGCCTCCGCACACCAAGGTGGCAGTGCCCTCCAGCATGTAGACCACGTGTTCCCACTTGTGAGTGTGCCCNCCCGTATCGGCGTGGCTGACTGCCCCAGGCTGCATAGGATCGTTGTGCAGCATCACATAGTTGGGCGCACCGTCTTCGCTGCTGATTAGCACGTGTCCCTGACTCCGGTCGAGTTCCGAGTGGTTGCGAATCACTGGCGGCTGGCCGGTNCCTTCTCCGCCGTCATTCCGCGCGCCGCCGCTCTGGGCTGCGATGAGAGGGTTAATCTCGATCCGATGGATGTCACCGTTTCCGCCGTTGTTCAGGGTGTAATGGTCAACGTTGGGTGGGATGAACATGGCATCTCCGGCCTTTACCGGATACTCCTTTCCGTCGCAGAACAGAGTGCCGGTGCCTTCTATGATATAGACCTCGTGCTCCCACTCGTGGATGTGGTGTGAGCTGGTGTTCCCTGGTCCNATCTGCGAATAGCTGAGTGTGCAGGTTGGNGGGTTGTCGTCTAGGTTGATCAGTCGAGCGGCGTTGGTCCCGTCAAAGTGGTCTCTGATGTTTCTGATTACTGGTTCCATTCCTGGAGCCTCCGAGTTTGGTTTGAACTTAGATTCCGTACACCCGGACCGCTGTGTCGTGTAAAAGGGCTGCTCGTTCGGTCGCGGAGTAGTCCTTGGACAGCAGTTTGAAGGCGTTGTACATGATGTTNTAGGAGAAAGACACTTTGTCGGGCGGGAAGTTGCTCTCGAACATACACCGGTCAGGCCCGAACTGTTCTATACAGTGCCGCATCCACGGTTTCATAGCTTCGGCCAGCTCCTCCGAACCTATGGGNGTTTCTCTGGTGTGCCAGCCGAATCCGAACCGTGGCATTCCCAGTCCGCCTAGTTTCATGGTGACGTTGGGACAGGCGGCCAAGGCAGTNACTCCGTCTCTCCAAANAGGGATAATCTCGTCGTCTTTGCCGCCGTANATGCCCACTCGGCTGACCCCNCCCACGTGATTGACGATGATGGGCAGGTCGGGCACGGCTTTGGCGAACTCGGCAATCTCTGGCATCTGGGGGAAGGATTGCATGATGTCAAGGCGCAGTCCCTTCTGGCTGAGGACCTTGGCGCCTTCGATGAATTTCGGGCTGGTTACGACGCCCTCGTTTTCCCGGTTTTCCCAGGCAGGGTCATTGTTCCATGTGATGTTGTGGCGGATACCTCGGAATCGGTTGGGGCTTGCGGCCTGCAATGCNTCTAAAACCGGCGCTACATCAGCGCCTAATTTGAGGTCGGCGTGGCCCATGATGCCAGCGGCGGCCCGGCTGGGACCATAGACACCACTGGCGCTGGCTGCCGCCAAACCTTGGACGAACTCAACCTCGCCCACCGAACGCAACTCGTCTGTGGCGTCCTCGCTGTACATGGAGCGAGCCTCTAGGAATACGGTCGAGATAACGTTGTGTCCGCTGTATATGTCGTCGTTAAGCTCGTGGAGAAGGTAACGTTGGTAAGGGATGCTGGCAGGCCGACGGTCCCAGAAATGGTGATGAGGGTCGCATATGGGGAGGGTGGGCTCNAGAGTGGGTTCTTGGGTCAATGCCAGCCAATCGTTGCTGCCGTATGGCATAGCTGCACCTTCAAAACTTCAGACTGAGGCCAGATGATACCACGAGCAGATAAAGTGTGCGTATGGCAACGTAGTCCCACTCCTGGCTAGAGCCAACACCAGGGTGACAGGTGTCGCTTATGGGGAAACAGGTTTGTCAAGATGAGATTATTTGACAGGCCTATGATGAGCGGACGGTCGGGGCGGAATACCATTCGTCATGTTAGCGAATGCTGGAAGCAATCATGGTTAGCAGGCGCAACGAATCTGTATCCTGGCGAAGGCCAGAATGACGGTCGAGAAGGCCTGCTTAGTTCAGTTATGGCTGATTCCGCGGCAAATTTGATTCCGTATAGCTTTCGACTATTTCCGGATTTCAGTATGAACTGGAATCCGTGGCACTACACCTGATGAACTGCCAGAGTAATCTCCATACCGTCGATCTTGGTGGACTCGGTGGTGGCTCCATCGTTTGTATCAGGGTCCGGAGCGCCGTCGACGAGCTGGGTGCTGAGCGTTTCATCCCGTATGTAGTTGGAGAAGGCGCCTTGCATTACCTCAGCGAACTCCGAAGGGCCTTGGTAGTAGGTCACGATGCGGTCCGTTACGTCGAAATTGGCGGAACGGCGCATACCCTGGATGCGGTGCACCACCTCTCTGGCCAGTCCCTCTTCAGCAAGCTCTGGTGAGATGTCGCCGTCAACGGCCACCATGTAACCGCCCTCCAGAGATACCGAATATTGGTTAATTGACAATATGGTCTCGCTGTCTTCTCCTGCTGCCTCTGATACCTGTTTGGCTAGGAGTGCGTCGTCTTCTATGACCTGGATGTCTTTGATGTTCAGCTCTTCCAGCACCTGAGGGCGTACCTGGTTGATGTAGGCTCGCTCAGCCGGCACTCGAATCTTCACCAGCACGCTGGCCAGGGGTTGGCGAACTTTGAGTCCGGCTTTGGAGCGGGCGGCTCTGCCCATACTGGAAACGCGCATAGCCAATTGGGTGGCCTCCATGAGCTGTTGGTCCAGCAGAGACTTATCTGCCACCGGGTAGTCGGATAAATGGACGCTGTCCGGGGCAGACGGGTCAACCGAACAGACCAGGTTCTGGTAGATTTCCTCGGCTACGAAGGGAGCCAAGGGTGCCATCAACTTGGCCACGGCCACCAGGCAGGTGTGTAGGGTGATGTAGCCCGAGAGCTTGTCGGCGTCGCCTTCGTTCCGCCAGAAGCGGCGGCGGCTCCGGCGCACATACCAGTTTGACAGTTGATCGATGAACTCCTGGATCCGGCGGCCGGCGTTGGTGGGTTCGTAGCCGTCCATATAGCCGTCTACCTGTGCTATCAGGGTATGGAGTTCAGACAGGACCCAGCGGTCCAGTTCGTTTTCTGGTTTCCAGTTGTCGGGCGTTTGGGAGGGATCAAACTTGTCGATCTCGGCGTAGCCGATGAAGAAGGAATAGACGTTCCAAAGTGTCAACATCACTTTGCGGAGGGTCTCGCTGACCAGCTTGCCGGAGAACCGCCTGGGCTCGCCGGGATGGGACGCTGTGAAAAGATACCAGCGCAGAGCGTCGGCCCCGTGCTCGTCCAGCACTGATAGGGGTTCGACCACGTTGCCCACTCGCTTGCTCATCTTCCGGCCCTTCTCGTCCAAGATCAGGCCCAGGCAGATGACGTTCTTATAAGCTGGTTGGCCCTTTAGCAGGGTGGACAGGGCGTGCAAGCTGTAGAACCAACCTCGTGTCTGGTCGACGGCCTCGCATATGTAATCGGCAGGGAAGCGACCGTCGGTTTCGATGGTGTCGTTGTCAAAAGGATAATGATACTGGGCAAAGGGCATGGCCCCCGAGTCGAACCAGGCGTCCATGACCTCTGGGATGCGGTGCATCTTGCCTGAGCAACTTTCCGCTGTGCAGTCCAGCACCACGTTGTCCACGTAGGGCCTGTGTAGGTCCAGGCTGTCGGCATTCAAGCTGCCGTTGGCCCCGGACAGGCCTCTTAGCTCATCTACGCCGCCCACGCAGATTGAGTTGCTGCACTCTTGGCATTGCCAGATGGGTATGGGAGTGCCCCAGTAGCGTTCTCGGGATATGGCCCAGTCCACATTGTTCCGGAGCCATTCGCCGAAGCGTCCGTCTTTGATGTAATCGGGGTACCAGTTGATGGTGTCGTTACCGCCAACCAACTGGTCCTTCAACGCGGAGGTTCGGATGTACCACGAACTCTTGGCGTAGTAGAGCAGAGGGGTGTCACAACGCCAGCAGAAGGGGTAGGTGTGTCTGTAGATGTCATGATGGAATAGCAGACCCCGATCGGTCAGGTCTTCCATGATCTCTTTGTCCGCAGACTTAACGAACTTCCCTGCGAAGGGGTATTTTCCGGTGATGATCCCTTGAAGGTCCACGTGCTGGACGAAGGCCAGTTCCTTATCCCGGCCTACGCTTAAGTCCTCGTCACCGAAGGCTGGGGCTATATGAACGATACCGGTGCCGTCGTCTAAGGAGACAAACTCGGCGGAGATTACCTTAGGAATAAATTCGCCGCCTTCTTCAAGCTCGGTGACCATGCCGCCTGGGCTGGGCCGCCGTACGAACCGCCGAATTTGGGAGCCAAACTCGTTTGGATGATATAGAGGTGTGTAACCGAGTCCCACCAAGTCTGAGCCCTTTAGGTTGCCGACGATCTTGTGCTCTTGAGTGACGTTGGTCTGCACGAGAGCTTGGGCCAGCACCAAGCGGTGGCGGCCCCCATCGCCTTCCAGTTCGACGATGCTGTAGTCAGCGGTCTCGTCTATCGCTAGTCCGGTGTTGCCTGGCAATGTCCAGGGAGTGGTGGTCCAGGCAAGCAAGAATACATCGGTGTCTCCTGCGCCTAGCTTCTCTAGGACTTCAATCTTTTCTGCCGATGCTCGAGGGTTCACTTGGAACTTGATGAATACCGATGGGTCGGGGGTATTCTCCCGGTAACCTAAGGCCACCTCATGGGAGCTGAGGCTGGTCACGCAGCGGGGGCAGTGGGGCGTGCCACGCATTGTCTGGTAGAGCAAGTCTTGGTTCCACAGGGTTTTGAGCATCCACCAGCCCGACTCGATGTAATTGTTGTGCAGAGTGACGTATGGGTCGTCCATGTCTACCCAGTAACCGATGCGATCGGTCATGGTCTCCCACTCTTTCACGTAACGGAAGACACTCTCCCTACATTTCTGGTTGAACTCTTCGATTCCGTATTCTTCGATGTCCCGTTTGCTCTTAAGTCCCAGTTCCTTCTCGACCTCTAACTCCACGGGTAGGCCGTGGGTGTCCCAGCCGCCTTTGCGCTGCACCCGGTAGCCCTTCATGGTACGGTAACGGCAGATGACATCTTTGAAGACGCGGGCTAGTACGTGGTGGATTCCGGGGCTTCCGTTGGCCGTGGGAGGGCCTTCGTACATCATGAAAAGTGGAGCTTCTGGGCGCTCAGACTCACTGCGGCGGAAGACGTCTTTTTCCTTCCACTGCTGTAGGACGTTGGCGTCTAACTCAGGGAAACTGACGCGACTGGAAACGGGTTTAAACATGTAGGAAAGTGGTCCTCAAGACCGGCCACATTGAGCCGATTGTATTAATAATCTGACATTATAACGCAGGTAGAGCCCAAAATACTCTACTGTGAACCGCTTTAAACCGTGGCAGCTGAGCGTTCGCAGTCCCTTACGGGGCTAAAGAGCAGGCCTGAGTCACGGGTATGCAGTCATTGGATCCTATTGAAGTAGAGGCTGCCGGGCTTTGACGAGTCAACATTCGTTACCCGTCAGCATTTCTGTGAACGCTTTGGTGGTCCATTCCCAGCCGTTGATGTGCATTCGAACTTAAGCCATGAGGAATATCTATCTGCCGCCGTCGTTTAGGTTGAAGCAGGGCGTACATCCGGTTTCCATTCATAGCATCACGAGCAGAGTTGATGGTGGCACGGAATAGATGAGTTATGAGCCAACGACGACCATTATCCGCTGGAACCGGGAATCTTATCAGGGCCTAATTGCGATGGGGCAACGGAAAGTGTTTTGAGGAGCGGTAATCCAGTTAAATTCTGGTCGGGAGCACATTGGCTAGAGATCGACTAGAGGTGTGTCTAGTGGATGGAGCTTACTCGTCGCCCGGGCCTTCGTCTGGGGTGAAGCCCGGAGTTAGTCTGACAGACTCCTCTTGGTCAGACAGATCAGAAGTAGGGCCGTCGCCCATGAATCCGATTGGTATGGCAGGCAAAGTCTCCAGATGAAGACCTGTTCGCATGCCCAGTTCCAGTGACAAGCGTGCTACGGCGTCATTGTCGTCGGCTTCCACCATCATCACAAAGTCATACCGGCCCAACACGGCATATTGACCTAATATCTCTGCGCCTGGGACGTTTAGGTCCCTGGTGCGGTCGCTAATTAGATTCGAATTGCCGTGCAACATCCGCTGACCGTCATGGGTTAAAGATCCTAATAGAAAATAGAGTGACATCTATTTTTCCCCCAATAATCACGCCTGTGGATAGGGATGCACTTTACAAGGAAATTATATCACCGTGGCTGCTATAGGACGCGTTAATCTTCGCCACCCAAGAACCGAATGGAGTTTGGGTCTATCGTGAGATTTACATATCTGCCGACGTCATCCAAGTCAGATGCAGCGCCGGGTATGGTGTGGCAATAAAGTTCACCATCGCCTATCCGCACACGAAGTTCGTACCGGTTCCCACGGAAAACTCTCTCGGTTATCAGTCCAGATAAAGAGTCCTCGCCTCCCTCTCCTCTGGAGTTTGAGTTGGAGACTGATATCCCGTCTTCGTGGACTAGAAAAGTCGATTCAGAACCGGCGGTGATAGCTTTATCTTCAGGCTTGATTGCCGTAACGATACCTACTGGTGATTTAATTTTTGTAAACTCGCCGTCTTCCGAAACGATGCCACGGAGGACGTTCTTGAATCCCAGCGTTCGGGCTACGAAGCCGTCGGCCGGACTGGCGACAGTTTCTTCAGGCGTGCCCGTTTGGATGATTCTGCCNTGGTTCATGAATATCAAGCGATCGGCCATGGTGAAGGCCTCATCNCGATCGTGGGTGACATAGATTGAGGTTACTCCCACCTCTTTCAGGATGCGTCNCACCTGACTTTGCAATCCTTCTCGGAGCGTTCGGTCCAANGAACTCAAGGGNTCGTCCAGCATGAGTAGTTTNGGNGCAGGCGCCAGNGACCGGGCCAGAGCCACCCTTTGCCGTTCGCCGCCGGAAAGTTCATGGACCCTGCGGTGGGCGTAGCTGGGCATCTCCACCAAATCCAGCAACTCGTGGACTCTTGTGTATACCTGGACTGAAGGCAGTTTCTGCATCCGGAGGCCAAAAGCCACGTTGCCGAACACGTCCATATGGGGGAAGAGCGCCAAGTCTTGGAACATCAGGCCGACCCCCCTCTGTTGCGTGGGCAAGCCATTCAAGTCGCGGCCCTCAAAGGTCATGGTTCCTGCATCAGGTTCGTCCAGACCAGCCAGCAAACGCAGCATGGTGGTCTTGCCACAGCCGCTTGGTCCAAGCAGGCAAAGGAGTTCGCCCGGATCAGCAGAGAAAGAGACGTCGTCAACAGCAGGCATGCCGTCGTAAGCCTTACGGAGTCCTGAGACAGAAAGGATAGGCATCAGAAGCCACCCACGCCTTTATATCGGAACCGCTCGATTGCGATAAAACCGATGGAGACCACTGCCATCAGGAGACAACTCATGCCTAATGCCATGCTTAGGTTTGCGGAGCCCGGCAGCCCTAGGAACCGGAAGATGGCTACTGGCATGGTGGTGAACTCGGCCCGTACCAAGATTAAAGAGGCTCCGAATTCACCCATGGACACGGCGAAAGCGAACGTTGCTCCAACCAATAAGGCAGGCGCGATTAAAGGCAGTTCGACCAGCATGAAGACCTTCATCGGGGTGGCACCAAGCACTGCTGCCCCCTCTCTCAGGTTGGGGTTCATGCCTTTAAGCACCGGCAAAAGACTCCTGATCACGAACGGATAGGCCACAAGACTGTGGGCAATCACTAATATGAGCCATGAACCGCGCAAGTCCAAAGGTGGCCGTCCAAGTGCGATGATATACCCGAAGCCCAGTGTAACCGCAGAAACCCCCAATGGCAGCATGACTAGGGCATCTGAGAAGTTTCTCCACCTGCGTCTGGCATTGGTTATGAAATAGGAGATGATCGTGCCGATGACTAGAGATATAGCCACAGTCGTCAGGGCGAATCTTAGGGAATTCCAGATGATTTTTAATGGCGATAGGTGGAAGTATGACCCTCTGCTGTCNGAGCCGAATAGGTTGGCCATATGGGCCGTGGCAAATCCTCCGTCGATGGTTAACCACCGCACCACTAGGGCAATCAGAGGGGACAGCATACCCAGAAGCATCAGCATCATCCCAACAACGAAAACTTTATCCTTCCATTTTGTGGCCTGCTTCGTGGTAGCGTCTCGGGGTTTAAGGTCCATGCGCACGACCGATTGCTCCTGGAATCTGGCATAAAGCACTAAGAACAGATAGGTGAAACCCAATTGAACGATAGCTAAAGCACCCGCAAGAGGCAGCCGGAAGAGCTTGGCCGTTAACTCGTATATAGCGACCTCTAAGGTCGCGAACTCAGGGCCACCAAGAACCAATACCACNCCGAAGCTGGTGAAGGAGAAAGCGAAGGCCAGTAGCGACCCTGAAACGATGGCGGGTAGCAACATTGGGAGAGTCACGTGGTAGAAAGTGCGTATCGGCCCGGCTCCCAACACCTTGGCGGAGTGTTCCAGGCTCGGGTCTAGGTTGGACCAGAGGGCCGAGACTATCCGGACGATGATNGNGTAATTGTAGAAGGCGTGGGCCATGAAAATGATGGTAAGGGAATTGCTGATTCTGACTGGNGGTTCTTCCATGCCGAACATAGACATCATGGTGGAATTGATGATGCCTTGGGAGCCGAACAACGCCGTGAATCCCATGGCGACCACGATGGTGGGCATGACGAAGGGTAGGGTCGAGACGGCTTTCAGGAGAGTCTTGCCAGGAAACTCATATCTAGCAAAGAGAAATGCTACAGGAAGACCGACTGNCAGGGTCAGTAACGTTGATACCACGGCCTGCCATACTGTGAACCAGATGCGTCCCAGGTAATAAGAGTCGCTCAGCAAGACTCGGAAAGGGTCGAAGCCAAAGCCGCTATCTCCCCCCAGGCTTCTTTCCAGGATCGATCCCAGAGGATAGGCAAAAAATACTGCCAAGTAGGCCAAGGGGACTAGAAGCAGTAAACGGCCGGCAGTCACAACTGGTTTACCTCTGCTGGACTACCGGCCAATGAAGCTGTTGGTAGGGTTATTGGCCGGTTACTCAAATCAGCGAATGACAACCGAAGTCCAGGCGTCTATCCACTCGTCCCGTTTGGCGTCTATTGTTGCGGCACTGATATCTGNCGGTGCGGTTGGCACCTCTGCGTACTGGAAGTAGTCCGGTGTTTGAGCTTTGCTATTTACGGGATAAACGAACATCCGGCCCGGGATATCCTCTTGAAATGGCAGGTCAAGGACGAAGTCAATGAATTTCTTGGCCAGGCTTTCGTTTTTGGTCCCTTTTAGGATTCCGATGCCCTCTATTTGGAGGAAGGTGGCTTTGTCCACCAGCACGTTCCCGGTGGGTGGCACTTCGTAAGCGCCCTCCGAGAAGAAAAGCTCGGCAGCCGGGCTGGTGGCGTAACTCACTACCAGGGGCCGATCCCCGCCGTACTTGCTGAAGTCAGTGTAATAAGCCTCGGACCATCCTTCCTTCACCGCCACGTTGTTCTCTTTCAGGCCTGCCCAGAAGTCCAAATAATCGTAGTCGTCATCCTCGCCGAAGTAAGAGACCGTTGCTATCAAGAAGGCTAGACCGGGGGTAGATGTCGCAGGNTTCTCTACCACCAGGCGTCCGTCCCATTCCGGCTGGGTCAGGACTTCAAGGCTTGNNGGCGGGGCTAAGCCCTTATCGTCGAGGTACGCGATGTCGTAGTTGATGTTGACGTAGCCGTAGTCAACAGGTGAAACATGGAATGTGTCGTCCAAGATGAACTGTGCTGGAATATTATTGATCTGTCCGGACTTGTATTTGATGAAGATCTCTTCCCGAAGAGCCCGGCTCAAGAATGTGTTGTCCACGCCGTAGAGGAGGTCGCCGGAGGGGTTTCCCTTTTCGAGAATGGCCCGATTCAACACCTGGCCGGATGATCCGGCTTTTTGAATGGTTACNGAGGCATTATTGTCCTTTTCGAACTGGGCGATAATCTCTTTGCCGATGTCGAAGCTGTCGTTGGTCAAGACCACCAAACTACCCGGCGCGGGTGTCGGTACTGCTGTCGCCTTGGGCGCTGGTACTGCTGTCGCCTTGGGCGCTGGTACTGCTGTCGCCTTGGGCGCTGGTACTGCTGTCGCCTTGGGCGGTGCGGATGTGGCTTCTGGCACTGCCGTATCAGACCCGCAAGCCATTACCAGCAGGATCAGGGCCGCTACTATCGCTAGAATCGCTGTAGACCTAATCATGTCTGAATGNCTCCTCCCCAAATAGTTCTAAGACATATCCGTTAACCATCCGCGGATAACCTGAAATTTTGGGCAAAAAATAAGCCGCCAACGAACGAGTCCTGGCGGCCTAACATTACAGTTAGCACTCTAGTCCGTTTCCCTCCGCTGGCATTACCCAGATCAGGTTCGCTGGGGTCGGTGGCATTTATGGCCGCCCTCTCAGCCCGGCTAAACCGAGCTCCCCTACGTGCCTAGATGATTAGTTTGTTAATCGTGGCGCCCGTCTACCGGGCAGGACAGGATTATAGAAGTCCCTTAGGAGNGGTGTCAATATCATGCTGGCTAGTCTGGCTCTTGGTTGCTGAGGTGTCTTTTCGCTCATCGATTTCTTGACATGAATCTGTGGCCGCCATACAATCCGGCACAATGGANTCACTCGTAAAGAGTGCCTTGCAACTAGCGCGTCAGCGCGGTTCAAAACACGCGAAGATATAGCCGATTCAGACACGCCCCGANTAAGGAGGATTCGATGGCAGATTGGCCGAAGGTTAANTATAAGGAAGAAGGCATGCGTGAAGGCATGCAGATCGAAGACCAAAACATCTCGGTTGACGACAAGGTCGAACTGCTGGACATGCTTTCCGAGACCGGCCTTCAGCAGATTGTCGTCGGTTCCTTCGTGAGCCCCAAGTGGACCCCTCAGATGGAGCGCATCGACGAGATCGTAACCAGGTTCAAGCCCAAGCCCGGCGTCACATACACGGCCTTGGCGCTCAACTCGCGCGGCGTTGAGCGTGCTCGGGCATACTCTCCACCNCTGACGATCGAGCGAGATGCCTATCCCAGGCTCAACGTCCACATGTGCGACGTATTTGTCCGTCGCAACACGAACCGGTCCCAGATGCAAGAGATGGAGCGCTGGCCGCAGGTCATCGCCCAGGCNCAAGAACTGAACATCAAAGAGGCTGGAATCGGTACCAACGCAAGCTGGGGTTCNAACTTCATGGGCGAGTTCCCTGTAGATAACCTGATGACCATGCTAGAACGCCAGCACAGCATGTGGGATGAGGTNGGAATCGACGTGCGCAGCGCTTCAATGGGAGATCCCATGAGCCATTGCACACCTGCAAAGGTTGAAGAGAGTGTTTACCGCGTGAAGGAGATGTGGCCTGAGATTAACCACATCCGCCTGCACCTGCATAACGGCCGGAACATGGCCATCGCCTCAGCTTACGCTGCCATGAAAATCCTCGGTCCAGACGACACCCTGGAGATCGATGGGACCATCGGCGGCTTCGGAGGCTGCCCCTACTGCGGCAACGGCCGTGCCACTGGCATGGCCCCTACTGAAGACCTGCTTCATATGATGGACGACATGGGTATCCCAACCGGCGTGGATATCGATAAGTTGATCGATTGTGTCTGGACCGCCGAGCGGATCATGGGCCGTGAACTCTATGGTCACGTCTCCAAGGCAGGCCCCAGGCCCAAGACCGTGGACCAGCTCTACGACATCAACGCTCCGTTCGTTGAGACCACCGAGCAGGCCAAGCACTTCAAGAAAGGCCCAGAGGTCTACGAGGGTGGGATCTATCCCTACAGCGAGCCCATCACAAGNCCTTACAGGGAACGGGTGGACGCNGGCGGACCTGCCTACGACGACGCCAACGGCGACTTTCCNTGGAAGCAGGACTGGTTCCCTNCCAAGAATTAGCTAATCTGGACTAGCTANGTGTATTTAAGCGGCCACCCACACCGGGTGGCCGCTTTTTCTTGGCCCCTCCGGTTCCGCTATGTCGATAGGTCGTCCCCACCTAGCCTGCCACACCTTTCGGTGCTACCATGTCGCCACTCTCAGCCATACCTGTGGTTCAGAAAAAACTAAGGAGGCCCAACGATGGCCACTACGAACCCCACCGATCCCAACAAGATCCGCCTTACCGGCGAGAACTCGTTTATCCGCCTCACAGAAGGTTCAGGGGAGAGCGAAACAACTAGGGCCAGCCATTGGCGAGTGTTGTGGTCTCCAGGCGGCCCCGGACACGTTTTATTCCTACAGAGCGAACTCATAGATGGCGAGGTCCGAATCTATTCCGATAACATCGCCCTGGCCCGCTGGCTCCAAGAAGAGATAGAAAGTCTGCTCTACCCTGATTTTGCNGATCAGACCATGCCGGTGGTAGAAGCTGAATTCACCAAGAAGGGGAACCCCAGCACCTTCTGGACGGAAACTGTGATCAGCGATGAGGATGAGATTGCCTTGACCTGGCACGATTTCATGGAGCCCTACATGCTGGTAGTGCCAGCTGGCAGCGCTTCTGGGCGGCCACACGGCGTCTATAGCTGTTTCATCCCAGCCCGAAAAGCCCAACTGACAATCAACGGAGATGCGGCTCAAGGCAATGTTGTCACCGATCGCCGTGGTGACAAAGACAGTAGTTCTGCCTGCCTAGCCTGGTCCGAAACCTGGGTTCGCCCTTAGCNCGGTGCAACGGAGCTTTATTCGTATGAGTACGGATGCTTTAACGGAATTTGGGTGACTTGGACGAATCTACGCTGNTCGTGAGTTGATGGAGGGTTTATGCGTATCGGACTGATTATCGGGGCTAGGGGCGAGNCGGTTGAACTTCCTACCCTTATCCAGATGGTCGTAAAAGCGGAGGNGGACGAGTTCGATAGCGTTTGGTTCCCGCAGGTGTCCGCGGGGCCAGGATTTGATGCCCTCACTGCATTATCGCTGGCCGCGTCAAAGACCAGCATTATCGAATTGGGCAGTGCGGTAGTGCCCATATACTCGATTCATCCGTTGGCTTTGGCCAAACATGCCCAGACGGCCCANATCGCGTCGGGAGGCCGCTTTACCCTTGGCGTGGGCTTGTCCCACCGTCCTGTGGTCGAAGACGTAATGGGGCTATCATACGAAAGCCCTGCTCAGAACATGAGCGAATACCTNGATGTTCTTAGACCTCTTTTAGATGACAGCACGGTTAATCACAAAGGCCTTTTCTACAATGTAAAAGCTCAAATAAAAGTGCCTGGTTCGCTTAAGGTTCCCGTCATAATCGCGGCGTTGGCGCCGAAAATGTTGCGNGTTGCCGGTGAGCAGGCAGATGGGACATTNACTTGGATGGCGGGTCCTAAGACGATTGAGTCNCATGTGGCTCCGCGCATCGGCCGCGCGGCCGATACGGCGAATCGGCGGTCCCCGCGTATCTGCGTCGGCATGCCTCTGGCCGTCACCGATGACTCTCAAGAGGGACGGGAACAAGCAGCTCGGNTTTTTGAACGATACGGTCAGCTTGTTAACTACCGGAGGATGCTGGACATTGAGGGGGTTGAGGGACCTTCAGAAGTGGCTCTCATAGGAAATGAAGACCAGGTTGCCGAGCAGCTAAAGGCCTACGCAGATGCTGGAGCCACTGATTTTCTGGCATCCGTATTCCCTGTAGGGAGTGACGAAGACGCCTCGCTGGCGAGGTCGAACGACTTGTTGNAGAGTCTGACCGGTAAGATCTAAGGNGTTTTTGCTACCACCCTGACGCCCCNGGCGGTAGGCCCATCAGTATTTGCCCTCCGTACTCGAAGTTGGAGTGCAGCCCGGCGATGTGTTGGCAGGCTGTGTGGATGTCCCGGAAGTAGAGTTCCAAATCGTTACTCTCATGGATGCTGTTTGTCCCAGCGGTGCCGAACAACATATCAACAGCCCGCATTGATTCGCGCATGGAGTGGGTAATGGCCAGCCTTGCTTGCAACACTCGAGGGCCAGGGTCTGAATCTCCTCGGCACGCGCCTTCCCATATCGCTTCTACTTTGTTTAACACATAGGCCCTCGACCCGCTGATGATGGCCTCGGCCTCTCCCACCGTTGTTTGGGCTGGAGTCCTGTCCCGCATCAACGTTGGCGACGTCGTTGAGCCAGATTCGGTTGCCATGCGGACGAAGGCGTTCATGGCCCCCCGGGCGATCCCAAGAGCCATGGCCGAGATCAATGACCAACTGATGGTGGTGACTAAGCGCGGGTTGTAGTAAGGACCATCAGTGGCAGCTGAATCGTAAAGCAAGAAGGTGTGTTCTTTCGGTACGAATTGCTTTTGGATCACCACGTCGTTACTACCAGTACCACGCATGCCCATGGTCGACCAGGTCTTCTCTANGACCGCCGCCGATCTAGGTACGATCATCATCCGGGTGACCGGATGCCCCTGATCATCTAACACGCGGCCGCTATCGTCCAANATGTTGCAGTTGAGAATCAGCCAGTTGGCGTGGTCCGACCCGCTAACGTAGTTCCATCGACNGCCGATTTGATATCCTTGAGCCACATGTCTGNCGTTCGCAGTGGGCCGAAAGGAACCAGCGGCACGTATGTCAATAGGTTGCCCGAATAGATCGCGAGCCAACTCTGGTGGTAGCCAAGCAGCATACATGGATATCGCGCTTGCTACGAAAGAACACCAACCCACCGACCCGTCCACTTTGGAAAGCTCCTCGACAGCCCGGAATGCCGTGATCGGGTCTGTTTGTGGCCCTCCGATGGCCCCGGGCACGAAGAGCTGAAAGAGGTTGGCCTCAGACATGGCTTCAATCAGAGGATCCGGCAGCGCGCTCCTGAACTGAATATCGCCCTTTGCAGCCCGGATTTGGGGCGCTAGGGCCGCTGCCGCTGCTGCCGGATCCTTCGATTTCGGGTCGGTCATTTGTCCTCAGGTTCGATNAGGCCGGAAACCACGACTATGCGGANGCGCAGGCGATCGCTTTNACGCTCCCNGCCATCTCAGGAAGCACGTGGGAAGACCAGGTNTCGCCGCCGTCGCGGGTGCCGAATACCTCGCCCTGTCGNGTGCAGAAGTACACCTGTTCCGGAGCGTGCTCGTTTATGGCCACCCCGAAAGTGGTGCTGACGGGATNCACGCCTTTATCGAAGCGCTCCCATGTGTCACCTTGGTCGGTTGAACGCATAACGCCGCCCTGTTGGCTGCCGAAGTTNAGNCCTACGCAAGCGTAGAGNGTATTGGGGTCGTCTGGGGCGGACTCTACTCCCCTGGAATAGAAGATATCGGTGAACTTTTCGAAATTCAGATTGTCCCAGTTGGCGCCCCGGTTCCGGCTCCGCCACACACCGGTACGGTTGGAGATGAACACTGAGGAAGAGTCGGCGGATCCTACGGTGACNCCATGGAGGTCCATGAGGTCTACGTCGCCGGCGAATTCGCTGTTCACAATTGTCCAGGACTTGCCGCCATCTGGGCTGTGGGCAGCTCCGCCCACTTCGAGTGCGGCATACATCTGGTCCGGATTATTGGCTTCGATTCCGATGCCTAGGATACGGGTTGCAAAGGCCATCTGGACGGAATCTTGATTGATGATCGTGGCCAGGTGGCTCCAATTCTCACCGCCGTCGGTGGNCTTAAAAACTTCGCTTCCCTCTGTACCAAGGAACATGATGTTGGGGTCGTTGGGATGGAATTTGATAGCCCAAACGTGACGGCCTTCGGTCATGTTCATGCGCTCAAAACTGTCGCCACCGTCCTTCGAGCGGTAAACGCCGCGTTGGGTGCCAACGAAGACGNTTTTGNCGTCGTTGGGGTGNATGGCTATCGCNCGCACTTGGGGTGAAGGCGGCATGCCNTTAGCCAGTTTCTCCCACNTCCCGTCNGATTCTTCTTTGCGGTAGAGTCCGTCAGCTTCTGCGCCCACATATATCAGAGTCTTTCCAGGCATATCTAAATCCCTCCGAGAAATTTCTAAGTGGTTCCANATTAAGTTGTGGCCATTTTGAGGAGACCAGCCAATGTTGTCAATCTGGCCCATACCGATGAGTATCGCAGAAGGATGCTCACTTCTGATTCTCCTAGTGTATATTCTGGCATAATNGATCTCACTGACTTGGATAGGCCCTAATCTAGAATTATTGCGGCGCGGAGCAGAGAGGTGCTATGGCGATGTATCGGGTTTTCCCAGATAGTGATGGCGAGAGCCACATAGAAGAGCTGCGGCTGGAAGATCATCCTGAGTTGGGAGCGATGATCAATGTCAGTGAGGTTAAAGTGCAAAAATTTGACGGCACCAGGGATATGCCGTTGCACCCTCTTCCGGAACGGCGGCTGATAGTTCACCTGTCTGGCGAAGTTGAGATCACTACCAGTGACGGTGCCAAACAGATTCTCAGGGCCGGAGATGTGAGGCTTATGGATGACGTGACTGGAAAAGGTCACGCCCACCTGGACCTCAGCCCGTCAGAGGCTGTCTATATCATCCTCAACGACTAGGCCGAAGGAGATAACGATGCAGATAGAAAGAAGGAACCCAGAGGCGTTAGCCAATCCTCCGGGATACAGTCATGTGGTCAAAGACGGAAAGACGGTTTACGTGGCCGGGCAGTTGGCCAGAGACAGCGATGGGAAGACCGTGGGTGAGGACGATTTTGCCGCTCAGGCAGAGCAAGCATTCGAGAACGTGCGTACTGCCCTGGAGTCGGTGGGCACAGATATGAATCATATCATGAAGATGAACGTGTTCATGACCCATCGGGAAGATATTCCGGAGTACCGAGTAATCAAGTCCAGGTTTGTTCCGGACAACGATCTGCCGGTGAGCACGTTGATACTTTGCTCAGGGCTAGCTGACCCAGTCTTCAGAATAGAAGTTGAAGTTATCGCGAGAATGCCCTGAAGTACGAAAGGTTTGACTGAGACTGAGACCATTCATTTAACATTATGACAGGAGGGTTGGAAATGCGACCCTCTCGTCTCCTTATGCTCCGTCAGGATGACCTTTTTGGGTGGTGCATTTTATTTCCCAAATTAGTGGTTGAGGCGTGGAAGTTCGACTGAATGGGGAATGGCGCTTAATATACATTAATATTTACTCCATTCTCCGAATCGTCGCCTGCTAGGATCAAGTAGGCGACGTGGTTTAGTTCACCCTTTGTTTCCCTCAGCCGATTGCCATATTTCCAGGACATTTTGGTCTCTTGGGAAGGCCAATTCAGGCAGATCATCCACTGGAAAAAATCCAACCTCTAACGCCTCTGGTCCCGGCTCGAGTTCTCCTCCGATTTCACTGGCAACGAAGACAGCGACTATGACCGGGTCNCCTGACTCTGAGAACAACCCAATCAGGTCTCCAGGCTCAACCTTCAGACCNGTNTCTTCCCAGACCTCTCTGGCAGCGGCCTGCTCAACTACTTCGCCCCGATCAACGTATCCGCCGGGCAGCCCCCATAGTCCGTAGCCTTGGTCGGTACCGCGGCGAATCATCAATACCTTGCCATTACGTGGCACGACGCATATTACGGCCACTTTGGGGTCGTAGAATATTATACGATCGCACTCCGGGCACACTGGACGNTGTTGACCAAAAACCTCTTTGGTCAACAACGCGGTGCCACAGGACGGGCAGAATCTATCCACTCGGTTCAATCAATGACTCTCTTTTAATCCGGCTTCCTCGGCGGCGCGTTCCTGCGTGCGCCTGATTATAATGTGCCCTGACCGTGCCCGAACGACTTTCGTCCAAAGGCCGTGACGCTTTGAAATCCGAGGAGTAGATNAGCATCTCACGAATCGGCATGAACCTTAACTGGATTATNACACCCAAATCATACGGNATTGGGTTCATANTGTTTTTCGTGGTGGCTGTGTTGATAGTCGTCACTATCGTCGTTCTGGGNGAATACACTAAGACCAGAGGCCGCTTTCTGCTAACTGCCTTGTTGTTGGATGGGTACTTCTTCACCAGTCTGGCTCCGGCTTGGTCAGCCGAGCGCAGACCCGATTCAAGAGTGGCGCGGCTCGCATTGTTGACTGCTGCTGCCGCGGTACTGGTCTTGCTGACGGGAATTTGGGGCACGCCTAACTCAGACGCCTTTTGGAAGAGCGCCGCTATCATCACAACTCTGGGTGTGGTCCTGTCATATGCTGCAGCAGTGGATGCCGAACCAGGCAGGCTGTCCCGGAGCTTTCAGGTTAAGGTCTCAGCGTTGGCAACGGCAATCACTTGTGTCGGAATAGCCGGTGGGATCAGTTGGCCGCCGTATTGGTGGGTATTAACCCTGGCTGCTCTGATCTGGGTTGCTTCAATCCTAGTTCTGACGGTCGCCTATCTATTCAGGCGGGTTCAGCGGCGCTGACTTCGAATCAAGTCTTCGACAGATACTCGTTCGGGCATAGAGTCTTGGGCTCCAGTCTGAGTGACGGCCAATCCTCCAGCTGCGCAAGCGATGGTCACCCCTTCCTCCAGAGTTTTACCCTCGGCGAGAGATACAGCCAATGCGCCGTTGAAGGCGTCCCCGGCGGCTACGGAGTCCACTGCGTCCACTTGGAAAGGCTGGACTATTCCTTGGTTATCTGCATCTGCGAAATACGCGCCTTGAGAGCCCAGCTTAATCACGGCTGCGCCCACGCCACGCTCCAGAAGGGCATATGCCGCCTTGGTTGCCGATTCAGGCCCAGTCACTGGGAAACCTACCAGAGCCTGCGCCTCGGTCTCATTGGGGGTTATCACATCGCAAATTCTCAGGAACTCTTCGGGCAATGGTCTGACGGGGCCGGGGTCCAACATAACCATGACGCTCAAGGATCTAGCGTCATACGCAACCTCCAACGACAATCCGATGGACGTCTCTAGTTGTAGCAGCAAGCCAGCCGCTCCAGGCAATTCCTGCTTCACAGTGGACGCCTGTTCCGTCCCGCAGGTGTCGTTGGCCCCAAGTATCTGAGTGATGGAGTTCTGGGCCGTCTCATCGACGCTGATCACTGCTATACCGGAACTCACGTCGGGATTTGTGGCCACACCTGAGACGTTTACCCCGGCTGCTGTTAAACCGTTCAACAACTGTGGTCCGAAGATATCTCCGCCAACTTTCCCTACCATCATCGACGAGGCCCCCATCTTGGCGGCGGCCACGGCCTGGTTGGCGCCCTTGCCGCCAGCGTAAGTTATAAAACGGCTGCCGACTACGGTCTCACCAGGTCTGGGGAACCGAGGCGAAAANGTGACCAGGTCCATGTTTATGCCGCCAAGAACGATTAACTTTGGTGGTTGTTGACTCATACTACGTTGACGCTAGCACCGGTAGACCTAGGGGTCAACGANGGGCNCTGGTTTTNCACATGCTATAATCGCCGAGCGTNCAGGCACGCCTGAATAAACCCACCGACTCGATNCTCCAGGAGANATGATATGGCTGCGGCGTTGGATAAGATCAAGGTAGTGGACCTGACCCGCACACTGGCAGGACCGTTCTGTACCATGCTTATGGGGGACATGGGCGCGGAGGTCGTCAAGATCGAAGAGCCCACCGGCGGGGATGANACAAGGCATTGGACTCCCTTCGTTAACGGNGAGAGCACCCAGTTCCTCACGTTCAACCGTAACAAACGTAGCCTNTCCGTCAACCTCAAGGAGCCNGAGGGCTTAAAGATCGTGCAAGACCTGGCCGCCGACGCCGATGTNATGATTGAGAGTTTCCGGGCTGGGACCTTGGATCGGTTGGGTCTGGGCTACGAAGCTATCAAAAAGATAAACCCGGGCGTGGTGTACTGCTCCATATCCGGATACGGACGCACAGGCCCTATGTCTGACATGCCTGGTTACGACTTACTGATCCAGGCCTACAGCGGNCTCATGAGTTTGACCGGAGACCCCGAAGGCACGCCTCTCAGGATCGGCTTCTCTCTGGTCGACCTATTCACCGGCATGATGGCCTATGGGACTATCTTGACGGCGCTCCGGCAGCGAGACCAAACAGGAGAAGGTCAATGGGTGGAGTCGGCGTTGTTGGATGGACAGGTGGCTGCACTCAGCTACCACGCCACAGGGTTTATGGGCACAGGGGTCGAACCCAAACGCATGGGTTCAGGTCATCCGAGTCTGGTGCCCTACCAGAGCTTCAATTCGTCGAACGGCCAATTCATTATTGGTTGTGCGAATCAGGGTCTTTGGGANCGAATGTGCGAGGCTATCGGCCACGCAGATATGGTGAACGACCCGCGTTATATCACCAACACCGACCGTGTGGAGCACAGAGCTGAGTGCGTAAGCGANCTGAACGCCATATTCTCTGCGAACACCACCAGCCACTGGGTAGACCTGATCGTGGCGGCAGGAGTGCCGTGCGGACCTATCAATACCGTTTCAGAAGTTGTCTCTAACCCTCAGGTCTTAGCCCGCAACATGATTGCTACCGTAGAGCATCCAAAGGTTCCGGAGCTGAGATTTCCCGGCTCTCCGTTGAAGCTAACCAACTCTCCGGCCTCTATACGGCGGGTGCCGCCGATGCTGGGTCAACACAACGAGGAAGTTTTGGGAGAGGCAGGATATTCTGAAGACCAAATCGCTGATCTCATCTCACGCGGGGTGATTGGAGGGGACGGTAAATAACCCGAGCCGTTGTGACATTGTGGCCACGGTGTTTATCCTGGATTTAGAATATGCCTTCCAACAAGCTACGCCTGATACATACCTCTGATATCCATCTGGGCGACGTTACCGGTCATCCTCAGTCGACCGATGCTTTGACTTCTGTAGTGGATGCCGTTTCCGGCAACGCCGGGAATATGCTTCTGATGGTGGGAGACGTCTTCGATAACGAGCGCGTCTCAGATGACGTGTTGGAATGGTTTTTAACGCAGATGGCCCGCCTGGATACACCTGCGGTGGTCTTGCCTGGAAACCACGACCTCATCCACGAGACCTCGGTCTACCACCGTGAACCCTTCAGGAACGCTCCGGAAAACTTGTTTGTCCTAAAGAGGGCTGAGGGCGAGCTACTGTCTTTCCCGGGCATGGGTATTGACCTCTGGGGCCGGGCCATGCCCATGCATACCCCGGCTTTCAAGCCTTTGGAGGGTATGCCGTTGCCTGTTGAGAATAACTGGCTGGTGGCGTTGGCCCATGGCCATTTCCATTACGATGAGGACCGCGATATGCGGTCTTCCCCGATCTACCCTCAAGAGGTAGCTGCGGCTGGCTGCCATTATCTTGCACTGGGACACTGGGACCGCCATGTGGATGTATCCCAGGGGAATACGACAGCCGTGTATTCAGGCTGTCCGTTGGGTCCCATCGGTAGTCCTGGCGCTGGAGAAGTGACGGTGGTGGACCTGTCTCCCCAGACCGGCGTCTCCTATCACCAGGTACCCATAAACTAGCCATTTTTACCCGTTCTTGCTGATAAGATCAGCCGCTCTCTCTCCAATCATGATGGTAGTGGCGTTGGTGTTGGCCGTTGGAATCTCTGGCATCACAGATGCGTCGACCACACTTAGCCCCCAGACGCCATGGACCTGGCAGTATTGATTGACTACAGCTTGTGGGTCGGATGCCGGGCCCATCTTGCAAGTGCGGCAGGTGTGGCCGGCTATGGACAAGGTGCTGTCCAGCCAGTTGTCCAGCAGTTCATCAGAGGCTAGCTGGTCCGCTGTAGGGGCTATACGACTGTCGATGACTGCTTGGAAACCGGGGTCTTCGAATAATTCCGCGCACCTTCGAACAGCCTCCCTCAGTCTAGTCCGGTCCGATGTCTCGACTAAGAACTGGTAATCTAACTTGGGCTGGACGTTGACGTCGGAGGACGTGATAGTTAGAGTGCCTGCGCCTTCAGGGAACTCCAACCGGCATCCCACCCGGATCTCGTCGGCTTCATGCCCCAGAGGCCCTGACGTGAGCGTCTGTACCTGTATATCGTTTTTGAACCTAGAGCCCTTGGCACTGAAGCGCAGTCCGAGTTGGTTCCGGGGTGATTCGGGCTCCAATGAATAGCCATCCACTGGCTTGAATCGTAGAGATACAGCGGGATGGTTTTTCATACCTTTCCCGACGCC
>NZUD01000019.1 GCA_002697005.1 Chloroflexota bacterium | reverse complement strand
AGTGTCTCGATTCGCCCAGCCAAGGCGTACAGGAAGCCAGCCCCGACGGAGGCGCGAATGTCGGTGATGGGGAAGGTATAGCCACTTGGCCGTCCCTTCAGCGTCTGGTCATGAGATATAGACAGGTGGGTCTTGGCCACACAGATGGGCAGGCCCCCCCAACCCTTGTCTTCGAAGTGTTGCAACTTGCGGCGGGCCTCGGGAGACCATGAGACATCGGCTGCGTTGTAGATCTTCTGGGCCAGCGCCAAGACTTTTTCCTCAGCAGAGCCGTCTGTAGGATATGCGTAGGCGATTTGTGGGTCGACCTGAGAAGCGTCTACCACGGCCTGAGCCAAGTCTTCTCCTCCGGCCCCGCCCTGTGCGAACCCATCACATTCCACTGCCGCGGTAGCACCGGAGTCCATGGCGATCTGCTTCACTGCCGCCAATTCTTCAGGGCTGTCGGTTCCGAATCGGTTTATGGCAACAACGCAGGGCAGGCCGAATCCAGAGACGATGCCGACGTGGTGGGCAAGGTTGTCCCCGCCGGTTAGGACGGCTTTTGGATCCGGGTTGCCAAGGTCACGCCGCCGGGTGCCTCCGTGCCACTTAAGCGCCCGGGCAGAAGCCACCAGCACGGCGGCGCTAGGCAAGAGTCCACTCTGTCGGGTTTTGATATGCATGAATTTCTCGAAGCCTAGATCGGAGGCGAACCCCGCCTCGGTGATCACGTAATCGGCGTACCCTAGAGCCATCTTGTCGGCAAGTATGGAACTGCATCCATGGGCGATGTTGCCGAAGGGGCCAGCGTGAATGATAGACGGTTGGCCTTCCATGGTTTGGACCAGGTTGGGCATCACGGTCTGGTGTAGCAGAGTCATCAACGACCCGGACACCGCCAGTTGGTCAACGGTAACTGGCTCGCCGTCGGTCGTTTCGCCGACGACGATGCGGGACAGCCGCGCCCGCAGGTCTTCAGGGCCGTCGGCTAAGGCCAGGATGGCCATGATCTCAGAGGCAGACACTATATCGAAACGGGCCTCNCGCAATGGNCCGTACCCGGAACCGCCAACCCCAGAGACTATCTGCCGCAGGCCCCGGTCTGAAGCATCNGTGACACGGTTCCACATTAGCCCACTGGCGTTAAGGCCAGGAACCGAACCCCGGAACACAGCGTTTTCTACTAGCGCGGCTAGAAGGTTATGGGCCGAGCCAACGGCGTGGGCGTCTCCGGTGAAATGAATGTTGATCTCGTCTTCCGGGACAACTCTGGCCTTACCCCCTCCTGTCCCGCCGCCCTTGATTCCGAAGATGGGGCCCAGGGTGGGTTCACGCAGGTTGACAGAGACTTTGTGGCCAAGACGGCCNATACCTTGGGTCAGTCCGATGGCNGTGGTGGTCTTGCCCTCTCCTGCNGGAGTCGGAGTGATNCCGGTAACCACCACTANTTTGCCACGGTAGTCGGCGGGGGGCTTAAGGGCATCCAGGGATATTTTGGCTTTATACCGGCCGTAGGGCACTAGATGGTCGGGGTTCAGGCCAAGGGATTCGGCAATCTTAGTTATCGGCTCCACGTTGTCTCCAGGCACCAGATTTAAATATGAATAACACCGGCAGGCAGTTGGGGNATATGGACTATATGCCGAAGATAGAGGTTTCCGTCAACCCTGGTTGACGGTGCGGCGGATAGACAGGCTCAGCGCGAACAAAACNCGGCTATCGCCGTTTATCGCTGCGAGATCTCTTTTTCCAGCCGCTCGATGTCCTTTTCACTCAGGTTGAAGTACTTGGCGTCCGGATGATGGAATACTAGAGCCGATACCGATGACTCGGGGTCCATCATGTAGCCTTCTGTCAGTTCCACATCCAGGTTGGATGGCACTTCCAGCATTCGGAAAATCTGCTGCTGGTCTTCCAATCTTGGGCAAGCCGGATACCCGAATGAGAACCGTTTGCCACGGTATTGCGTGCGGAATAGGTCTTGTGGAGTTGTTCCCGNCGGGTCTCCCAAGCCCCACATNTGTCTTATCTGTTGGTGCAGTAATTCGGCGAAAGCCTCGGCGCTTTCCAGGGCCAGGGCCTGCAATATATGAGCGTTCAAGAACTGTCCTTCAGCCATCCAGGTCTCGGCNAGTCGCCGGACTCCATTGCCGATGGATACGACAAACATGCCGATGTAATCGACCTGCCCGTCTCCCTGGGGACGCAGGTAGTCCGCCAAACACAGCCCATCTCTCTGGGATTGACGACCGAAGTAAAACTCCTCAGCGGTCTGCGTATCTTCCGAGCCGTATATGAGTATCCGTTGTCCGTCGGAGTTAGCCGGGAAGAATTTCATGACGGCGTTAGCCTGGATGTCTTCCCGGGCCAANACAAGGTCTTCCACACGACGGACGGAGTCCTGGAGTTCTATGGCTGCCTGTTTGCCTGATTCTAGGTCGTCAGTNAACCTGCCCTTATACCCTAGGTGTCTAACGTAGAGCATCTGTGGGTTGATGAGTGGGAATATCTCTTCCAGAGGATGGTTGTTCAGGACATGGAGCCGTAGGTCCGGTGGATTGGGTATGTCNAAATCGTGCCTCATCTGCGCCGGCGGTACATCTTCTCCGTCGTCTTCGCCCTCTCTTAAGGCGATGTCGGCCGCCAACATGGACTCGGCTTCATCGTCTAAAGATGCCATAAGCGTGGCACGCTCGTCGGCGTCTTGGATGGTGTTAGCCAGCGCAAGGCCAGACATAGCGTCTGGCGCGTANGCCACCATTCCGTCGTATTCAGGGGCGATGCGGAGCCGGGTGAACCGGTTGGACAGCGCAGCGCCGCCTACCAGCACCGGGCATGATATGCCGGCCTGCCGGAAGTCTTGCGCCGTCTCCACCATCATGGTAGCCGATTTAACCAGCAGTCCGGAAAGTCCAATCATGTCGGGCTGGTGTTCCCGGTAAGCTTCGATCAGGTCTTGGGGCGGCACTTTTATGCCGAGGTTGATGATCTTGTAACCGTTGTTACCCATGATGATCTCAACCAGGTTCTTGCCGATGTCGTGGACNTCACCTTTCACAGTGGCGAGNACGATCTTGCCTTTGACCGCCGTCTCCGACTGCTCCATATGCGGCTCAAGATGGCTGACCGAGAACTTCATAGACTCGGCAGACTGCAANACCTCCGCCACGATCAGCTGGTTGGNGTTGAACTGACGGCCCACCTCGGCCATACCATCCATAAGGGGGCCGTTGATGATTTCCAAAGGCGATCGGCCGGTTAGAGCTTCATCTAGGTCCTCTGCTAGACCCTCTTTTGAGCCTTCAATGATGGCTAAAGCGAGCCGTTCATCCAAGGGCAGGTTAAGTCGCTCTTCCGAGGTGGCCTTGGGGGCTTTCTCACGGAAATGATCCGCGAATGCTGCCACCGGATCTTCTCCCCGGTACCAGATAAGATCCTCGGCCAGTTTTCGTTCGTTGTCAGGGATGGAAGCATACCGCTCCATGCCCTCTGAGTTGACGATGGCCATGTCCAACCCGGCTTGGACACAGTGGTAGAGGAAAACCGANTTAAGGACTTCCCGGCCTGCGGACGGCAGGCCAAACGATACGTTAGAGATGCCGAGCACCGTCTTAGCGCCGGGCAGCNCTTCTTTTATGAGCCGAACCCCTTCTATTGTCTCCGCGCCCGAGCCGACGTAGTTTTCGTCGCCCGTGCCTACAGGGAACACTAAGGGGTCGAAGATGATGTCTCCGATGGGCACTCCNTATTTNTCAGTGAGTAATTTGGCAGAACGGACTGCCACTTCCAGTTTGCGTTCCTTGGTGATGGCCTGGGCTTGATCTTTGTCGTCGTCAATGCAACCGACAACCAGGGCCGCTCCGAAACGCCGCGCCAACGGTACGACCGCCTGGAACCGGACTTCTCCATCTTCCAAGTTGATGGAGTTGATAATGGACTTCCCTTGGAGTTTTTTGAGCGCCAACTCTATCACTGCCGAATCCGTGGAGTCGATCATGAAGGGCGCTTTTACTTTCTTGGTTACCAGGTCAAGAAACTTGGACACATCTGCAGCTTCGTCGCGGTCCGGGTCCTGAAGGCAGACGTCTAAGATATGGGCGCCATTCCTTACTTGTCGGCGGCCGATCTCGGCGGCCTCTTCGAANGAGTCTTCAGCGATTAGGCGGCGGAACCGCCTGCTGCCCAAGACGTTAGTGCGCTCACCGACTATGGCCGGTCGTACTTCGTCGTCCACCAGCAGTGTTTCAATCCCTGAAACCCGGGTCTCCTCAGAGACGATTCCGGAGCGGACAGGCTTCCCAGACGCCAAACTAGCCAGCAATTCCACGTGTCTGGGGACGGTGCCGCAGCAGCCGCCAACCAAGTTGACCCAACCGGACTCGACGAACCGACCGACAGTTTCGGCCATGGCTTCGGGGGTCTCGTTGTAGTTACCGTTTTCGTCCGGCATACCGGCGTTNGGGACGCAAGCAACCGGGAACTTCGACAGAGAAGCCAATGTTCGGATGTGATCGGTCATGAAGTTGGGGCCGGTGGCGCAGTTCAGGCCGATCCAAAGCAAGTCGCGGTGGGCCAAAGAGNTATAGAAGGCCTCAACGTCCTGACCGGCCAGCAAAGTGCCCATCGGTTCAACGGTGCCCTGTACGGCAACTGGCACTTCCCTGCCTAACTCGGCGAATGCCCGATCGATACCCTCCAATCCAGATTTGACGTTCAGCGTGTCTTGGCTGGTCTCCAACAACAATAGGTCGACGCCGCCTTCGATTAACCCGGCAGCCTGGATGTGGTAGTCGCCGGCTAGTTCTTCGAAGTTGATACCACCGGTGACCGAGATGGTTTTCGTGGTTGGTCCCATGGAACCGGCAACGAACCGCGGTTTGTCTGGAGTCGATGCGGCATCGGCAGCACGGCGCGCCAAGGTGGCTGCCTCCCGGTTAAGACGCCGGGCTTCGTGGGCTAGTTCGTANTCTGCCAGCACCACCGGAGTCGAGCCGAAAGTGTTGGTCTCGANAATGTCAGCTCCAGCATCCAAGTAGCTTCGGTGGATATCTTCGATAAGGCCGGGCCTTGTGAGCGTCAGATACTCATTGCATCCTTCGTATTTTNCCCCGCCAAAGTCGTCGGGCCCTAAGTTGAGGGCTTGGATGGCGGTGCCCATGGCCCCGTCAATCACCAGCAAGCGTTGACCTAATGCCGATTTCAGTTCATCGTTATANGANTTAGTTGACATAAATGTTTANNATATAGATGGGATTCGCCTAGCGCGAGGCTACGATTGTAGCACCAGCCAACGGCTGGGGGAACCTAAGGTAAGCGTGTATCAGACTCATGTTCCGACGAAAATTCTAATCCTCAGATAACTTGGCCAACTCTTTTCCATACTCTCCTGACCTGTGCAAGGCCTCCAGCTTACGAGCAAAGCCCTCCATCGATTTGCGGCGATGCCATCCCTCTCCCGAGACGGTGAAAGCCCGGAACGTTGGAGTCGGCTGACAGAGGTCCTTTCTTCATCGTCTGAGAGTTCCCAATGCCGGTTCAGTTTTCAGGCTCCGAAGTTCTTTTTAATGACATCCGCCTATCTTACCCTTACAAGTTTGTACGACTGGTTCAACCGTCTACTGGGTGAGCCAGTCGGATAATTCCTGTCTGTTCTGTTCAAGCCATTTGATGTTTAGGCGAACCCGCTCTAATGCCTGGCGGATGGTGCGCTCAGCGGCTGGCGCGGGGTGTTCGGCGAAGAAGCTGTCCACCTCGTTCGCCTTCTGCTGAGAATTGAAGTGGCTGCAGATAGAAACCAGACGCATAAGACCGAAGCCGCCGCCGCCGTAACGCCGGTCGAACTCGACCCAGTTGTCTTTCACGAACTCCCAGGCTAGGTCGCGGCCCTTGGGGTTGGCGGCCACGCCGGCCACCAATGTGATGCTATCTTGCGAGCGTACCTTGGGTGATAAGGTGTCGGCCAAAGCGGCGTTAAGAATCTCCGGTTCTTGGAACCGGGACAAAGCCATCAGCAGGCGGATCTTTTCTTCCGCAAGGTCGGTCTCACCCTCCAGTTGCCAGATCTGGTCGTAGACTTCTTTCCCGCCGCCTTGGGCAGCTAGGGCGAAGACGACGCCTCTAAGATCGGGTGCGAGGGACTCCCGGTCTTGCATATATTGATTAAACCGGTCGGTGGCTTGGGTGGTCACGTCGGAATCCAGATAACTACCGGCCTGGCTCAGGACAGTAGACCGGAGCAGGGCGTCCAGATGGCCTTCGCTAGACGTGGGTTCCCAGCCTATCTTACGCGCCGCTGGACCGAATATGTCCCGAGCGAAACCTTGGTATGCCGCGTGCATCGGTTCCTCGGAGATCAGCTGCTCGATGTCGCGCAGATTGCTGGCTAGGTCACTCCATACCGATGCGTCGTCTTCGTTTCGGTAGGCCTGTGCAAGTGAGAGAAATTGAGTCACCGGCAATAGTCCGGCCCGGGACAAAGCATAAGCGTCGTTCTGGATACCCAGCCGGTCTGTTGCGTGCAGTTCCAAAGATTCGATCGGGGCAACTAGACGTTGCCAGTCATCGGCGCTGTAGTTCACGCGAAAGAACCCCGTCTGGAGTGGGTTGACCTTGACCCAGCCGGCTCCGTCGCCCGGGACATCCAATTGCGCTTGATGTCCGTCCATGACGGTAATCCCGGAATCCTCTCCTGCCTGGCTAGCGCTGATAGGGACCCGCCAGACTTCAGTGTCCGGCTCACTTTCTCCCAGGAGCCGGTCATAGACGAACCGTTCTTGGGTTACCGAAAGTCTAGTCTGATTTCCGCTGCGTTCGGACTCCACCTGAATCACAGGGTATCCCATCTGCTTTACCCAGGAGTCCATGATGGCGGTCACCGGCTGGCCCGACTCTTCCTCCAGAGCTGACCATAGGTCCTCGGTCCGCGCATTGTCATACATATTGCCGGTCAGATACCGGTTCAAACCCTTCCTGAACGTTTCCTCGCCGAGGAAGTTCTCCAGCATACGAATCACTGAAGCGCCCTTGCTGTAGCTGATGGCATCGAAAAGCTGGCTCACTTCGGCCGGATTCTTAACCGCTTGCTCGATGGGGTGAGAGTTTTTAAGGCCGTCCAGGCTTAGCGCACGGTTGGTGTCCATATTCACGAATTGGGTCCACATCTCCCATTCAGGGAAAAGCCAGTCAACGGCCTTGTTGCCCATCCAGGAAGCGAAGCTCTCGTTCAGCCACAGGTCGTCCCACCATTCCATGGTCACCAAGTCTCCGAACCACATGTGGGCCATCTCATGGGCGATGACTTCGGCCACCCTCTGCCGAGTACCGGCTGAAGAATTGTCTGGGTCGACCAGCAAAGCTGTCTCCCGGTAGGTGACTGCGCCCCAGTTCTCCATGGCACCCGCGGCGAAGTCGGGTATGGCGATGTGGTCCAGTTTTGCTAAGGGGTAAGGGATGCCGAAATATTCATTGAAATACCCCAGTAATTTTACCGATGTGTCTAGCGCGAAACTGGCCTGGTTCTCCTTTCCGGGGGTCGTCCAAACGCCTACTACGGTGCCGCCTGCCGCCCTTTCCTGCACAGACGACAGGTTGCCGACAACAAACGCCAGCAGATANGTGGACATGATGGGAGTCTCGGCGAACCGCACCGACTTGAGCCCGGGCCCGGGGACNATCTCTTCCACCGCCGGCGTGTTGGATACGGCCTGGTATTCATCGTCGAAGACCAGTGTCACTTCNAAGGTCGCCTTTTTCGCAGGTTCGTCCCAACATGGGAAAGCTCGGCGGGCATCGGTTGGTTCGAACTGGGTGGTTGCCAGGTACCGGGTCTCGCCGTCCTGGGATGTGTATTCGGAGCGGTAAAAACCTATCAGCTTGTCGTTCAGTTCGCCAGAGAAGGCGATCTCCAACCGCGCGTCGCCAGCGTGAATCGTTTCTCCAAATTCCAATGTCGCCGTCTCGGCATCTTTGTCGAAATTCACCGCATGGGTCGTCAGAGTGGTTCCCATGGCGTGAAGAGTCGCTTTCTCGATCTTGAGATCCATAGCGTTGAGCACTATAGAAGAGGTTGCTTCCAAGACTTGGATGTCAACACTTTGCTCGCCGTCGAAGGTGAAATCAGTGAGATCGGGATGGAGTTTAATGCGGTATTTGCTGGGGCAGGCCGTTTCGGGTAGGACTACCGCGTCGGTTGCGGGCATTACTATATTCCTCCCAGGGTTTTGGCTGGATGAAGTGCAATGTAGGGCAGGCGCTGAGGGGCCGTCTAGCGGCGAATCCGATGGCGGTCACACGGGCTCTGGGCCCGCCGGTTTAGGCGTAGGGCCAGTGTACCATTAACCGGTTGGCGGCTCTACCAGCGGCGTCCTAGGGCCTATCCATGGCTACCATCCCTCTTGATGCTATAATACGTCGCGGTTTCCGGCGTCTGGTTTAGGCGTGGGGTGGGTTTCTTGGTGGTGTTCTCTAAATAACTAAGGCCGGGCAATCGAATCTGATTTTGCTTAAGGAAGACCTAAATGCCTCCCAAGACGATGTTCGAAAAAATCTGGGAAGACCACATAGTGGCAGAACAGCCCGGCGAGTCGCCGATTATCTATGTAGACCTGCACTTGGTCCATGAAGTGACCTCCCCGCAGGCCTTCGACGGCCTCCGGGACGCTGGTCGGAAGGTGCGACGCCTTGATTTGACCGTCGCCACTGCCGACCACAACACCCCCACCTGGGACCTCTCACTTCCGGTGACCGATGAGATATCCAAGAAACAGTTGGACGCTTTGGACCGCAACTGCGCGGAGTTCGGAGTCACTCTCTACGACCGTTTCAGTCCATTGCAGGGGATCGTCCATGTGATTGGTCCTGACCTCGGCTACACCCAGCCCGGCAAGACAGTGGTCTGCGGCGATAGCCACACCTCAACCCACGGTGCTCTAGGGGCTTTCGCCATCGGCATCGGGACCTCAGAGGTTGAGCACGTTCTGGCAACTCAGACCCTCCGCTCCTTCAAGCCGGACACTATGGAGGTGCGGGTAAATGGCGAGTTGCCCCGTGGCGTTACCGCCAAGGACATCATCCTGGCAATCATCGGCAAGATCGGCGTTTACGGTGGTGTAGGCCATGTCATCGAGTATACCGGCGAAGCTATCCGCAATCTGTCCATGGACGGTCGAATGACCGTCTGCAACATGAGTATCGAGGCTGGCGCCAGGGCTGGTATGATTGCCCCCGACCAGACGACCTTTGATTACTTGCGTGGCCGACAATTCGCACCCCAAGGTACCGACTTTGACGTTGCGGTGGAACGTTGGAAGGCCCTGGCTACTGATTCCGGCGCCAAGTACGACAAAGTGGTGGAGTTCGAGGCGTCCGAGATTGAACCCCATGTAACCTGGGGTACAACTCCAGGGATGGTGGCGCCGATATCTGGGAAGATTCCGGATCCTGCTGATGCAGAGGACGACAACGCCCGTGATGCCCTGACCCGAGCCCTCGAGTACATGGACCTGAAAGCTGGCATGGCGATTCAAGATATCAAACTGGATCGGGTCTTCATCGGCGCATGTACCAACTCGCGACTGGAGGACATTCGCGCCGCCGCAGATGTCGTGAAGGGCAAGAAGGTCCACGACGATGTCTATGCCATGATGGTGCCAGGTTCGGCCAAGATCAAGAAAGAAGCCGAAGATGAGGGCCTAGATAAGATACTCGTAGAAGCAGGAGTTGATTGGAGGGTCGCTGGTTGCTCCATGTGTCTGGGCATGAACCCAGATATATTGAAGCCGGGCGAACGCTGCGCCTCCACCTCCAACCGCAACTTTGAAGGCAGACAGGGCAAGGGCGGCCGTACCCATCTAGTCAGCCCCGCCATGGCTGCAGCGGCGGCGGTCGCCGGACACTTCGTCGACGTCAGAGCCCTTTAGGCCCATTAAGCTAGGAGATAAACCATGGACGCCTTCACGAAAATAACCGGTGTGGTTGCACCCATCGACCGAATCAATATCGACACCGACCAGATTATCCCGGCGGTGTACCTAAAAAGCATCGAACGGAAAGGCTTCGAGGGAGCACTGTTCTCGTCTTGGCGCTACAACGCTGATGGTTCCGATAATCCAGACTTCGTCCTGAACAAGCCGGAATACAGGAATGCTAATGTTCTCGTTGCCGGTCCTAACTTTGGGTGTGGTTCTTCCCGCGAGCATGCCCCTTGGGCGCTGCGCGACTACGGGATCAAATGCATCATATCCACTAGTTTCGCCGATATTTTTTATAACAACTGCTTCAAGAACGGCGTACTGCCCTTAGTCTTGTCCTCCGAACAAGTGCGGGAGATTATGGACAAAGCCGAAACCGACGCCGGTATCGAGTTGACCGTTGATCTGGTTGGCCAACAGGTTTGGGACGAAAGCGAAGAGATATCCATCTCCTTCGATATAGATGCCGCCCGCAAAGACTCCTTAGTCAACGGTCTGGACGACATCGGCCTTACCCTCCGCATGGAGAACGACATCGGCGATTACGAGGCCAGGCATGGGCTTTAAACCAAATCGCGACCAGCTCGCACCCTGAGGAATCATAATCTAGTCAGGGTTAACAACAGAAAGCAGCTCATTCCAAAGCGCTAGCTGAAGAATTTCGTTACGCGATTCCAAACGCGGACCGCGAGCTACAAAGCCCTCACATCACCGGAGTCCCAAGGGATATCCAGCCTTTGCCATCTAGACTATTTTTATCACTTCTGTAACAGTGTAAATTCTTACCATATGACATAACCCCAAGAGCTGGTCGTAGTCGCACGAAGAAAGCCTCTCAAATCAGACCGATAACCCAGAGAGCCGAAGGAGTAACGACATGGCAGATTCTCTACAGGAACAACCAGCAGCCGCTTCAGCTAAATCTGGAGACATCGAACAGTACGATGTAGTAGTCATTGGAGCCGGAGTGACCGGGCTGTACGCGCTATACCGTATGAGAGAGTTGGGTCTCTCTGTCCAGGTCCTGGACGAAGCCACTGGGGTAGGCGGGACTTGGTACTGGAACCGTTACCCGGGTTGCCGCTTCGACTCCGAGAGCTACTCTTATGGGTATTCATTTTCGGAAGAGTTGCTTCAGGAATGGGACTGGAAAGAGCATTACTCGGGCCAGCCCGAGAACGAACGCTACCTGAACTACGTGGCCGACAAATTCGACCTTCGTAAGGACATCCGGTTCAAGACTCGCGTCAAATCTGCAACTTACCTTGAAGACGAAAATGTCTGGCAGATAGAAGGGACCGACGGATATCTGGTCAAGGGACAATTCTTCGTTACGGCCGTCGGCCTATTGTCTGCTGGCTACATACCAGCGTTCGAAGGGATTAATGATTTTAAGGGCCGGTGGTGTCACACCGGTCGATGGCCCAAGGAAGGTATGGACCTGGCTGGGAAACGCGTTGGAGTCATAGGAACTGGAGCGACCGCTGTTCAACTCATACCAATGATCGCTCCAGAAGTTGCCCATCTGACGGTCTTCCAGCGGACAGCCAACTACTGCGCACCTCTCCGAAACGGCCCCATCGACGATGAGGCACAGAAGGAGATAAAGGCAAATTATCCAGAGATATTTCGGATTTGCAACGAAACCGCTGGCTCGTTTATGCACGAGTTCGACCCGAGGTCGGCCATGTCAGTGACCCCGGAGGAAAGACTCAATCAGTACGAGACGTTGTGGCAGAAGCCGGGATTCGGTAAATGGCTATCTAATTTCTACGACGTTATGGTTCCAGGAGAAGCCAACGATGACTACGCAGAGTTCGTCCGGAATAAGATTCGCGAGCGGGTCCATGACCCGGAAGTCGCGGAATTGCTGGTACCCAAGGACCATACGTTCGGCGCAAAACGGGTGCCGTGCGAGACCAATTACTACGACACTTTCAATCGTGACAATGTGTTACTGGTCGACGTCCGTGATGCACCGATCGAGCGCATAACCCCTACCGGCGTGAAGACCACCGCCTCCGATTATGACCTGGATGTCATCATATACGCCACCGGTTATGACGCTGTGACCGGCGCGCTCCTCAACATCGATATCTACGGTGAAGGTGGGGCGCTGCTGAAGGACAAGTTTGAACAAGGTCCTCGCACCTACATGGGAATCTCAAGCGCTGGGTACCCTAACCTTTTCACCGTGAATGCCGCGTCGGTCGGAAATTTCGTACGGGCAGCCGAGCCGCTGATAGACTGGGTATCGGAGTGCATAGCCCATGTGCGCGACAGTGGATTTAGTCGCATAGAACCAACCATTGAGGCCGAAGATGGTTGGGTCCAACACGTCAACGACGAAGGGGAGAAAATCCTACGGACCAAAGCAGCCAATTGGTTCGTGGGAGCTAACATACCAGGAAAAGCTCGCGCCCTGCTAACAGCCCCGGATACCGCCCCAGCCATGCGGGCAAAGCGGGCAGAAGTAGCAGCTAAAGGCTACGAGGGCTTCGTGCTTCAGTAGATTGGTCGCGAACCTCGTTTCAAAAAGAAATCCCTCGATTCATAAGGCAGGTCGGGGAATTTCTCGTTAAGCTCTTATCTGTTAACTGCCTACTCCGGGAACGCCCGCCTGACCTGTTGTTCGAAGTCAGCCTCGTAACGCTGCATGCGGCCCTGCCGTACCTGTTCATCTAGGGATGGGCGCTGAACCGGCCGCGGGTCTTTCGGTCCATATCCGATGATTCCGGTCTTCTCAAAATCCGTCATTTCTTCGGCGGTCTTGCCCAGCAGTTCTCCGAGAATCAAAGAGTTGTGCTCGCCCATCAACGGGGCCGATTTACCCTTCACTGCGGGGGTCTTTGAAAGCTTCCAGGGCCGGCTAGCGTAGGGAAGCGGTGGGATACCGGTTTTGTCTTGGTGGTTAACAACTTCGTAGAAGCCCCGCTCGATCAGGTGAGGGTCGAACAGCAGGTCCTTGCTGTCAAAAACAGCTCCGGCGGCAACCCCTTCACTCTGTAGGGCATTCATCAGTTCATGGGCGTCCCAGGCGGCGGTAGCCGGCCCGATCAGTGAGTCCAATTCATCCCGGTTCTTCCAGCGGCTGAGGGAGTCCTCAAACCTGATATCGGTGGCCCAATTGCTCTCCTCCAGGACTCGGCAGAGGGATTGCCACTGGGCGTCGGTGGTGACGGCGACACTTATCCAGCGGTCGTCACCCTTGCAGGGATAGCAGCCGTGAGGCGACATTGAGACGTCCTGGTTCCCTATGCGCTGGCCTGAGCGCCCATTGGCCGAGAAGTCCATCAGAACCTCCGGGATGGTAGAGCTGGTGGCTTGGGTCTGTGAGATGTCAACGAATTGGCCCTGTCCGGTTTTTAGGCGGTGCATCAGTGCCGCCATCACGGCAAAGACCGTGTGCTCTCCAGAGGTGTAATCGGTGTAGGGAATCTCAGACATCACCGGCTGGCCGCCCAGATAGCCGGTCTGATAGGCAAGCCCCGCCGCACCCTCGGTGGCAGGGCCGGTCGCACCGAAGTTAGCCCAGGGTCCGTAGAACCCGTAACCTGTAGAAGACACCATGATGATGTCCGGTTTTAACTTCCGAAGGTCTTCGTACTCAAGCCCGAAATTCTTGATAACTCTAGGGGTGAAGTTCTCGGCAAAGATGTCGGCCACTGAGATGAGTTCCAACAGGATCTGTAATCCCTCGGGTTTGCTCAGATCCAGCGTGATGCCCAGTTTGTTGCGGTTTTGTTCATAGAAGTTGGCTCCTTTGTTCCAGAACTCGCCGGACACGTCATTCTGGTAAACCGAGTCGCTGCGGTAGCTCTCCAGCCGCCCTGTGGACTCCAGGCGTATGACCTGGGCACCCATATCCGCCAACATCTTCATGGCGAATGGGATGGCGATGAGCTGGCCCATCTCGATTATTCTTAAACCCTCTAAGGGACCTTGCATGGTTCGGTGATTCTCCGTTAAATGATCTGCATGGCCCGCATTTGGGCCAGTTGTTCAGTTGTGTGGCCTAGGCGTTCGGCGATGACTTCCTGGTTGTGTTGGCCAAGAGTTGGTGCCGGGCTGCGGGCTTCCCAAGGCGTACCGCTCATCTCGAAGGGAGCGCCAGGATACTTAAGGATTCCCAGGGATGGGTGCTCGATATCCACGAAGTAGTTCCTGGCCTCGAATTGTGGGTCGGCCATGACTTCTTCAGGTGACTGTACCACTCCGAAGATGAACCGCTTCTCGTGGGCGGCATAGAATCGCTCGTACTTGTTATGTTGGATGAAATAGTCGTCCAGAATTTGGCCGAGCTCTTCGGCATTGGCCAGCCGAGCCGAGGGGGTGTTGAACTTGTCATCGCTCAGTTCCGGCAGTCCCATGAAATCGACCATGATGTTCCAATTCAGTCCGGCGCCTATGCCTGGATTGGGGATGAGATGGCCGTCGGAGCTGGCCCTGAGTCGGCTCAGGTCTCCGCTATGGTTGGGCTGTCTGCGCCGTACCGCCCCAGTGTATGTGAAGTTGTTGACCACATCTCTGAGACCAGTGGCAACGGCCTCTTGGATTGAGACGTCCACTCTTTGTCCTTCACCGGTCAGCCGCTGGTGGTACATGGCCATCAGAGTCGCCGATGCGCCGTCAGTCCCGGCTTTGAACTGTGCCTGGTTGAAAGCGTGCTTGAGCGGTTCCCGGTCGTAAGCTCCGGAGATATACATCAGTCCACCCATGGCGTATTCGACGATATCCGCAGCTTTGTAATTCCGGTACGGGCCGGTCTGCCCAAAGTTGGAGATAGAGGTCATAACTAGACCAGGGTTTATCCCCTGGAGGGACTCATAGTCCAACCCCAATGAAGACATGACTCTAGGGGAGAAATTCTCCACCAGAACATCTGATTCTTCGATCAAAGACTTCAGGACCTGGATACCTTTCTCCGACTTTAGATTCAGCGTTACGCTTTTTTTATTGGTGTTCAAATAGGCGAAGACGAGGCTCTTCTCCGGTTCTACCTCGTCATGGTAGAAGGGCGCCATCCTCCGGGTAGGATCTCCTCCGGGCCGCTCTATCTTTAATACCTCTGCGCCGAAATCGGCCAGCAGTTTTGTGCAGTATGGGCCCGATATGTGGTGCGTGAGGTCTAGAACCTTAACCCCGTCTAGGGCGCGTTCGGGCAAGGGTATTCTCCTGATATCGGCAAACAGTCTTTAGGCGTCCCGGTTCAGTGGTGTATCCAGCCCAAATTCGGCGCGGCCAATCATCTCAAGGCAACGGTCCAGATTGGGCGGCATTAGTGTCGATGTGCGGATATCCCTGAAGATGCGCTCCAGAGGCATGCTCTTTCGGACGCTTCGGCCTCCGGTTATCTGGATGGCCTTGGCTGATATTTCCAGTGATGCGGTGGTAGCAAGGTATTTAGGTCGAGCTGCAATAACGGCTTTCTCGTTGGCCGTCTTACCTTCCCAGTGACCTGCAGCGTCATAAAGGGCCTTACGGGCGTTATTCAAGGACATCGCCATCTCGGCGATGGTTCGCTGCACCACTAGCCCGTCGGCCACCCTTCCGGGGTCTGGAGCGAAGGTCTGGTTCATGCAGAATTCTTTAGTGAAGTCCAAGGCAGTCTGGGCGGCTCCGATGTATGTCGCTGCGAACCCGAGCCCGAACCCCTGGGTCACTCCGGTGTGGTATCCCTCTCCGGGTTTTCCAAGTGCGGCATCTTTGCCTACCACGCAGTTGTCCAACTTCATACTTGGGCTGATGGTACCGCGCATACCCAAAGTGTTCCATTCGTCAAGCTGGGATAAACC
>NZUD01000018.1 GCA_002697005.1 Chloroflexota bacterium | reverse complement strand
TTTTGCTGAGCCGTACCCAATGCTTCGATGAACCGCATCACAGTGGAGTGCATGTGCACCGTCATGCCGGTATTGGTGCAGCCGCCGGCCAGTTTCTCGATTACCATGACGTATGTGAGCATGTCCAGTCCGTGACCGCCGTGTTCCTTGGGTACGCCGATAGTTAGCAGGCCGTTCTGCCAGACGTCCTTCCAGCTTTCCTTCGGATGGGTGGAACTAGAGTCTACCTCAGCGGCGCGGGGCTCGAGGCATTCCTTTGCGATGCGCTCGGCCGTATTTACCAACTCGAGTTGGTCTTTGCTAAGACCGAGGTCCATGTGTCCTCCTGGGTATTTGCCAAGGCGGGCTGCTACTCTGGACTAGACTTCTGGATAGGTCAGCCGAAGCAGAGTATGCCGACGGTTGATGGTGTGGGGCCGAACTTGTTCCGGCCAGCGGCCCAGTTCTACCGCCTCGCCCCATTCCTGAGATGAAAGGACATCTGGGCTCTCTATCTCATACATTGCATGGAAACGAGGCTGGCCGTCTGGAGACACCGTCTGAGCCTGGCCACCAATCAACACCTGGAAGGCCTGTGCCTCAAACCGCGTGATGTCGCCCACACCGGCCACCTTGCTTAACTCGGGGCAATGCTCCGTGTTGTAGACATCATTGAACAAAGACTCTTTGGACGGGTCGACGTCCATGCTTGCTATGAAGAGGTATTTAGATTTCGGGGCCATGACCAACCTCCGGCTTATTTGGATCGTTAAACTTCGGCCTCTAGAATGCTCTACGGTGGGATACCTCGGTTTCCTCACTGGTTATGAACTCTAAAAGCACGGCCCTGCCTTCTTCCTCGGTGACCTTGCGAGCCCGGGTGAAGGCAGCGGTAATCTGATTCGGGTCTTCGATGCGCTCGGCATAGCCGCCCATCGCCTTACCGAGGTCGGCGTAGTTGCCGCCCAAGTCGCGGGTGCCGTAGAGCTCGTGGGAGTCAGCCATCTGCCTGGTCTCAACAGCCATGGAAGAGTTGTTCAGAACAACGGTGATGATGGGTATACCGCTGCGGACGGCGGTCTCGAAGTCTAAACCAACCATTCCGAAGGCAGCGTCGCCCATGAAGTTGACACATACCTTCTCTGGCGCTGCCAGTTTGGCCCCGATGGTTAATCCCAAGCCAGTCCCCAGACCATGTGACTTGCCCCATCCCAGGTAGGTCCGGGGGCCGTTCGAACGGTAGAACGGAGTTATCTGATCTCGTGGGCTGCCTGAGTCGTGGGTCACGATGGCCTCTTCTGGCGGGATGGTGTGCATGAAGTCCCAGATGACACGGTAAGGGGTCATGGGAGTGGAGCTATCAGAAAGTTTGGACCGCCACTCGCTGAGCCAACCTTCCCGCTCTGTCTGGACCTCTTTGGCGGTGGACTGGTCGTCCTTGCGGCTGTTGCCCACGATTTCCTTACAAGCGTCAATCATTTGGCGCAGCACCAGCTTGGCGTCGCCGACGATTGGCAGATCGATGTTGTAGTCCTTGTTTATGTCAGAGGCGTCATTTGTGGCCTGGATCAGGGTCTTGCCTGAAGGGATGTTCATAACCATGCCGTGTTTTGTGAAACTGGTACCNATACCGAACATCAGGTCCGCCCGCCGGATGAAGTGATAGGCATGCCCAGACATTGTCGGCCCAGTGCTTCCCAGCGCCAGGGGATGGACCTCAGGGAAAGCGCTCTTACCCAGGAGAGTGCTGCAGACCGGCACCTGGAGTAGTTCGGCGAGTTCTATCAATTCGTCGGTTGCCTTTCCGTAAAGGACTCCCTGACCAGCCATTATCACCGGGTAGTGGGCGGCACAGAGTGCCTTAGCTGCCGCTTCGACATCTCCTGGGTCGCCCTGAGAAATCATGGGCCTGCTGGGAATGTANTAGAAGGCCTCTTCACTCACATCTTCGAGTGCGATGTCNGCCGGAATCTCCACGGCCATAGGGCCACCTCGGCCCTGACGCAAACCGGCNAATGCGCGGCGCAAAACCTCCGATGTCCGATCGGCGGTGTTCACCTGTTCGATGGCCTTGGTCACATCGTCGTAGCTCTTGAGAGAGCTGTAATGTGGGTTGATACCNGCCCGGTCGCGGGGATGCCCCAATGGTAGAAGCAGGACCGGCACAGAGTCTGAGTACGCGGAAGCGATACCGGGATAGGCGTTCTCGGCNCCAGGTCCGTACTGCATGGCGAAGACACCCATCTTATCGCCGTTGGAGACACGGCTGATGCCGTCGGCGATACCCACCCCAACCCGCTCCTGTCGGCAGATGATGGGCCGGATGCCACCCAGNGCAGCGGCTTCGATCACAGGTGTAGTTGGGAAGCAAGGTAGGTACTCAACGCCTTCCCGCTTGAGAATCTCGGTAATGGCTTCAATGGTATTCAATGGGGGCCGCCTCCTGAAATCTGTGGATTGGATCACAGTTAATTCCCTCGGGTTTCGTGAGGAAACTGTGCGTGGAACATAGGCCTGCGCCTAGCCCGGTTTTTAGCCACGGGCAGTATACCACCGCTCAGGTGCAACGGCATTAACATAAGTTTCTGACGTNTCACGGTCAAGACACCTACCGTTCGTTCTGGGCCTATAATGGGCACAGGTCACTCTAGGCTTGAGTGTATGGCGGCTTTTGCACAAGAGCTTGTTCTGAGTCCGATTGACCAGCCTAGAATCGCTCTGATAACGTTTGCCACCAAGGGGTTTCTTTGGACTTGCCCTCGTATTTGACGGAGNGAAGATGTCNATGACCAGTGTCTCCTATCAGAATCTGAATCCAGCATTATTCCTTGAACGGGCCGCTATGGTCTATCCAGANAAACCGGCGGTGGTCTACAACGGCAGGTCGCTTTCGTATGCCGAATATCATGAACGGTCCAGGAGGCTAGCTTCTGCGCTGCAGAGTGTGGGCGTAGGAAAGGGCGATAGGGTGGCATTTTTGTGCCCCAACTTACCGCAGATGCTGGAAGGGTATTTCGGGCCTTTGGGGATCGGAGCGGTACTGGTGGCACTCAACACTAGGCTCTCTTCCGGGGAGATTGCCTACATCTTGAACCATTCGGGAGCTAAGGTGCTGATCTTTGANTCTGAATTCGCAACCACCGTTAAATCTTTCATCGATGAGACTCCAGGGGTAGAGGCGTACGTCCAGATTCTGGATACCCATCCCCAGGACCCCGACATACCTGGACCAGACTATGAGAGTTTCATCGCCGGGTCTAATCCGGTTCCGACGTTGGANGGCCCTGACTCAGAATTGGACACCATCGCCATCAATTACACCTCCGGCACAACAGGGTTCCCAAAAGGAGTTGAGTACACCTCTCGGGGCGCCTATTTGAATGCCATTGGGGAGATTCTGGAGATAGGACTCAATTGGGAAAGCCGGTATCTTTGGACGCTTCCGATGTTCCATGCTAGCGGCTGGTGCTTTCCGTGGGCGGTAACGGCTGTCAGCGGCACGCACGTCTGCCTACGGCGGGTCGACCCAGATGAGGTGTACCGATTGATCAAGGAAGAAGGCATTTCGCACATGTGTGCTGCCCCTACAGTGCTTACCTCCATGTACTCATCGCCTGCTGCTGACAGGCAGGACCTGTCTGGACTGAACATAATGACCGCTGGCGCGCCGCCGGCCCCGCAGGTGATTAAGACCATCGAGCAGATGGGAGCCAGAATCCACCATGTCTACGGACTCACCGAGACTTATGGACCACACACGGTATGCGCGCCTCAGCTCTCTTGGAAGGACCTCTCCCCAGACGACCGAGCACAGATCAAGGCCAGGCAGGGTGTCCCTTACATCGTGAATGGAATCGGCCTACGGGTGGTTGATGAAGAGATGAACGACGTTGCCCAAGACGGCGAGACCATGGGTGAGGTGGTCATGAAAGGTAACAACGTGATGGCTGGATATTACGCCGACGAGGAGGCTACGGAGGAGGCTTTCAAGGGGGGCTGGTTCCACTCCGGGGACTTGGCCGTGTGGCACCTCGACGGCTATATCGAACTCAGGGATCGGGCGAAGGACGTGATTATATCCGGCGGCGAGAATATCTCAACACAGGAAGTCGAGAAGGTCATAATGGATCATCCAGCCGTCCTAGAAGTGTCGGTGATTGGTGTCCCTGACGACCAATGGGGAGAAGTACCAAAGGCGTTCGTCGTGGTCCGAGAAGGTCAGGAAGCCACGGCGGAAAGCATCATCTCCTTCACGCAAGAGCGGATCGCACGGTTCAAAGCGCCGAAGCTGGTGGAGTTCGGAGACCTTCCCAAGACATCAACAGGCAAGATTCAGAAATACGTCCTGAGGGAGAAAGAGTGGGCNGGCCGCTCGTCCAGAATCCAGGGGTCTCAGGTCTAGCTTGGGGTGGCTTAGCTCTCAGTACTGTTAAGAGTCTCTATGCGGACGGCCATCGGTTTCAAGATGGCGTATAGGAAATCGTTGGCGGGAGTGGGAACGTTAAGCTCTCTGGCCATGCGGACTACCGTGCCGGTCAGACCCTCCAGCTCCACGGGGCGCTGATCGGTGAAATCTTTTGCCATGGACGCTCTTCCTTGGCCGGGAAATCGGTCCAGCGAGTCCATGGCCCAAGCCAAAGAGTCGGACATGATCGGCGCACCCTTAGCCCTTCCCACAGCCAATACCTCCTCAATGGCGTTACGAATCAAGGCCCGCGTCTCGGGCTTGGTCCGCATCTCTTCGTATACGCAGTTGGCCGCGGCGCAAACGGCTGCTGACCCCGCTATGTATGCAAACTTCTTCCAGAGCATACCGGGCATATTCTCATGGAGGTTCACACGCCAACCCGATTCTTGGAATCGTTGGAGCAGGTTTTCGCCCCGGCGGCTAATGCCTACTTTCGTCTCGCCGAAAGCGGCTATGCCCGGGCCTCCTTGGGTGACGACCCCGGGTTTTGAAACACGGCCCTCCATATAGGATGATCCGATCATGACGTGTTCTTCGCCCACTGCCTCGGCTAGTATGTCGCCGTTATCGATGCCGTTCTGCAGCGTCAAGACGACGGTGTTCGGGCCGATCAGCGGCGCCAATGAATCTAGCGCATCTGAGTTGTGATACATTTTCACCGTGAAGAGCACTAGGTCTTGTTCGNCTACTTCAGCAGTGTTGTCGGTCGCGTTGCCTGTAACAGTGAATGAGCCGTCCAGTTGACTCTCAACCCTTAGCCCGTTTTCCTGGATAGCCTTCAGGTGCGCCCCTCTGGCGATGAAGGTTACATCGTGTTCGGCCCGGGCCAAGAGGCCACCGAAGTAACCTCCCACCCCGCCGGCCCCAAAGACCGCCACCTTAAGGTTTTCATTTGGTTGAGTGACCATGTGTCCTCTATCTCCGTTGCCTAGTCCCGGTTTTCTACCGGGTGGCTGAATTCTTCCCGAAGGTCGCGTTTAAGCACCTTGCCCATGACGTTACGGGGCAATTCTCCCACAAATATCACAGAGCGGGGTCTCTTGAACCCGGCCATCTTGTCCCTGCAGAACTCTATGATCAGCTCTTCATCAACCTGGTCAGAGCGGCTTACCACCAAAGCGCGCACCTCTTCGCCCCATTCAACGTCTGGCACTCCTATGACCGCAGCGTCGTCGATCTCTGGGTGGGAACGGAGGACCTGTTCCACCTCTTCGGGAGAGATCATCTCACCGCCGCGCTTGATGAAGTCTTTGGCCCTGCCCGACAAGAAGATGTATCCGTCTTGATCCTGATATCCCAGGTCTCCGGTGTAGATCCAGCCGCCGCGTATGGTGTCTCGGGTCGCCGATTCTTCCTGCCAATAGCCGGCCATCATTCGAGAACCCCGGGCCACTATCTCTCCTGTCTCACCTTCGGCCACCGGTNGCCCTTCTTCGTCCACGATGGTCACTTCAACGTCGTCCAGGGGTTTTCCGATCGATGTGAGACGCTTCAGCTTGGCGTCGATCTCTTCGGAGCTGCCTTCCAGCACATGGTCATCAGGCGGTAGCATCGTGATGGTCGAAGCGGTCTCGGTCTGGCCGAACGCGTTTATGAACCTTGAACTAGGGAACTTGGTGATGGCTTCCCTGATCACCTCTAGTGGCATGGGGGCGGCGCCGTAGGTAATCACGCTGAGCGATGAAAGGTCATAGTGGGAGAAGTCTGGGTGTTCCATGAGGTGCTTCAACATGGTCGGCACCAGCATTGCCCGGTTTGCCCTATTATCTTGAACCAGGCGCAGCCACTCTACAGGCTCGAACTGCCGCATCACGACTAGTGTCCGCCCGCCGTATACCGCGGCCAGAGCGGCTTGGAGTCCTGCTATATGGTAGAAGGGCACGGTGATGAGGTTGCTCTCTTCCACGTCTGGATCAGCGGGTTCAACCGTGGCCAGCAAGTATGAAGAGAAGCTGTCGTGGGTCAACATCACGCCCTTGGGCACTCCGGTGGTGCCAGCGGTGAACATGATCACCGTCGTGTCTCCGTCGCCTGCCTCCGGAAAGTGCATCTGGTCGGGAGGAGACACTGCGAGAAGTTCCTCGTAGTTCTTGTTGTTACCGCCGGTTTCTCCGTCCAAAATTATGATGCCTTTTGATGACATAGGGCCCTCGGGGACCAGCGGAAGATAGCGTTCGCCCAGCAGCAAAAGGGAAGGTTGGGCGATCTCGAGCATTTGAGCCAGTTCGTCGGTCTTGGCCCTGAAATTGATGGGCACATAGATCGCATCAAGCTGCGCTGCCGCGAAGTAGGCCTCGATGCACTGGTTAGTATTGACCTGCATGGTGGCGACTCGGTCTCCGGTGCCGACGCCCATGTTCGAAAGTCCATTGGCCAACCTGTTGACGCGCTCTGCCAGTTGTTCAAAGGATATGGTCTGGCCATCGAATATCACCGCGGGACGGTCGGGAACGATGGCGCTGGCGATGGTCAAGAATTCCGATGTGTTCATTTATGTGCTCTCGTAATTAACTATCCAATCGGGCAACGATTCGTCTTTCTAGGTCCAACGCCTTTGGCAGGTCCAAATCCATACCCTTCCGCAAGACTTGCTTCATTGCCGCCATCGCTTTGGCAGGGGTTTCAGCCAGGCTTTGGGCCAACTCCCAAGCTTCATACCGAAGAGAATCCGGTGCGGCCAGGCGGGTGACCAAGCCCACGGTGAGTGCCGTCTCTGATTCTATGCGCCTACCGGTCAAAAGCAGATCCAAGGCCTGTGATGTGTTCGCAGCCCTTGGTAGGGTCTGTGTTCCTCCGGCTGCTGGCATCATCCCTAGCTGGACTTCCGGCAAAGCAAATATTGTGCCAAGGGCGGCGATCCGCAGATCGCATAAAAGGGCAATCTCAAGACCAGAGCCGATGCAGAACCCGTGAACGGCGGCCACGATTGGTTTATCTAAGTTTATCAGTTGCCCCCAAACGTCCCGTTCCCAACGCACCTGGCGGGCTATGAACTGAGATGGGGCAGAGCCAAACTCTGTGAGGTCAGCCCCAGCGCAGAACCCCCTGCCTTCGCCGGTTATTAACAGAGCACGGACTTCTGCGTCTAGTTCGACTGCCGACAGGGTCTCAGAGAGATCATCCCGCATTTGTATGTTGTAGGCATTCACCACCCTAGGGCGGTTCAGAGAGATATGGGCCACTGGGCCGTGTTTCTCGAACAGAATGGTATCGTAGCCTACAGCACTTGTAGCGGCGGAATAGGGCATGGGTGGTTAAGCTACGGGAACTGCCCTAGCGTAAAGGTCGTCCAGTTCTATCTCTGTGTAGCGCAGCCCGATGTTCTCCAGGTTATGGGCATCGCTCACTTCCATCAGCATCAGGTTGTGTTTGGAGGCCACCTCCGCCACCTGGTCTTTCCGGATGTGCCAATTGTGGATGTAGTTGTCTATCTCGATGGCGTGGATATCCGGCTCGATCAATATCTCCGGTGAGTAGTATCCCGGATGACAGTAGGTCCGGAAGACCCCGCCGGCGTTGGGCAGGAAAAGCTCGGCCACCTGATATTCGGCAAAGGGATTGGCTTCCGGCCGAATTTCTATCTCCCAGCCGGGGATAATCGTCACCTGACCGGGGAAGTGCTTCTCCACGATCTGGCGGAATTCCATGCTCCATTCCTTGTTGTGGTGGTCGGTGATGCCGATGCCGTCTATGCCTTTGGACTTAATCTGGTTGACCACTTTTTCGGCAATCTCCACGGTTGGCGGCACGAAGTTGAAAGCCTCCCACACATGGGTGTGGAGGTCCAGTTTTAGTTTCACTAGGGTTCCTTCTCCGTATATGCGATTGGTCTCATAGCTAAGAGCCGGTGAACTTCGGACCGCGTTTTTCGAAGAATGATTTCAGCCCCTCGGACCTGTCCGATGTGGACTGCAGTATAACGTTTAGGTCTGCTTCCAGTCCTAGCCCTTGCTCCAGCGTTAGGTCCATTCCCTTGCTAACCGCTTCCTTTGCGTAGCGAGCACCTATGGGGCTGCCCGCGGTGATCTGGGAGGAGATCTCAGCTACTGTTCCGGTGAGGTCTTCAGAGACCCGGTTAACCAGACCTATAGACATGGCTTCGTTGGCGTCCACCAATCTTCCGGTAAGTAGCATGTCTCTTGCCCAGACCGGGCCAATCAGCCGAGGCAGCCGTTGTGTACCGCCATTCTGGGGCAGAACACCCTGTGCCAGACCTGTAAAGCCGAACTTGGCGGATGGAACGCAAACTCGCATGTCTCCAGCCAGCGCCAGCTCCAATCCGGTTCCGGTGGCGTCGCCGTTCAAGGCAACCAACACCGGGACTGACAGGCCAGATAACTGTTTGGCGGGGTTTCCCGTGGGTTTGGTTGCTTGGTCTATCGAAAAGACTTCCCCTTTTGCGGTGAGCACCACCAACCGCAAACCGTCATTCTCAGCTATCAATTGACAGGAAGTGGACAAGGCATAGCATATCTCGTCGTCGATGCTATTGCCGTTGCCCTGTCGGTCCAGTGTGATGGTGGCGACGGTGTCGTCAAAGGTCAGGATCAATGGGCCCATGTTTAGTGTGTCGGAAGTGATAGCGACTCCTCTTTAGACCCATGATTCTGTGCCAGGAAATGGCGTCAAAATTTGTCCAATAAACAACCCTATAAATACTAGGCCGGACACTTCAATCTTGACAAGGTCTTGTGCCCGCTCTAACATTACTTGGCGCTCTCAAACCGGGGGTGTCAATCCCATCTGATTTTAATGCCGGGCTACTAGATTCCCCGGCGAGATAGAAGGAGGCCAGGGTGGCAAACTTTACGCCATTGGGAGAACGTGTGGTGGTGAAGCCCAGCGAGGGTGAAGAGACTACTAAGGGCGGGATATATCTGCCTGATACCGCCAAGGAAAAGCCCCAAGAAGGTGAGGTCGTCGCAGTCGGACCCGGTCGGGTTGCCGAAGACGGATCCCGGATTCCGATGGAACTTGCCAAGGGAGATCGAGTTATCTACTCCAAGTTCGCCGGTACCGAATATAAAGACGGCGACGACGAGCTTCTGATCCTTCGAGAAAGTGATATTTTAGCGAAGATCAGCTAACCCAAAGCTCGATATACCCAGTCTAGAATGATGAAATAAGGCGGGCACCAGCCCAGCCTCGAGCTACTTACAGGAGGAACAGGATGCCAGCAAAGAAGTTGGCCTACGCCGAGGAAGCCCGAAAGTCGCTCCGTATCGGAATCGACATTTTGGCTGACTCAGTGAAAGTCACCCTTGGCCCCAAAGGCCGTAACGTGGTGTTGGACAAATCATTTGGCCCGCCACAGGTTTGCAGTGACGGTGTGACAATCGCCAAAGAGATTGAACTGCCTGATGCATTTGAAAATATGGGGGCGCAGCTTCTGAAAGAAGCCGCCACCAAGACCAATGACGCCGCCGGCGATGGTACTACTACCTCCGTTGTTTTGGCACAAGCCATCATCAACGAGGGCTTCAAGAATGTCACCGCTGGCGCTGACCCCATGGCCATTAAGCGCGGCATCGAGCGGGCCGTCAGCTCAGTGGTAGAGGAAGTCCAGTCCATGGCCCAGATCGTGGAGACCCGGGAACGCATCGGCCAGGTAGCCAGCCTTTCCGCCCACGAGGAAGCCATCGGTGAGACTATCGCTGAAGCCATGGAGAAGGTCGGCAAAGACGGTGTCATCACCGTTGAAGAGTCCAAGGGCTTGGCCGACGAGATTGAATACGTGGAGGGAATGCAGATTGACCGTGGCTACATTTCCCCTTACTTCATTACCAATCCCGACCGAATGGAGTCGGTCCTAGAAGACCCCACGATCGTAATCACTGACAAGAAGATTTCGGCCGTTGCCGATATGCTTCCCGCACTGGAGAAATTGCTCCAGGTCGGTAAGAAGAACGTGGTAATCATCGCCGAAGATGTGGATGGAGAAGCCTTGGCCACTTTGGTGGTTAACAAACTCCGCGGCACCCTCAGCGTATTGGCCATCAAAGCCCCTGGCTTCGGTGACCGCCGTAAGGCCATGCTCGAAGACATCGCCATTCTCACCGGCGGCACCGTCATCAGCGAGGAAACCGGCCAGAAACTGGACACTGCGACCATCGAAGACTTTGGCTCCGCTCGTAGTATCCAGGCAACCAAGGACGAGGCCACGATCGTTGAGGGCAAGGGCTCCGAGGCTGACATCCAGGGCCGTATCAACCAGATTAAAGCCCAGATTGAAGACACCACCTCTGAATTTGATCGGGAGAAACTCCAAGAGCGGATGGCCAAGCTATCCGGCGGAGTAGCCGTGATTAAGGTTGGAGCGGCCACCGAGATAGAGCTTAAAGAGCGCAAAGCCCGCGTCGAAGACGCCCTTTCCGCCACTCGTTCTGCGGTGGAGGAAGGCATCGTTCCTGGTGGCGGAGTCGCCCTTGTCCGCGCGAGTCGCGGCTTGGACGGCCTAAAAGACGTTCCCGCCGACGAACAGGTCGGCGTCAACATCATTCGCCACTCCCTCGAACAGCCTATGAAGCTGATCGTAGAGAACGCTGGATTCGAGGGCGCGGTTGTCCTCAACCAGGTTAAACAACAGGCTGACGACTACGGTTACGACGCCGACATCGGTGAATACGGTCCAATGATGGAACGTGGCATCGTCGACCCGGTCAAAGTAACCCGGTCCGCTCTGCAGAACGCAGCCAGTGTTGCGGCCATGGTGTTAACTACCGAGTCCGTGATCAGCGAGATTCCTCAGGACAAACCGGCCATGCCGGCGATGCCTCCCGGCGGCGGAATGGACTTCTAGGGAGAGGCAAAACTCCTTCTGGACTTCCAGTACCCAGCCAAGTATCAAAAACCGCCCCGTTAATCACGGGGCGGTTTTTTTGTGGATCTTGTTCTAATCCCGCCTCCGCATATCATTCAAGGGAAACCAGAAATTCAGTCTAACCAAATTCTTCGGTGTAGGTAGAATTGCTGACAGTTGTCGTCTCCACTCTAATTGGGGAGATGGAACTTACCTTTCCGTATTTCTGGCGATTGCTAGGATGGTACTACGCCACTCGGCGGCTAGCCGAGCCAAACGCATCGACGGCGTCTTGGTATATCTGGGCATAGGCCGTTATAATTCGTTGCTGCTGCGATTAGTCAGCGCCTCAGATCGCAGATGGAATCAGGTATCTCCAATGATCAATCACCCAGAAAACACCGCTGCAAAGGGAAAGGTCTACTCCACAGCCCAATCGGCCTTGGGCGGCATCGCAGATGGGGCCTCCGTGCTGATCGCCGGGTTTGCCGGCTTAGGAGCTCCCCAATCCTTGCTCCGTGGCCTGGCGGCGACCGGAGTATCAGAACTAACCCTCATCTGCCAAGGGGCTTGGCTGCCCCAGGCGGGTACGTTTGGGATCGACGACTTGGTGGCAGCAGGGCAGGTAAAGAAGATGATTTCGCCGATGCCTTTTCATCCGGAGTCGGGCGGCGCGGTGAAAGAACTCTGGGAGTTGGGTAAATTGGAGCTAGAGGTTGTCCCTCAGGGAATCCTGGCAGAGCGGATGAGAGCCGGAGGAGCGGGAATTGGCGGAGTGTTTCTACCAACCGGCGCCGGGACCAGGTTCGCCGAAGGCAGGGAACTGCGCATATTTGACGGCAAAGAGCATGTCCTAGAATTCGCACTGAATGCCGATTTTGCCCTACTCCGGGCCAAGGAAGCGGACACCCTCGGCAATTTGGTTTACGAGGGAACGGGCCGCAACTGGAACCCTACCATGGCAATGGCCGCCGCCGTGACAGTAGCTGAAGTAGATCAGGTTAAGGATCCGGGTGGAATAAACCCAGAATTGGTTATCACCCAGGCCATATTTATCGATCGCTTGGTCCTGGCCGCTTAGTCGAAGGAGAATAGTTCCAGATGCCCGGAGTGCCATTAGACGCTACCGCCATGACCCGCCGTGCCACCCAAGAGTTGTTCCCAGGAGCAGTCGTAGCCTTGGGTATGGGATTGCCCTGCCATATCCCAAGTGAGGTTCCCGCCGCTGGCGTCTGGTTCATCGCTGATAGTGGGCTCTTGGGCAACGACGGAATCAACGCGAACGCGGACACTTTAGACGCAGGAGGGAATCCGGTAGCTACGGGCTTTGGTGGTAGTTTTACTGGGGTTGTCGACGTCGCGGGTATTCTGCGTGGTGGTCACACAGATATCGCAGTACTGCAACCGTCTCAGGTCGCCTCCAACGGTGATTTCGTCCATTGGACCACCGAGGAAACCCCAGGTCTGTTGGCCACCGGCTCGGCGGTTGACATGGCCTATGGAGCCTCGAAGGTGGTGGCGCTCATGCCCAATCGCCACTCGGTAGGCCGCTCCAATATTGTTAAGGAATGTAACCTCCCAGTGGACGGAGTTGGAAAGGTTAACTTAATCATCACCACGGAAGCAGTTATTAAGGTGAATAGAGATGGGCTGGAGCTGATGGAAACCGCCCCAGGATGGACCGCTGACGAGGTGGTGGGCATTACTGATGCGCCGCTCTCTATCTCTCCTGATTTGAAGGAGATGACTTTCCAGGTCCCTAAATTAGCTGCGCCGAACAAGGTCTTTCCTGATGCCATGGAGGCTCTCAAGGATGTGCCCGAGGGGGCAACTGTTAACGTGGACGGATTTGCAGGCCCAGGAGGGATGGCCCACTACTTGATGACTGGACTCCGAAACCTTGGTGTTAAAGGCTTGCATCTGATTAGCAACACGGCGGGCGTTGCGCGAGTTAGCGCTTTTGGAACTCCGAATATCATTGACCACAGTATCCTGGTGGAGAATAACCAAGTTGCCAAGGCGACCGCTTCGTATCCGGTGTCACCGTCGGCATCCCGACCCAGTGCTTTTGAGGATGCCTTCAACCGAGGTGAGGCGGAGTTGGAAGTGGTGCCCCAGGGCACCTTGGCAGAAAGACTGCGCAGCGGCGGGGCTGGGGTGGCCGCTTTTTATACCCCCACTGGAGCCGGGACGCTATTGGCAGATGGCAAAGAAACGAGAAACATCGGCGGAAGAGAATACATCCTTGAGATGGGGATGCGTGCTGATTTCTGCATAATCCGAGGCTACAAAGCAGACACTCTGGGAAACGTGGTCTACAAAGGAACCTCCCGGAACTTCAACCCAGTGATGGCGACCACCGCGCGGACGACCGTAGTTGAGGTCGATGAGATAGTCGAACCAGGTCAATTGGGTCCCGAAGAGATAGTCACTCCCGGATTGTTCATCGACCGCATCGTGCTTCGGCCACGGGATTTTTCNGCTTATCTATGATNTNTCTGAGAGNGTCCACCNAATGACTTCGTTATTTGACAAGGANCGTTTGCCCAGGGAGATNGTCGCNATGCGGGTGGCCAAAGAACTGCCGGACGGCGCATATGTGAACCTGGGTATCGGAATACCTACNCTGGTTTCTTCNTTNGTACCGGAGGGCCGGACTGTCTTTTACCACAGCGAAAGTGGCATTCTCAATTGTGGGCCCATCGCAGAGGAGGGCGAAGAAGACATNGATCTTATTAATGCCGGAGGCCAGTACCTGNNGAGCGTCGGTGGCATGTCTTTCTTTGATTCGGCGGAGGCATTTGCCATGATCCGGGGCGGCCATGTGGACGTTACGGTTCTGGGTTCCCACCAAGTGTCTTCGACTGGCGACCTGGCCAACTGGATGCTCCCACAGCGAGGCGTGGGCAACGTNGGCGGCGCCATGGATCTGGCAACAGGAGCAAGTGGTGTCATCGTGGCCATGGAGCACACAGACCGGAACGGCGACCCCAAGATAGTGGAAGAATGCACTTTCCCACTGACCGGAAAAGGGTGTGTCTACCTGATTGTCACCGACCTCGCAGTAATCGAGTGCGATGGTCAAGGTCTTACCCTGAAAGAAGTGGCTCCTGATTGGACGCCAGAACAGGTTCAGCAATTAACCGGGGCCAAGTTGACCGTGTCGCCGGAGGTTAAAGAGTTCGAACTATAACTTCTTATACCTCGGGNAAAAGCATCTACACATCGACGAAATGGAATTTGATATCGACTACGATGGCACTCTGACTCACCGTGTCATAGGTCAAGATTTTTGACCGCTTCCGCCGTNGTATCATAGGTTGATCAAGACGTAGGCGCCATTGGCGTCAATGGTCGAATGGAACCCAACGACCTCATTGCTGATGCCAGCTATTCCAAACCTAAAGGCGNTGGATTAATCGGGGTTCTCCGGACTTTGGGTCAAAACTCGATGATTTGAGCTAATCGCGCATCCTGGTAGCCGACCCGATAAGCCGTGCCGCCTTCTGTCACCACATTCCGCCAATGTGATCGGTGATATTTTTGATTACCTGCTAGGATGGGTGGCGGGTATNTCGGCGGCGATTCTTAAACCGATATCGGCCGGCACAGTGCGAGTTATATATCTTATGGCTGAGGCTTTTTCTTTAAACAACGATGAAATCGACCTGTTATTGGTCGATGTGGTGAAGGACAACCAGGACAAGGTGATTGGCTGGATCAAGAGCGAGCCTGGTTCATGGGGGTTCTTAGCCGGTCAAGCTGTGATTACCGTTCGAGGACACGCAGGCCGTGACCTGGCCGACAATGAACGGCGCTTAGTCTGGAGCCGGATGTGGTGGTTGCTGGAAGTGGTGAAGGCGAGGATTGGTGGCGGACCATAGCCGAATAGTTTCCACAACCCTGATTCTTTTTTGTGGACCATCATGGCTGGCGGTGTATTTGTGCACCCGTTGTTCAGATATACTTGCTGAGAGTAATCTGAGGTAAGTCGGCCCGCGAATAGATGCCCGATTCCATAATCACAGCCACCGATATTCATAAAACCTACGACACCGGCACCGTCAAAGTAGATGCCTTGAGGGGCGTTGACCTGAACGTTGAGCGTGGCGAGATGGTTGCCATCATGGGCCCCAGCGGCTGCGGNAAGACCACTATGTTGAACTGCCTCTCCGGTTTGGACGAGATTGATTCCGGCCGGGTGTTGATCGATGGCGTAGTGCTTCACGACCTCCCTGATGATGAACGAAGCGACTACCGCGCCCGCCGTATGGGATTCGTCTTCCAACTATACAACCTGCTTCCCGTTCTGTCCGCGGCGGAGAATGTAGAGCTACCTCTGTTGGTCTCCGGGGTAAGCCCTGGTGAGTCCCGAAAGCGGTCCTTAGAATTGCTGGATATTGTCGGGCTCAGCGAGAGGGCACAGCACCTTCCGGGCGAACTCTCTGGAGGCCAACGCCAACGTGTAACTATCGCCAGGGCTCTAGTCAACCAACCGTACATAGTGTGGGCCGACGAACCTACGGGAGATCTGGACAGCGAGACCGCATCGGAGATAATGGATCTTATGTGCCGACTCAACGTTGAAAACGGCCAGAGCTTTGTGCTCGTGACTCACTCGGATGATGTTGGAGCTAGGGCACACCGAATAATACGGATGCGTGATGGCGAGATAGTCGACACCGGTAATCGCCGGACCCCGTAGTCTAGTTCCGGGGCGAATATGGAAGAACTTTTTGGCTTGGANATGGACATCATCATGGTNGTCCTGTTGGCATTCTTCCTGCCGATTACCGCCGGAGTAGGGATTGTGGCATCGCGCAATCGGGTGATGCTGAAACTGGCCCTCCGCAACATTCCTAGACGCAAATCCCAGACCATACTCATCATAGTTGGCATAATGATCAGCACCTTGATCATGGCGGCCGCTTTCGGCACCGGCGATTCAATCACCTTCTCTATCCGAAAGAACGCCGCTGATGCCCTCGGCACCATTGATGCGATCATCGTTTCCGCCCGAGCTGACGACTCAGACACTATCGGCAGTTTCAATTACTTCTCTCTTCAACGTTACGAGCAGTTGAAGAGAGAACTGGCTGGCATGGATTTGATAGATGGCTTGGCACCGGGCATCGCCGAGTTTGCCCCTACCGTCAACACTAGGACCCAACTGAGCGAAGGCCAGATGCAGGTCACTGGTGTAGACCCAGATTCGTTAGCTGGATTTGGCCGGTTCAAGCTGACCAATGGACAGACGATACGTCTCGAATCGTTGGGCCCGAATGATACGTTCATCAACCAAGAAGCTGCCGACGAACTGGATGCGGTGGCCGGTGATGAGTTGGTGATCTTTGTGGCGGGTTCCAGTGTTACGTTCCGGGTCCATGGCGTGGTGGACAGCGGTGGACTGGCTGGGCAAGGGCCAACGTTGCTCGTCCGACTTGACCGGGCTCAGAAGATATTTGGCAAAGAAGGACTTATCAACTCGGTGGCCGTCTCCAACCTGGGGGGGGTTTTCGAAGGGGCTGAGGTGAGCGATGAGGTCACAGACGCTCTCCGGGTATTGTTCGCCGATGGGGCCAACGCCGCCCAACTTCAGGCCTTGCTCAATCGAGAAGATGTCATCCAGCAATTGAACCTCTTGGCACCCACTCTGAGTGGAAAATTGGCCAGCGATCTGAGTGCATTGTTGGATGGACTTGGTGGGCGTGNGATGAGCGACGAGTTCGTAGGCGCTCTGGCCGATGATGGTGTCCAAGAAGTAGTCTTGAGCGCAGTCAGCGAGGCCGAATTGGATGAGGTGGGACGTCAGGCTAGCACGTTATTTTCCGGACTGGCTGAGTTCCGGGTGCTCGATATCAAGAAACAGGTGCTGGATGAAGCGGATCGGGCCGGCTCCGGAGTGACTAGCATCTTCGTCATCATGGGCCTGTTCTCCATCATGGTTGGGGTGTTGTTGATCTTTTTGATCTTCGTCATGTTGGCGGCTGCCCGGCGTTCTGAGATGGGTATGGCGAGGGCCGTGGGCGCCAAACGTCGTCACCTGGTCCAGATGTTTATCTTTGAGGGCACGGCCTACTCCATCGTTTCCGGCGCGGTAGGTGTAGTACTAGGCCTGGGGGCTAGCTCTGTGATCGTTTTCACAGTCAATAGGATCTTCGCATCAGGGGGCGCCGGAGCTCCGGAGAACTTCACAATGTTCGCACACTACGAGATCAGAAGCGTAGTTGTCGCGTACTGTTTGGGAATGGTCATCACCATGGGCACTGTCGGAATATCGGCATACCAGGTTAGCCGGTTAAATATTGTGGCAGCGGTCCGCGGACTGCCCTCATCGACGCGCCGATCTGAAACTCCGTTCCGCGCCCGTCTTTTGGCCCTCCTACGGGTGTGCTACCACCCGGCAGCTTTGGCNGGTACTGGAGTCTGGGCCTTAGTCAAGTTGGATGTGGCTAAGGGGACTGGATTATTGCTCAGGTCTGTATGGGCAGCCACTACTTCTCCTCCGAGATTTTTCGGTGAAGTGGCTCAGGCCCTTTGGGTGCCCATGAGCCATGGTTGGCTAACCGCGGTGGCAGGAGTTCTATTCACGTGGCTCGGGGTTTCGTCTGGTGAGGCCGCTCCGATCCGAATCGGCGTAACTTTGGTTATCATAGGTATTGGCTTAACCGTCAGGACGCTTTCCCACCGCACCAGACTCCGGCCAGATGTAGGAGACCGTGCCGCCTACACGTTCATGGGCGTAGCGAATCTGGCCTTCTGGGTTCTTCCGTTTGGGGTTTTGAGATCGATCTTTGGGGACGTTGATGGCGGGGTAGAGATGTTCTTCATCTCCGGTATCGCCATGGTGGGTGCGGCCGTCTGGACGGTGATGTACAATGCCGATCTTCTCCTGAGATTCCTCACTTATATGACTGGTCCTTTCGGTCAACTAAGGCCGGTGCTAATTACTGCTGTGGCCTACCCAATGTCCGCCAAATTCCGGACCGGACTGACCTTGGCCATGTTTGCCTTGGTTATCTTCACATTGATAGTGATGTCTATCCTCACCGAGGCTTTCAGCGCCGCGGTAGGTGACTCCGAGCGAGTGGCCGGCGGATGGGACATTCAAGCCTCCGTCAATAGCAGTACCCCTATAGACGATATCCGCCGAGCCATAGATGGAAAACCAGACCTGGAAAACCAGGACATTACGACCATCGGCGGCTACACCACTTTCCCTGTGGAGGCCCGAAGCGTTGGAGCAGACGACCAGCGGTGGGAGTTCTACGCCATACGTGCTGCCGACGATAGATTCCTACAAGAAACCGGGGCCAATCTGAAGNTGTTCGCTAGCGGCTACGAGACCCAAAAGGATGTTTGGGCGGCAATCCGGGAAGACTCTAATCTGGTGGTTGTCGATTCTCTGGTTGTTCCATCCAGGGAGGGATTCTCCGACGACGAGATACCATTCGAGATTGAAGGGGTTTACTACGAGGACACCAAGATGGAAGCTATCGATATTGAGGTGCGAGAGCCTCGCACTGGCCAAGTTATTTCCATGACAGTCATCGGTGTGCTGGACAGGCTTACCGATGCCTTTGGGCAATTGGGCGTGGGTATGATCGCATCAAGGAACGGAATCGATGAGGCCATTCCATTCCGCATACCAACGACTACCTATCGGTTTAAGGCTGCCGAAGGTGTTGATGTAGATCTGCTATCTAAGAACCTTGAATCGGCTTTTCGGGAGAACGGAATGGAGAGCGATGTGTTGTCTGACCTGGTGGATGACATCGCTTCCGCCAACAGGGCTTTCAACTACGTATTCACCAGTTTCATGGGTTTGGGTTTGTTGGTGGGGATAGCCTCGCTGGGAGTGGTAAGCCTGCGTGCGGTGGTGGAACGCAGGCAACAGATTGGCGTGCTGCGGGCCATCGGCTACCGTAGGCGGATGGTTCAATTTAGCTTCCTCACNGAGTCGTCTTTCGTCGTGTTGATGGGAATAGCGATCGGAGTGGGCTTGGGCACGATCATTTCATGGAACATAGTGCAGGACATACAAGAGGACGTCGAGACAATCCGGTTCGCTATCCCTTGGCTCCAGATAGGCATCATAATAGCAATCGCTTACGTGTTTTCTCTGGCGACCACTTTCATGCCAGCGCGCCAGGCCTCACGCATCTATCCCGCCGAGGCACTGCGCTATGAATAACAACTCGATTGGTGTTAAGGAAGGAGCTTTGATATGACAGACAAATCATCAGTCAACGACGGCGGATTCCGAGTTATTGGCACCTCTCCCATACGCCACGACGCCACGGATAAAGTCACNGGACAGGCCCGCTACGGCGCCGATATCAGCCTACCTGGCCTTCTTCACGGCAAGATACTGAGAAGCCCTCACGCTCATGCTAGGATAAAGACCATCGACGCCTCCAAAGCCCTGGCACTGCCTGGTGTAAAAGCGTTTATGACATCTGACGATCTGCCTGTACTGTCTGGCCGACCGGCGGACGTGGCCGAAGGGTCTCCCCTGAACCCAAGGTTCCTTAGTAACAACGTGATGGCCAGTGGCAAGGCCTTATACAAAGGTCATGCCATAGCTGCGGTGGCTGCGGACAGCGTGCATACCGCCGAGCTTGCACTTTCTCTCATCGAGGTAGATTACGAGGTTTTAATTCCCGTATTGGATGGGAAAAAGGCGATGGAGCCAGGCTCGACGATCCTGCACGATCGACTGTTCCACTCTGAGGGTGAATTCTTCCGCCCCGGCGGGCTTCGAGATGACGATGATGATGGCTCTTCTACCAACATCGCTAGCCACTTCGTATTTGAGTTAGGCGACCCTGAGCAGGGCTTCAGAGATGCTGACGTTGTGGTGGAACGCGAGTTCCGGACCAAACCGGTGCACCAAGGATACATAGAGCCACACAGCGCCACTGCCCGTTGGGACCGTGATGGACGTGTGACCGTTTGGGGCAGTTCNCANGGCCATTTCGCCATCCGCGACTTCACTGCTCTGGTTCTTGGCGTNCCCGTATCTCAGGTCAAAGTGGTGCCCATGGAAGTGGGAGGCGGTTTCGGCGGAAAGCTGGTGGTTTACGTCGAGCCTGTGGCGGCCGTGTTGTCTAAGAAAACGGGTCGGCCGGTAAAGATTACCATGACCCGGGCTGAAGTCTTTGAAGCTACCGGCGCCACTGCAGGTGGCTATATCAGGGCGATGATAGGTGCTACTAACGACGGCCGCATCACCGCCGCTGCCGCTCATTTCGTATATGAGTCTGGAGCGTTCCCTGGATCGTTGGTCAATCTTGCGTCTCTTACGGTCTTCGCGCCATACGACATAGCGAATGTTCGTTCTGAAGGTTACGACGTGGTGGTTAACAGGCCCAAGGTCGCGCCCTACCGCGCACCGCTCGGCCCACCCGCNGGGTTTGCCGGAGAGACCCTGATTGATGAACTGGCCGCCAAGTTGTCCATGGATCCAATTGAGTTCCGAATATTGAACGCCGCCAAAGAGGGAACGCGCCGGGTCACCGGCATCCCCTACAAGAAAGTGGGCTACGTGGAGACTCTTCAAGCCGCCAAGAACCATCCCCACTACAACGCACCCCTTGGCGGACCCAACAGAGGTCGGGGTATTGCAACCGCCGTCTGCGCCAATATCACTGGCCCGGCTAGCGCTGTGGTTAGCTTGCAGCAGGACGGGAGCGTCGGATTGGTTGAAGGTTCAGCGGACCTCGCCGGCAGCCGGACCGCTGCAGCCATGCACGTGGCCGAGGTCCTGGGCGTCTCGGCTGAGGAAGTGCATCCTTCCATCGGAGATACGGATTCCATTGGCTACACAGCCATCAGTGCCGGTAGCAGTGCTGTTTACAAGACCGGTTGGGCATCATTCGAGGCAGCTCGCGATTTGCTGAGCCAACTGGCAGCCAGGGCCGCTTTGGTCTGGGATGTTCCGGTAGAGGAAGTGGACATCGCCGACGGCGTTTTCACCNGCCGCTCCAATCCGGAGCAACAGCTGACTCTAAAGGAAATAGCTGCCCGGCAGAATGCTACCGGAGGGCCGCTGATCGGCCGGGCCGGCGGTGCCTGGGGCGGGGAGAGTCCTGGCTTCGCGGTGCACATCGTGGACGTTCAAGTTGACCGTGATACAGGCAAGACGGATATAGTCAGGTACACCGCCCTCCAAGACCCTGGCACAGCGGTCCATCCCACCTATGTGGAAGGTCAGATCCAGGGTGGTGCGGTTCAAGGGATCGGCTGGGCCTTGAATGAGGAATACGTGACCAACGACCAGGGCGTTATGCTGAACTCCAGTTGGCTGGACTACCGAATGCCTATCGCCAAGGACCTGCCGATGATCGACACCCAGATGGTTGAGGTGCCCAATCCCGAACACCCAACCGGTGTGCGTGGAGTGGGTGAGGTTTCAATAATTCCNCCGGTTCCCGCCATAGCCAACGCCATCAACCAGGCCATCGGCATTCGCATGTCAGAGACGCCTATGTCCCCCGGCACAGTCCTTGAGGCCATCTGGCAGAAAGGAGAGTAGCTAGAATACCTATGGAGTGAGGATCACCTTGCCGTGGGCGCCCCGGCTGGCCAGGTGCTGGTGGGCCTTGCCGACCTCGGCCAATGGCAGTATCTGGTCAATAATCAGTTTGGCTTTGCCTTCGCTGATCATGGGGAACATCTCCGCCATGGCCCCTTGGTGGTCCAGTGTGCCGACCGGAGACCGGCCCATGCTGAACCCAATAACGGTCCGGTTATTGGACGTGATATCCGANGATACCAGATTGGCTGATGTCTGTGAGGCGTTTCCGTAACTGACCAGNGTTCCATAGGCAGCAAGACATCGGACACTCTTTTCCAATACTTCACCGCCCACACACTCGGCCACCAACTGGACGCCTTCACCCTTCGATTCCTCTTTGACCACCTCTTCAAAGTCGGTCGCAGTGTAATTGATGGTGATATCCGCCCCGAGGGACTTGCAGAGGTCCAGTTTGTCCTGGGTTGACGCCGTGGCTATAACCTTGGCGCCCCAGGCCTTGGCGAGTTGGATAAGGACAGTACCCACACCCGAAGCTCCTGCCTGCACCAGTACAGTGTCACCCGGCCGCGTGTGCCCTCTGCTCTTCAGGATGTGGTACGAGGTCAGGAATACTATGGGCATGCCCCCTGCTTCCACAGGGTCAAGAGAGTCGGGATAAGGGAACACCAAGTTGCCGTTGATCCCCACATATTCGGCCTGGCTGCCCGGCCCCATGGCCATCACCTTCTGGCCCACTGATATTCTGCTGACNTCGGAACCTACGGCAGTGACCGTTCCTGCGGCTTCAAGCCCCATGGATGAAGGCAANCCGGGNCCGGGGTAGTTGCCCCCTCTACGGAGGATGTCAGCGTAATTTACTCCGGCCGAATCCACTTTGATCATCACATGGTGGGGTCTGAGAGTTGGCTCTGGAACGTCCTCGATCAAGAGCTTGTCCACGCCACCGAACTCGTTCAATCTGACCGCTTTCATCTGAGGGGCCTCCATATGGTGCGATATTCCCTCTCTCCTGCAAGGAGGAGTGTTAGGGTTGGGGCTTTGCTTCTCAACGTTGTACTTAGAGGAGAACTCTACGTGTAGCCCCGGAACTGTGAAGAAGTAAGCACGTCTTCGTTGATGGTTCGGACGGGTTCCCCGCTGGTGAATGCCCGTACATTTTCGATAACCCCAGCGTAGAAAGCCTCGTAGCTGTCGTCAATGACGTAGCCAAGGTGAGGGGAGATCAAGGTGTTTGGTGTCTTGAAAAACGGATGATCTTTAGGCAATGGCTCAATAACAAATGTGTCCAACGCCGCCCCGGCGATGGCCTTCCGTTCAAGAACATCGATTAGTGCCATTTCGTCGATGATCGGCCCCCGGGAAGTGTTTACGATGTAGGCCGAAGGCTTCATGAAAGCTAGGTCTGATTTGCCTACCAAGCCCCTAGTACGGTCGCTGAGTACCAGATGGACCGAGACGATGTCAGAGTCTCTGAATAAAGTTTCCTTGTCCACCAGAGTAGCCCCGCATTCATTGGCGCGCTCGTGGGTCATGTTCTGACTCCAAGCGATGACGTTCATGTCGAAGGCCTTAGCGACCCTAGCTACCAATGAACCTATGTGGCCTAACCCGATCAGTCCCAAGGTCTTACCTTTGACGCCGATTCCGACAGTGGTGCCCCAACTGCCGGCCCGAGATCTCCGCTCCTCCTCTGGGATGTGCCGCAACATNGCTAGTATCAGACCCCAAGTTAGTTCGGTTGTGCCTTCACCTCCGCCGTTGGTTCCGCAGACCGTAATCCCCAATTCGCTGGCCGCTTCTATGTCGAAAGACGCGTTTCTGCGGCCGGTGGTAATCAACAACCGGAGGTTGGGCAGCCTGGACAGCACGGAGCGTGGGAACGGAGTGCGCTCCCTCATGCCCTGCACCAAGTCGAAATCTCCCAGTCTTTCTACAAGCTGGTCTTCATCGACGATGTGGTCTTGGAAAAACTCGACTTCGACCCCGGCGGGTAGCTTTGACCAATCGGCCAAGTCTTTGGCAGTTCCTTGGTAATCGTCCAATATCGCTAGTTTCAACTCGATCAACTCTCTATATGATTATCGGATAAGGTCCTACTTAAAGACCGGCATGACCTTCTCAGTAACGATGCGCAGGCTTCGAAGCACTCGCTCTTCTGGTATTAAGCCACCTGCGTTCAACTCGGCGACCACTCCGTCTAACCCTAACTCTTCTTTCAGTTGGGTGAACCGGTCGACTAGACTCTCTGCAGTCCCAAAGGCGATTTTGGTTTCCAGCATGTCTTCATAACTGAGGGCTTCTATCTGGTCTGCCCGCCCGTTGGACAACTCGGTTGCATCCAGTCCAGCCTTCCCGGCCCGTTCGCGGTATAAGTTTCCCATACGCCCGAAGTAACCGCTTATGCTCTCGAAGGGTTCGTCCATGGCCTGTTCCATGGTCTCACCGGCGTATACCGGTATGCGCAAAGACACATCGCCTTCTCCGTCGTGGCCCGCTTCCTTCCAACTGCGACGGTACCGATCCACGTTCTCCCGGAGCTCGGGAATGTCCATTCCCCGCAGGCCGACAAATATAGGACGCCCAGCTTCGCCTAGCCTGACAAANGTGTCAGGGGAGTTGGCAGCGACCCTTAGCGGCGGGTGNGGTTTTTGGTATGGAACGGGCGATATGATGGCGCTCTCTACGTTGTAATGCTTCCCGTGATAGGAGAACTCCTTCCCTTCCCAGGCTTGAAGGATGATTTTTAGGGATTCGGCGAACCGTTCCTGGCTCTCAATGTAGGGGATGCTGAAGACATCGTAGGACCGGGCGAATCCGCTGCGGCCGATGCCAAACTCGAAACGCCCTTCGCTGATGTGATCGACGGTGGCCACTTCCTCGGCGATGCGGAGAGGGTTACTCAACGGAAGAACGTATACCGCCATGCCGATTCGGAGCCGCTTGGTGCGGGTGGCTATTGATGTGGCGACGACGATGGGCGATGAGAGTACTGACCGAGCAGGGTTGAAGTGGAGTTCGGCCAGCCANACGCCGTCCAGACCCATCTCNTCGGCCGCGTCGACCATTCTGAAACCTTCTTGAAACGCCTGGGCTTCGTTGACCCCGTCCCGATTACCGAATTCCATGAATGCGCCAAAATGCATAAGGAGCTCCATTACTTGCTGAGATTGGGCCAGGCGCAAACGGTAACCAGCAGCCTGGGCAACGTTACGTTCACCAGATAGGAGTTCCCGTCTGGTAAGCAGTACGTTCCAAACTACTTCATGGGAGGGCAAGGGTCAAGAATATAGCCTTTNTGTCGTTCCTTGACCGGCACAGCCTCGCAGACTACCCTGAGGCTCAACTGATTTCAATNAGACGGTCAAACGGANTAAACAGAGGCGACAGATGGAATCGAGTCAATATGACGTAGCGATTATCGGCGGCGGCATCTTGGGNTTGTCCACCGCCATGCAGTTGTTGGAACGCGCCTCCGGGTGGCGGGTGGCGGTCGTTGAGAAAGAAGACGGACTAGCGACCCACCAGACCGGGCACAACAGTGGGGTGATGCACTCTGGCATCTACTACCGCCCAGGCTCCCACAAGGCTCGATTCTGCGTAGCCGGCCTAAACAACATGGTGAAGTTCTGCGAAGAGAACGAGATTGAATACCAGCAGTGCGGCAAGGTCATTGTAGCCTTAGAGGAATCGGAACTAGGCCGCTTGCAGGACCTTTACGAAAGGGGAACGGCCAACGGTGTCCCTGACTTGGAGATGGTCGGCCCGGAAAGACTGAAAGAGATCGAGCCCCACACCGCCGGGATAAAAGCCCTGTGGGCGCCACATACGGGGATAGTCGACTTCACCAAAGTGGCCGCCGCATTCGCTGACAGGTTTCAACAGGCGGGTGGAGATATCTTCACGGGGGCCGAGGTAAAGAACATCAAAAGCTTCTCCGGCTCGGTAACATTGGAGACTACCAAGGGCACACTCCAAGCTAAACACCTCATCAACTGCGGTGGGCTGTACGCCGACAAAGTGGCATCCATGACCGAGGAAAAGGTCAGCGTACGTATCATTCCGTTCCGGGGCGAGTACTACACACTCAGGCCGGAGAGCCACTATCTGGTGTCCGGGTTGATCTACCCGGTGCCTGACCCCCAGTTCCCCTTCCTGGGCGTCCACTTTACCCGTAACATCAAAGGGCATGTCGAGGCCGGCCCCAACGCGGTGATGGCGCTGCGCCGGGAGGGATACAGGAAGCGGGACTTCAGCCTCGGCGATAGCCTAGGCAATCTGGGTTATCCCGGCTTCTGGAAGATGGCCCTCAAGTATTGGAAGATTGGCATGGGTGAGATTTACCGCTCCTACAACAGACGGGTGTTCTTGCATGACCTTCAGCGTTTGATACCCGAGATTCAAAACTCTGACCTGGACAGCGGTGGCTCTGGGGTCCGGGCTCAAGCGGTGGCCCGAGACGGCTCGTTGTTGGACGACTTCAGCATCATCCAGGGGCGGAACGCCATCCACGTGCTGAACGCCCCGTCTCCGGGGGCAACGTCCTCGCTCGCTATCGGTGAACACATAGCGGGGTTGGCGTTAGAAAACTTCGGAGACGCCGCTTAACTCAATAATCCCCGCTTATAGCCGCAAAGCTGGTTAAGCTGGGTGTACATAATCTTGCTGGTCACATTGGTCCTGCGTATAATCGGGCCTGCCGCAAGGCAACGGCGTAGAGAGGATGGCTGGCATAGTTGGTTGAGTCTGAACAAAATCTGGACTTGGGCTCCATATATGCGACTCAGGACTCGGTCGACGAATACCTGCGCTCGGTCGGCGATGCTCTCCCAATCTATCAAGAGACCGGCATCGCGCCCCCATTATTCTCAGCCGCCTCTGCCTTAGGTGCTTTGCTCAAGGAATTGGCACTACCACCAGGTGCTATCCACAGCCTCCAGGAAGTCGAGACCGTGACCCCCGTCGCTATCAACAGTCAGGTTAGCGTTAAGGCACTGGTAGAGAAACCTCGCCGCCGCGCTGGGCTCGAGTTTTTGACTGTGATTTGCACCGTGGAGTCTGCTGGGGCAGTAGTTCTCAAGTCTAGAAGTACTGTTCTCGTACCCGGCGAGAACTCGCCAGAGGCACCGCCTAAAAAAGAAGAAATAAACCAGGATACTGGATGGGCGGAAAGTGGCCTGGGGGTTATCTCAAGAAGTATCAACCAAGAACGCCTGAACGCTTACGCCAAAATATCTGGGGATGACAACCCGCTGCACTTAGACTCAGAGTTTGCTGCCACGACTCCATTCGGCGGAATAATCGCCCATGGCATGTTGACTCTAGCATTCGTATCGGAAATGATGACAGCAACTCATGGACAAGACTGGCTCCAGACCGGCAGTCTTCGGGCCAGATTCAGGGGTGCCGCTTACCTCGGCGACCAGGTGGAGACTTGGGGGGATCTAGCCAAAAAACAAGACTCATCTCTGACCTACGCTGTGGGTGTTCGGCAGAGCGACACTGGGCAAGAACTGATAACCGGATTTGCCGGTCTCACGATAATTCAGGAGTAATAACCTTTTAGCGATCCTACCAGTGCACTGCCTAAGGCACTGGTAAGACGAGGAAGGAACATAATGCAGAACACTAGGGATATCCGATCGGCGCCAGTTAGAGTAGCTATGGACGCCATGGGCGGAGACCATGGACCGATTGAGACGGTAAGAGGGGCTCTGACCGCAGCTAAAGCTGATAGTGTCGAGATAATTCTTGTTGGAGACCAAGGCCCGGTTGAAGACGAACTAGCCAAACATGACACGACCGGCATCTCCATCAGTGTGGTCCCCTCCCAAGGTAAGGTCGGCGATGACGAACACCCTCTGCAAGCTATGCGTACCAAGCCCAACTCCTCGGTGGTGGTCGCGACCAAGTTGGTCAAGAGCGGCGATGCCGATGTCATGGTCTCCATGGGCTCCACTGGCGGGTCGATGGTCAGCGCGGTATTGAACCTTGGCTTGATGCCGGGCCTCGACCGGCCTTGTATCGGTGGCCCTTTTCTCGGCTTGGCCCCCAATACGGTTTTGATGGACATCGGCGCCAATATAGATTGCCGTCCGGCCCTCCTGCTTAACTTCGCGTCCCTGGGCGTTTCTTGGGCCCGCACTTACATGGGCATAGAAAACCCTAGAGTTGCCCTGCTGAGCGTAGGCTCAGAATCGACCAAGGGCAATAAACAGGTACAGGAGGCTTACCAAGTCTTCCAAGACAGTGGAATGAACTTTGTGGGTAACGTAGAAGGCATGGACTTCTTCACCGAGAAGGCTGAAGTAATCATAGCCGACGGCTTTGTCGGAAACATCCTGATCAAGTTCACCGAGGGTCTTGGCCAGGCGTTTGCCGCCTATGCCCAGAGAAGCTTAGGTACCGCCCTGGACGAGACAACCGTATCAAAATTCGCCGCCGAGATGGTTCAATTGACCAATCGCACACGCTCCAACGGCGGCCCGCTGTTCGGCGTGAAAGGCCCAGTGATCGTGGGCCACGGTTCCAGTAAGGCCGACGAGATTACGGCTGCAGTGAGCACTGCCATCCGCTACGTTGACCTGGGAATGATCGAGATCATGTCGGAAGACCTGGCTAGTGTTAATAAAGAGGCTGCGGCCAAAGCCGCCGGTAGCGGCGCGAGCAGGTAGATTAGCTATATGGGCGGTATCCAACTGGACGGTAAAGTCGCACTGGTTACCGGAGCCTCCCGGGGGATTGGCGCCGTTGTTGCCCATCGTCTGGCCCAGGCTGGGGCCAGGGTCGGCGTTAATTTCCACGCCAGCTCAGATGCCGCCGAGATTGTTGTCGACTCCATTAATAAGGCCGGAGGAAAGGCCATTCTAGTTGGCGGAGACGTATCTCTGGAAGAACCCGCTGAAAAAGTGATTAAGGACTTGGTAGACCACTATGGCCGCATCGACATCCTGGTTAACAACGCTGGCATCAACAAGGACCAACTGTTGATCAGGATGAAGCCAGAAGACTTCGACAGTGTGATGAACGTGAACCTCCGCGGTGCTTTCCTTTGCACCCGATACGCTATGACCCATATGATTCGGCAACGCTCCGGCCGTGTGATTAACATGTCGTCGGTGGTGGGTCTCTCAGGCAACCCAGGCCAGGCCAATTACGCTGCCGCCAAGGCCGGATTAGTCGGTCTGACTAAGGCGGTCGCCAGAGAAGTTGCCTCCCGCAACGTGACGGTTAATGCACTGGCTCCAGGCTACATCACGACGGCCATGGTCGACGAACTGAGTGAGGAGACCCAGGACAAGATACTATCCACCATTCCCATGGGCCGCTTCGGGACACCCGAGGACGTAGCCGAGGCTGTGATTTTCTTGGCCGGTGACGGGGCGAGCTATATCACCGGCCAAGTGCTTACAATCGATGGCGGGATGATTGCCTGATTTACGTCCCCTGGTCTTGTCCCTTCCCTGATCTGAACCCTGGAATACCGCCCTGTATAATGTCGCCACGTTCTACGATTCTAGACCCGCACCATTATCGGAGGCCCGCATGCGCATCACCACCAAGTTCCGGAAATTGCTCAACGATCCAGGAATCATTCAAGCCCCTGGAGCTTATGACTGCCTTACGGCAAAGCTGATCGAAAAGGCCGGCTTTCCAGCCGTTTACATGACTGGAGCAGGAACGTCAGTGGCCCAACTNGGTCGNCCTGACCTGGGNCTGGCGAGCATGACTGAGATGGTTGCGAACGCTGCTGCGTTGGCCGACATCTTGGAGGTGCCACTNATCGCCGANGCTGACACTGGNTACGGTGGAGTGTTGAACGTGCGTCGGACGGTCNGACAGTACGAACGGGCCGGTGTGGCGGCCATCCATATAGAAGACCAGGAGATGCCGAAACGCTGTGGCCACCTGGACGATAAGAAAGTCGTCTCCACAGAAGACATGGTCCAGAAGATACGGGCNGCTGTGGACGCCCGCACCGACGATGATTTCACCATTATAGTGCGTACTGATTCCATCGCAGTCACCGGATGGGACGATGCCATGCACCGCTGCGATGAGTACGTAAAAGCTGGTGCCGACGCGNTGTTCGTCGAAGCGCTACGCACCCCGGNAGAGGTTGAGCGNGCCGGCAAAAACCTCGACATTCCGCTGCTGTTCAANTTCGTTGAGTCGGGNAAATCACCATTGCTATCGGCTACTGAATTGGAGAGGCTCGGATTCAANATAGTTATTTATCCTGCCAGTGCNCTACTGTCGGTAACCCATGTTGTGGAGCAAGTGATGGCCCAATTGAAGGAAAAGGGCACNACCGCCCACCTGATGGATAGNATGGTTAGTTTGCAAGACTGCTTNGAAGCTATGGGTCTCTCCAGCATGCTGGCCGAGGACGCCCAATTCGCCATACACGCTTAGGATTNCGNCACCGNTCCAGTGGAAAGGTNGTGGCCGGAGACCNGGTAACGGANGTATTCCNATTTTACCNNAGATACCNGCTAACGACTCCNGTGAANTGACAANTGTCNCTCCTCCTCAACGGCAACCNTAGCAACGGAGATTGCACATGGCAAATGTAGTTCTGGTTATNGACATGGTTAAAGGGTTCTTAGAGCCGGGCCACAATCTTTATTGCGGAGATGAGTCGAGGCAGATAATCCCCAATGTCCATGCTTTATTGCTCAGACAGCAAGCGGAGGGCTCCAAAATACTTTTCATATCGGACCACCACGACCCAGGAGACCTGGAGTTCCAGATATTTCCGGTTCACTGTGTGAAAGGGACAGAAGAGCCCCACGTCATTTCGGAACTTTCAGGGTTTGTGACTGAGGACAATGTAATTCCCAAGAACCGCTACAGCGGGTTTTTCAACACGCCTTTGGAAGCCAGACTGTCCGCAGCGAATCCGGACAAGGTCATCATCTGCGGAGTTTGCACTGACATCTGTGTTCTCCATACTGCATCAGATGCCCGCAACCGCGACTATTCTGTTGAAGTGCCCGCTGATTGTGTGGCTAGCTTTAAATCCGACGCCCACGATTGGGCGCTATCTCATCTCAGAGACATCCTCGGCGCAAACGTTATCTAGACCGGTCTTTCGTCCTTGCTATTGTCGGAAAACCCCGGGTATGATGGCCCAGATTCACCCGTCCTCAATTTAGGAAGGCGCGATGCTCTACCGTACACGTAGGTACTCCCAATGGGACGGCAGCCAGCAGATTTTTGAACTCGACGCCGACCAGTTAATGGACCTCCTCTCCGAAGATATCCTCAACCACGGCGATGTTATGCAGGCCTTGCGGGACATGATGCGCCAGGGGCCCCAGAATCGCGATGGGCAGCAGATGCCTGGCCTGCGCGAATTGATGGAACAACTAAAGAACAAGCGCCGCCAGCAACTCCAGCAACACAACATGGACTCGGTGGTAGATGACCTCAAAGAACGCTTGGAAGAGGTCGTTAAAACCGAACGAGAAGGCATCAAACGCCGGCTGGACGAAGCCCAAGGCCAAGTTGACGCCGACGATGGTGAAGACAAGGATCAACAGCAGAGTTTGCTCGACCTGCTGAAGAAGCGCGCAGATAACAACCAAGGGAAGCTGGACAACCTCCCCGAAGGCCTCGGAGGTCAGATTCAAGAGCTTTTGGAATACGACTTCATAGACTCAGAAGCTCAGGAGAAGTTCCAAGAACTCTTAGACTCGCTGAAGAGCCAGATGGCTCAGAACACGGGCCAGCAGATGATGGACCAGATCAAGAGCATGTCGCCTGAAGACATGGCTGCTACCCGAGACATGATGGATCAGCTTAACCAGATGATCAAAGACAAGTTGTCCGGTAGTGAACCGGACTTCGACAAATTCATGCAGCAATTCGGCGGTATGTTCGGTGACAATCCGCCTCAGAGTTTTGAAGAGCTGATGCAGCAATTACAAGAGCAGTTGGCTCAATCTCAGTCCATGCTGGACAGTATGTCTCCGGAAGCCCGCCGCGAGATGGAAGACGCCTTATCCCAAGCCTTCGACCCAGAGACCCAGCAGGCAATGGCTCAGTTTGCATCGTTGATGGAACAGCTGATGCCGATGGACGACCTGCGCCGTCAGTACCCGTTTCTTGGCGAGGATAGCCTGACCATGGAACAGGCGAAGGAGATGATGCGAGACCTTCAGGAGTTGGACCAACTAGAACAATCCCTCCAAGAAGCCATGCGTACCGGGAACATGGAAAACATCGACCCCGACAAACTAGCCGAACTCTTGGGTGACGATGCCCGCCGCATCTACGACGAATTGGACCGATTGCGGAAGATGCTTCAAGAATCGGGCTATGTGACTGACAACGAAAAGATGGACCTAACTGCCCGGGGCATCCGCCGTATCGGCCAGAAAGCCCTGAAAGAGGTCTTTACCCACCTGAAGAAAGACCGCATGGGTAACCATCAGATGGACGCCCGTGGCGCTAATGGCGACCTTCTTGGTGAAACTAAGATTTACGAATTCGGCGATCCTTTCCAGGTCGATCTGCAAGCTACAGTCAAGAACGCCGTGCTCCGAGGCGGCCCTCAAGTGCCGGTTCGTCTTAGACCGGAGGACTTTGAAGTTTACCGGAACGAGCACATGACCCGGTCCTCAACCGTTCTGTTGTTAGACCAAAGCCGATCTATGGGCCTATTTAACAACTGGCAGGCGGCCAAGAAGGTCACTCTGGCTCTGATGGCACTTATGCGAAGCCAATACCCGAGAGACAGCCTCCATATCGTAGGATTTTCGGACTATGCGCGTGAGATCAAAGAAGAGGACCTGGCCAAATGCAGCTGGAACTCCTGGGTGTCCGGCACCAACCTGCATCATGCCTTGGTACTCTCCAGAAAGCTGCTTTCCAAGGAAAAGGGCGGTACTCGACAGATACTGGTGGTAACCGACGGCGAGCCCACCGCCCACCTGGAAGGCGACCGGGCGTTCTTCGCCTATCCGCCCAGCCACCGTACCGAACTGGAGACCCTTAAAGAGGTGCGCCGTTGTACCCAGGAAGACATCTTGATCAACACCTTCATGCTGGAGAACAACTACCAGTTGGTCAACTTTGTGGAGCGCATGACCCGTATCAACAGCGGCCGCGCCTTCTACAGTAGCGCCGACAACCTTGGTGAATACCTGCTGGTGGACTACGTAACCAACCACCGAAAACGGGTGTCTGCCTAATAAATAATCTGGCCGTTAACCCCCTTATGGAAAGGGCCCCGCTCTGGTAGAATGACCTGACAATCGAATACTCGGTGGGTCGTGCGGCCGGTCTTAGTCAGACTTGGCCACACTTTTAAGACGGTCCCGTGAGGCTGGCAAAGTAGAGCGTCCCGAATCTCCGCAGCGTGCGTCTTGTGCACCTATTGCGCGATTTGCTCATACCCTTGCCGGCTGAAGGCAAGGGTTTTTTGTTGTCCGCCGATGATTCACCTAGGTAAGAGAATGCAAGAGCGACAAATAATGAGCCAAGAGGACGTGCGGCGCGCCTTAACTAGGGTGGCCCACGAAATACTTGAGCACAATCGTGGTGCGGAAGATCTCGTTATTGTGGGAATTCACACGAGAGGGGTGTATCTGGCACGCCGAATTGCTGCCAATTTGGCGGAGTTTGAAGGTGTCGAGGTGCCGGTGGCCACTCTGGATGTCAGCCTTTACCGGGACGACCTTAGGGTTCGTGACCAGTCACAGACCAAGCTCCAGCCTACGGACATCCCCATAGGTATCCAGGGAAAACGGGTGGTTCTTGTCGATGACGTCCTGTATACCGGCCGGACCATCCGAGCCGCGATGGACGCGCTGGTGGATTTTGGCCGGCCGCAACTGATTCAACTGGCCATCCTGCTGGACCGAGGTCACAGAGAATTGCCGATTAGGGCGGATTACGTGGGCCAGAACCTGCCAACGGCTATCGAAGAGCGTGTGAAAGTCAGGCTGTTGGAGACTGACGGCGCCGACGAGGTTGCTTTGGTCTTCGACGACTTTACTGATGAAGTTGAATGAGTTAATGGCTAAACGAAATGGGGAGAATTAGGAATTACTGATATGAGCCTCTCCAGAGCCACAGAAGCCTTTGAAATTGCCGACCTACTGGCCCAGGATTCAGCGGCCAGAAAGCACGTATTGGACCTTGACGATTTCTCGAAGAAGGAAATCGCCGAAGTCTTGGACTCTTCCCGTAGTATGAAAGAGGTGTTGGGAAGAGATATCAAGAAGGTCCCTGCCCTCCGCGGCAAGGTGGTAGTCACTTTGTTCTACGAGGCCAGTACCCGCACCCGAATATCTTTCGAAGAGGCAGGGAAGGTACTAAGCGCTGACGTGATTAACATGTCAGCCTCCGGTAGCAGCGCTGAGAAGGGCGAGTCGCTGTTGAACACTGGTTTGACTATTCAGGCCATGGGCGTGGACACCATCGTCATACGGCATCCCCATTCTGGCGCACCCCATCTGTTGGCCCAGCAACTAGACAAAGTGAGCGTCATAAACGCTGGCGACGGCCTCCACGCGCACCCGACGCAGGCGCTGCTGGATCTATACACGGTTCAAGACAAGCTCGGTAGCCTTGAGGGGAAGAAGGTTGTAATCGTTGGAGATGTGCTTCACAGTCGGGTCGCCCGTTCAGATATCTGGGGGTTCGCCAAGATGGGCGCCAAAGTGGTCCTCTCAGGGCCAGCCACACTGATGCCGCCGGACCTGATACGTCCCAGTGCCAACCTGGCACGGTCGCTCTTTGCATCGCTGGTGGAGGTTAAGACTGACCTGGACGAGGCCATCGAAGACGCGGACGTAGTCATGGCTTTGCGCCTGCAGCGGGAACGGCAGAACGCCGGTTTCCTGCCCAGCTTGAGGGAGTACATCCGCCGTTGGCAGGTCACTGATTCAAGGCTGGAGCGAGCCAAACCTGGCGTTGTGGTTATGCACCCAGGGCCTATGAACGAAGGCATAGAGATTAGCAATGACATCGCTCACGGCGGTAACTCTGTGATCGAAGACCAGGTGACTAACGGTGTGGCCGTGCGCATGGCACTGCTCTACAAACTGACCATCGGACCCGGCCAAGAGGCTTAGGCTCAGATAATGGATAGACACATAGAGGGAGCGGTGAGTGGAAAACAATAACATTGTGATTCGCCAGGCCAGGATAATTGACCCTAATGGGCAGTTGGATTTGGTGGGTGATTTGTTGATTGCCGGTGGAGAGATTGTCGCCGCTGGCAGATTAGACCTCGATCGAATACCAGAAGACAGTCTTGTCATCGATGGTACCGGTTTGGTGGCCTGTCCTGGTTTCATAGACCTGCATTGTCATCTGAGAGAGCCGGGCTTTGAGTATAAAGAGACCATTGTCGCTGGCTCCAAGGCAGGCGCAAAGGGAGGGTTCACCACCCTATGCGCCATGCCCAATACAGATCCTCCTATAGATAATGCCGCAGTGGTTGAATTCATCCATGAGCGAGCCAGACAAGGCTCTGTGGTGCGGGTTTTGCCCATCGGGTGCGTCACTAAGGGACGTGAAGGCCACGAGCTGTCAGAGATGGAAGAACTTGCCAGCGCCGGTGTGGTGGCCTTCAGCGACGACGGCGATCCGGTTTACGACGCCAACCTCATGCGGTTAGCGTTGGTCTACAGTCGGGACCTGGGGCTGCCGATTAGTAACCACTGCCAAGACAAATCCCTCTCCTGTAACGGCGTGATGGCCGAAGGCCCGGTGGCGACGCATCTGGGATTGGAGGGTATACCTGCTGCTGCGGAAGAGGCTATGATTGCCAGGGACATCGCCCTGGCTGAGGCTACCGGTGGACTCCTCCATGTGGCCCATCTCAGCACTGCCGGCAGCGTTCCGCTGCTTCGCGACGCTAAAGCCAGAGGGCTTGCGGTTACAGCCGAGGTCTGTCCCCACCACCTGACTATCACAGACCAATGGGCCATGGGCCGGAANGGAGAACCGNCCGAGGCNGCNGGAGANATGGCATATGACACCAGCACCAAGGTGTACCCGCCGCTCCGNTCCCAAAGGGACGTTGACACNCTGATTGGNGCATTGGCNGANGGNGTCATCGACTGCATAGCCACCGACCATGCGCCCCACGACTTAACCAGTAAGCAGGTAACCTACCAGGAAGCGGCCTTCGGNATCAGCGTNCTTGAAACCGCTCTGGGTTCGTTGCTGCAGTTGGTNCATGCAAAGAATCTGAGNATGGGGGCTTTGGTCGACCGGTTGACCGCTGGCCCTGCCAAGGTTCTCGGCGNGAGCTACTCGGNCTTAGGCTCGTTGCAGCCNGGCACTGCCGCTGANGTAGTNCTCTTTGACCCGGAACAGGAATGGACGGTNGATACCNNGGAGTTCGAGTCCAAAGGCAAGAACACTCCTTTGGACGGNACCAAGCTCAAGGGCCGAGTGATGGCCACATTCGCCTTAGGCAGGCTGGTGTATCAGAGCCCGAGCCTGAAGTTCAATGAGAACCATACCAGGTCGAACGTGTAATGGNGGGCGGAAATCAGCGATCGGATATCATGATACTGGGATGGGTGCACTAGAATGCACGATTCAACGTATCTGGTTTTCCAAGACGGATCAGTCCACGAAGGTGTGAGCTTCGGTGCCGAGGCAGATGGCCTTGGAGAAGTGGTNTTCAACACCAGCATGACCGGTTATCAGGAAGTCCTGACGGACCCGTCCTATGCAGGACAACTCGTGACTCTTACCTATCCGCTGGTCGGCAATTACGGCATTAACCCTGAGGACTTTGAATCCGACAGGATACAGGTGGGTGGATTAATCGTCCGGGAGAACTGCGAATTGCCGAGCCACGGCCGTAGTGACTTGACCCTGCATGAATTCCTGGCCGGCCAGGGCATCCCGGGAATCGCGGAGGTTGATACCAGGTCTATCACTCGGCAGATCCGGTCTCAAGGAGTGATGTTGGGCATCATCACAAACGGCGATCCAGACGTGGCGCTGAGGCAGTTGCAGGACTCTCCGCCTTACGGCCACCGGGATTATGTGGCCACAGTCACCACGCCGGATGGGTACAACTGGGATGGGGATAACGAAGACCTGATTGAAGCGAAGCACCGAATATTGGTTACCGATTGCGGCCTCAAGTACAACATCCTGCGGCAACTGCGCCGCCGCGGTTGCAGGGTAACTGTGGTGCCGGCGTCCACTCCTGCGGAGGAGCTATTGGCTATGGAACCGTCCGGGGTCTTATTCTCTCCTGGTCCTGGAGACCCTAAGTTGTTGGAGTACGTGGTGGATAACACCCGAAAAGTTTTGGGGCAGGTCCCGGTTATGGGAATCTGTTTGGGGCACCAGATTATCGCCCGGGCGCTTGGGGCTGATACCTTCAAACTGAAATTCGGCCACCGGGGAGGGAACCATCCGGTAAAAGACTTGGACGACGGCCGCGTTTACATAACGGCACAGAACCATGGTTATGCTGTCAGTCCCGACAACTTGCCCTCAGGCTTGGAAGTCTCACATATCAACTTAAATGACCAAACTGTGGAAGGATTTCGCCATAAATCCCTACCGTTGTTTACCATACAATATCATTCCGAGGCTTCACCTGGACCCAGGGATAACGAATATCTCTTCGACCAGTTCATCGATATGGTCGAGGATTTCCACGGCTAACCCTCAGATACCTAGAAGCCAAGAAGATTTATAATCAGGCGCAACTGCGCCTTCGAAACAAGGAGGAAATAACTGGAACCAAGGCGATTTACGGATAGGGCGAACTAAAAAGCCCGACCTATTTATTCCAACCCCAACAGGCGTGTTGATTTTTGGAGGATTATTTTGTCTTCATTCGCCATGTTTTTACTGGAGGGGGGTGTGGATGTGGCGGTGGCAGTAAACTTTGACAACGTGGCCTCTTTTCTAGAAGAGGAAACGTCCCAATACTCNTGTGGTGAGTACATTTACAAGATTAGAGCAGGCAGAGGGACTCTGGGGCAGCACTGGGACCTCGTGGTAAACGCCATGGACCCGAGCATGGAGGGCCAGCCCTTATTTCCCTTAGGACGGATAGAGGTCGAACCCGAAGGCCCGGGAATGGTGAACCTGAGGGTTCCACCCCGGTTAGAACAGACGGTTCACGGAGCTGATGCTGCCGATTGGGACGGCAAACTCTTCGGCGCATTCGTCTCACAGTTGTTAAATTCATTGCATACGCGACAGTTGATAGAACTGCCGGGCATGCTCCCTACTGGTTAACTCGTCGGCGATTCCGTCGGGGCTTGGCGGCTGCGTAGCCAAAAAGTCCAGCCGGGTATAACATCGATAGGCGTATTTCTTAGACCCCAGATGGGGCTGTGGCCGCAGAGCACTGCGGAAAGGGAGACAATCATTCCCGTAAAACCAGAAAAAGTGCTCGTGATTGGCTCCGGCCCCATTGTTATCGGGCAAGCTGCCGAGTTTGATTACGCTGGCACCCAAGCTTGCAAATCTCTCCGTGAGGAGGGAGTTAAGACCGTCCTGGTCAATTCAAATCCGGCCACCATCATGACCGACCAGGGCATAGCAGACCGTGTATACATCGAGCCGCTCACCGTGGAAGTCCTGGAAAGGATTATTAAACGGGAGCGGCCTGATGGTATTTTACCTACCCTAGGAGGCCAGACGGGTTTGAACCTGGCTGTGGCCCTGGCTGATGCCGGAGTTCTGGAACGCTACAGCGTGGGCCTCTTGGGCACTCCGCTCGAGACGATAAGGCGCTCCGAAGACCGNGATTTTTTCCGCACTTTTCTCCACGANATAGGCGAGCCCGAGCCAGAGAACGAAAGCGTCAACACCATGGAAGAGGCATGGGACGTGGCCAAGCGCATGGGCCTGCCNCTGGTTGTGCGCCCTGCCTACACCCTGGGCGGTAGCGGCGGGGGCATCGCCAACACTGAAGAGGAATTTGAGAACTTCGCCCGCTCAGGACTGACGGCCAGCCCTATCTCTCAGATTCTGCTAGAACGTTCGCTGGTCGGCTGGAAAGAGATCGAGTACGAGGTGATGCGGGACGCCGCCGATAATTGCATCACCATCTGCAACATGGAAAACCTCGATCCTATGGGCGTTCATACCGGTGATAGCATCGTGGTTGCGCCTAGCCAGACACTCAGCGATCCGGAATACCAGATGCTCCGCACGGCCAGCCTCAAGATAATTCGAGGTCTTGGAATCGAGGGCGGGTGCAACGTCCAGCTGGCCCTGCAGCCACATCCAAGAGTCTGCGAGGCGTTGGGTCAGGAATGGAAACCCGAGTCACCATACTATGTGATCGAGGTTAATCCCAGAGTCAGCCGAAGCTCGGCTTTAGCTAGTAAGGCCACCGGCTATCCAATAGCTAGGGTCGCCGCCAAGATAGCCGTGGGCAAGACCTTGGATCAGATCGAGAACGCCGTTACGAAACAGACCACCGCGGCCTTCGAGCCGGCACTGGACTATTGTGTGCTCAAGATTCCCCGGTGGCCCTTCGACAAGTTTCCTCACGGCGACCGCCGAACGACCACCCAGATGAAGGCTACTGGTGAAGTCATGGTCATAGAGCGGTCGTTCGAGGCTGCATTGCAGAAAGGCGCCCGCTCTCTGGAACTTAGTGGTCGCACCCTCCTTTGGGAGGACCCAACTTGGCGAACCGAAGGAGACTTGTCTCTGGAAGACCTACCCTTAGGACCTAATGACGAGCGATTGTGGGGTTTGATGTCGGCTCTGCGCCAGGGCGCTACCGTTGACCAGTTGGTTGANCACACNTATATNGAGCCCTGGTTCCTCAANGCTCTAGANCGCACGGTGCAGATGGAGCGCCGACTGCTGCGAGANGAACTNACGCCGAGTCTGCTTAAGTCGGCGAAGCGGATGGGCTTTTCCGATAGCCAGATCGGGACTCTGGCCGACATGCTTCCGGAACAGGTGCGTAATCAACGTCATGAATGGGGCCTGAGACCCGTCTACAAGACGGTGGACACCTGCGCTGCAGAATTCGAGGCCGCGACTCCTTATTACTACAGCACATACGACCTAGAGAATGAAGCGTTGCCTTTGGAAGGTAAACGGGCGGTTGTTATAGGCAGCGGTCCCATCCGCATCGGTCAGGGCATTGAATTCGACTATTGCAGCGTCCACGCCGCAACGGCCCTTTCAGAAGCCGGCGTGCGCAGCATAATGATCAACTCCAATCCGGAAACGGTGTCTACTGACTTCGACGCCAGCGACCGATTGTATTTCGAGCCCTTGGATGAAGAATCAGTGAGGGACATCCTTGAGAACGAAGAGGTGAATCACGAGCCTCCGGCCTCAGTTGTGCAATTCGGTGGACAGACCGCGATTAACCTCTCTCAATCACTTGCTGCCGCCGGGTTACCCATTCTTGGGTCGACCGCCGAGGTGATTGACATCGCCTCGGACCGGCGCAAGTTTGAAGATTTTCTCGGACGATTGGGTATCCCTCAGCCTCCTGGAGCAGCGGTTACCTCTGTGGAAGAAGCGCTCCAGGTCGCTCAGAACATTGGGTATCCGGCCGTGGTTCGGCCCAGTTACGTTCTTGGCGGCCGCGCGATGGAGATAGTCCAGAATGCCACCGAGCTTATCCATTACCTGACTGCGGCGGTCGAGATGTCCCCGGATAAGCCGGTGTTGATTGACCGCTATCTAGAAGGCAAAGAATGCGAAGTTGATGCCATATGCGACGGCGAGCAAGTACTGATACCTGGCATCATGGAGCATGTGGAACGGGCTGGAGTCCACAGCGGCGACTCGATGGCCATCTATCCGGCGCTTAATTTGAGTTCCAGGGAAGTGGAGACCATCGTCGACTACACGACCCGCATTGGCCTGGCCCTCGAAGTTAAGGGTCTGATGAACGTACAGTTCGTAATCCATGGCGGCGGCGCGTACCGGAGCCCTGCTACCCCTCAAGATGAGAGCGAACCCACGACAATCTACATTATCGAGGTGAATCCCAGGGGCAGCCGGACCATACCATTCATATCAAAACTGACCGGAGTCCCAGTGGCCAAATTAGCTACCAGGGTGATGCTGGGTGACACGCTGCGAGAGCAGGGTTATTCGGGAGGACTATGGCCGGTGCAAGACTTGGTAGGCATCAAAGCACCGGTATTCTCCATGGCCAAGCTGGTAGGAGTGGACTGGCACTTGGGTCCCGAGATGAAGTCTACAGGAGAGGTAATGGGAGTTGACCGCAACTTCCAGATGGCCCTGACCAAGGCCCTAATGGCAGCCAATTTGGAGATTAAGCCGGGAACCGGAGTCTTGCTCAGTATTGCCGACCAACACAAGGCTGAGGCCGTGTCTCTGATTCGAGACCTCACCGCTGCAGGATGCTTTTTGTACGCTACTGAGGGAACCGCCGCCATGATATCTGCAATGGGGTTGTCAGTGAGCATGACCACTAAGCGGCTCAGCGAAGGCCATCCCAACGTGACGGACGTGATTGAAGATGGTAGCGTCAGCGCGGTGGTCAACACCATCTCTGGTTCACCCGAGGTAATGCGCGACGGATTTTACATCCGGAGAGCAGCGGTGGAGAAGCACATTCCCTGCTTCACCTCTATGGACACCGCTAGGGCTGCGGCGGAAAGCCTCTCGGTAGAACTTGCGGCTTATAATATCGCGACCATCGGAGAATACCTGAAGGCCGACTAACCCTTACCAATCCATCTCCGTCCCCAGGCCATTGGCTTTGGCTGAATCGTAGGCCAGTTTGGCGGCGGCCACGTCGGCGACCCCGGTCCCCATGATTTTTGCGTAGACCACCTGGTTTTCGTTGTCGCGTCCTTTTACAGCTTTTGAGACCACGTGCCTAAGTTCTTGGACTTTGCTCCATTGGACTATTCCCTTATCCACGGCGCTACAGAGGTCGCCAGCTTCTATTGTCGCTTGTTCGGTTGAGTCTACGATCAGCTTGTCTGCGCGGGCGATGGTGGCTTCATCCACTTCACGGGCGCGCCAGGTGGTGGGACCGGCCCCGATCAAAGTGGCGCCGTCTTTCAGCCAAGCTCCTTCGACCACTGGTTCCATTGTGGCCGCGATGCAGAGGACTATGTCGCAATCGCGCACTGCGGCTTCATTGCTGTTGGCGGCGGAGACGTCCACGCCCATCGCGTTTGACATTCGGCGGGAGAACTCTTCCCGACGCTCTGGGTTTCGCGAGAAGGCTCTAATCTCCTTGATGCCTCTGACCATCGACACAGCCTCCAGTTGGGTTGGGGCTTGGCTGCCTGTCCCGATGATTCCCACAGTGGTGTCCCCGGGATTGGCCAGATGCTTCACCGCCACACCCGTAGTCGCCCCGGTTCGTAGTTGCCCTAGGCGATTTGCTTGAGTGTAGCAGAGAAGCGCTCCAGTGTCGGCGTCGTAGAGACTTACCTGGAAGGAGTAGGAGCCCTTGACTACCGTATAGGTCTTCACGCCAAGGAGCCCTTGGTGGAATAGGCCGCCGCCCATCACTGACAGCATGCCGCTTTCGGCGATAATCTTCCGGCGCGTCATGTTATGCGCTTGACCGTCGCCGTATTGATGTTGCATGGATTCAATGGCCTCGAGCATGGCACCCATATCTACGCACTGGGCCACATCTTCATCTTTGAGGAAAAGAGTCATTCCGGAAACCTCCGCTGTCGCCCTGACGCACAAAGTCCAAGGCCGTTTGGTGCAGCCTAGTATACGACCGCATAGAGTCGGTGGCTACAAGGTGGGTATGTTAGTTGCCGGCGTGAAGCAGGAGATGGCTGGCTGGAATCTATTTGTAGAAGTTCCGGTTCTTCGCGAGATAGTGGCGCCACTCTGAGGGGATGTTGAACTCGTCGTAGATGGCGCTTACAGGACATGCCGCCACGCAGTAAGAGCAGTCGATGCAGACAGATGGGTCTATGAAGTACTGCTCTTCCGATTCTAAAGTGTGGATACAATCAACCGGGCAGACCTCCAAACAGGAGGCGTCTTTAACCCCGATGCAGGGTTCAGTTATTACGTAGGGCATACCATTCTCTTGGCGGAAAGATTATGAGCCTTTAGAGTCATCGATTTTTTTGATGCTATCAGAAAGCAGGCCATTAGCCAGCGCATTATCGAACGAGGACTACCCCAAAAACAACCGGCAATCAGAGCCATTTTCAAATCGCCAACTTATTTTGTCAAGGGATAGTATATGATATATTATATCGGTTATTCGGTGGTGCAAAAAGAGGGGATAACATGGAACTCAGGGAACTCATTAGTTTTTATCATGTTGCCAGGGTGCGCAGTGTGTCGAAAGCGGCCCGCACGTTGGAGCTCGGACAGCCAACGGTTACCACTCACCTGAGGAAGTTGGAAGATGAGTTCGGAATAACCCTCTTCGACCGTATCAAACGTCCTATCCAATTGACCTCAGAAGGAATCACGCTTCTGGAGCTGGTGACCCCGGTGGTCACCTCCGTAGACGCACTTAAAACTCAGATGGACTATTCCGAAAAGCGAGGTTCGTTCGTCGTCGGCGCATACCCCGACCTGGTGACCCATCATCTGCCCTCTGGAATCCAGAGGTTCCGCGAAGACTACCCTGACGTACGTATCAGGTTACTGGCGCGATCTTATAACCCATTAGTTCAATTGGTCCGCTCCGGAGAGATAGACCTGGCTTTCTGTTCGTCACCTCCGGTCGACGACACTACGCTCGAGTTCAAAGAGCTATTCAAATACAACACCGTACTCCTGACCCCGCCCGGACACGATCTTATACAAGATCGTCCAATCAGCCTTGAAGACATCACTGGATTTCCCTTAATTCTCACGGCGCCGGAAAGCCAATTGCGGCAGAGGGTGGAGCAGGCCTTCAAGGCCCAAGGATTGTTGCCGGATGTGGTGCTCGCTTTGGACGACACCGAGTCCATGAAACGTTACGTTGAAATTGGCATGGGTATCGCCATCGGCAACGATTTCACTTTGCATGCGGAGGACCACAATAGATTTGGAGTTCTGAGGCTTGACCACCTCTTCCCGAGTTCCGTTATAGGTGTCTGCACCCTCCGGGGCAAATTTGCTGGTCAGGCGGTCAGAAACTTCATAGACATGATGTCTGAGCAGATCAGAGGTTTTCATGCGGAGCTTTGGTCCAAGGAAGAGAACGAGGCCATGGCACGGTTGGCTTAAGTTGGACCTGATGGTTAATGCGTTGGGGCGTTAGTCTCTAAGAGCCCTCCGGAGATAATCCCGCTGGGGGCACTACCTCCTTCAACCGCTGCGCCAACCGAGACCTGGCCAAAAGTACGTACCTTCCGCATTCCTGGCAGCTAATACCGATGTCGGCCCCAAGCCTGGATACAGTCCAGAGGAATCCGCCGCAAGGATGGGCTTTCTTCATCCGTAGTACGTCACCGATTTTTAGCTCTAGGGCCATTCTTTCCCGTCGGACTCTAGCACTTTGTTGATGCTTGTTCGCAGCTTATCTGCTTCCTGGCCCGCTGCTTGGGCGAAGTCGGCCCCCCTTGATGCGTAGAT
>NZUD01000017.1 GCA_002697005.1 Chloroflexota bacterium | reverse complement strand
CCTTGCTGCATCAGTGGACGGGTCCGAGATAACAACCATCGAGGGTATCGCCGAGAACGGCAACCTTCATCCTGTGCAGCAGGCCTTCATCGACCATGGCGGGTTCCAGTGTGGAATCTGTACTCCTGGCCAGGTGATCGCTGCCAAATCGTTGCTGGAAGAAAACCCCAAACCTACCGAAGACGAGATTAAAGAATATATGATGGGCAACCTTTGCCGTTGCACCGGTTACTACGGAATCTTGAACTCCATCGCCGCCGCCGCAAAAAACATGAACGAGGCGGCAGGGAGCGAGGAATGATTGACTTTGAGTACCACGCTCCAACAAGTCTCGTACAGGTGTTCGAGCTTCTGGACCGGTATGGCGAAGACGCCCGTATTATGTCTGGCGGAACAGCTCTGGTCATCCAGATGAAGCAGCGGTTGTCCCAACCGGGGCACGTCGTTGGGTTGAGAGGCGTCACCAGCTTGAATTCCATCGAGTCTACCCCTGCAGGAATCAAGATTGGCGCTCTTTGTACCCAGCGGCAAGTGGAGAACAGTATCGCCATTGTTGAAGGACTGCCACTGTTGGCTGACACGTTCCGCAAAGTAGCGACCCCCCGCATCCGTAACATGGCCACCATCGGCGGCGGACTAGTCAATGGCGACCCCAACCAGGATCCTCCGCCTTCCCTCATCGCCTTGGGAGGGTCAGCCGTAATCACCTCCAAAAGTGGCGAACGGACGGTACCTATCGAGGAGTTGTTTATCGATTACTACGAGACCGACGTCCAGCCCGGCGAGGTTCTTACCAGTGTGCTAGTACCGAAGGCCCCTGTCGGATCAGGTTCGGCCTACCTGAAATTTCTGCCGCGCACCGCCGACGATTACGGCACGGTTTCAGTCGCATCGATAGTATCAAAAGAACAAGACGATACCTGCAAAGATGTTCGCATCGTACTGGGCTCCGCCGGTGTCACGCCAATCAGGGCAACCAAGGCCGAAAACTCCTTGCGGGGGAAGCCTCTAACCGACGAGAACATCAGGGCCGCTGCAGCGATGGTCAAAGACGCAGTTGACCCGCTAGACGACTTCCGAGGCTCCGCGGAATACAAGACAGATATGGCGGAAGTTTTCGCTCGTCGTGCAGTGGAACAGGCCATCGCTGCAATACCGGCGGGAAGTTAGCTAGCTTGAAGATCGAGATTGTCTCGGCCGTGCCCGCCAGCCGCGAGGACACCTGGGCCGTGGTCACTGACATACCTAAGGCCGCCTCCTGCATCCCGGGCATCAAGGAAGTAACTCCTGATGGCGAGGGCCGCTATCAGGCGACTTTGCAAGCCAGGGTCGGGCCCATGAGCATAAACCTGAGCGGCACTATCACCGTCCTGTCCCAAAACGACGTTTCCGCCAAGGCTGCATTCTTAGTGGAAGCCAATGATCGGCGAGTCGGCGGTGGCGTCAAGACGAATATGACCATGAAGGTTAATACCAAGACGGCCAATGAAAGTGAGTTGGAAATCATGGCAGACACCACTTTCATGGGCCGGTTAGGCGAATTAGGCCAGCCCATCATCCGGCGGAAAGCCCGCAACACCCTGGAAGATTTTANGAAGAATCTCGGTAAGTTGCTGGCGCCCTAGACTCGGTTGCCCTCCTTCCATGCCACTAAGAACTGGAATAACCATCGNGCATAACCACCCGGCTTGCACCTTGGTTCCGTTGACATAAAATTCTGGTGGTTCCTATACTGTCTTAAGCGCTTTTCGTTAACCTGGTTTGGTTTAGTGGAACGGCGAACCTTAATTGAGGCTTGGCCTCTTCGTGCGGCCGAGAGAGTCTGTGTGCGGCATCGTTGGGTACGTTGGTAGACAGGAAGCTTGGCCTATCATCTTGGAAGGTTTGAGGCGGCTAGAGTACCGGGGTTATGATAGCGCCGGAATAGCCATCGTCGACGCCGAGGGATACATACAGCTGCGTAAGACTGTCGGCAAGGTGAATGGCCTTGACGGCGAAGGATCCCCAGCTCACCCCCAAGGCTCCGTTGGCCTTGGACACACNCGTTGGGCCACCCACGGCCGGCCTTCATACGAAAACGCTCATCCCCACATTGACTGCCAGCACCGCATTGCCGTGGTTCACAACGGTATTGTTGAGAATTACTTGGAACTGAAGNGGCGTTTGACTGACGGTGGTCATACCTTCGAATCGGAAACCGATACCGAAGTTATCACCCACCTGGTGGAAGAGGGAATGGATCGTGGTNTGAACTTCCAAGANGCATTCCGGCGCATGGGACGTATGGTGAAAGGCTCTCAAGCCATTTCCGCTGTCCTTGAAGGTGAAGAAGCCGAGATATGCGCCCTTCGTCTGGGCCATGCCGGCGGCATAGTTGTCGCTCAAGCGGATGGGCAGGCCATCATCGGCAGCGACCTTCCTGCATTACTTCCCTTACTCCAGTCGGGATCGAACATGGGNCAGGTGGGCTTCTTGGAGACCGAGGAGATGGTGGTTATCACTCGAGAGCAGATTGAATACCAAGACNTGGAAGGAAACCACATAGACAAACAGCCACGGATGGTTTCTCAGGAAGAAGTGCTGATAGACAAAGCGGGATACTCCCACTTCATGCTGAAAGAGATCATGGAGCAACCCCAGGCCGTGGCCAGCGCTATGCGGGGGCGCATCAATTTCGAGACTAGGCGGGTAGAACTCCCTGATTTCCCATTCTCAGCCCAGGAGATAGCTGAATTGGATCGGGTCATACTAATTGGCTGCGGCACCAGCCTGAACGCCGCCCACGTGGGTCGTCACCTGGTGGAACGCTACGGCGGCCTGCCCGCCGAAGCCGAGAGTGCTTCAGAGTTCCGCTACCGAGACCCATTCATAGGTCCTCGGACGTTGGTGGTGTCCATCGGCCAGTCCGGAGAGACCGCTGACACTGTTGCCGCCATGCAGATGGTCAAAGAAAAGGGCGCGAAGCTCGTGACGATCTGCAATGTTGATGGCAGCCAGGCGTCCCGTATAGCCGATGGCTCTCTCTATATGAGGGCCGGAATCGAGATTGGTGTGGCCAGCACGAAGACGTTCGTAGCATCTCTCACTATTCTGAACCTGTTGGCCATCTTTTTAGGCCAGTCTAGGGGAGTTTTAGATACCGCCGAAAGCCAGAAATTGGTGGACGGCTTGGCACAAGTCCCGAGGCTGATGGGCGATCTACTAGCCGATTCCGCTGTGTATCAACACTTAGCCAAGGAGTACGCGAGCTTCAACAACTTCCTGTTCTTGGGCCGTGGACTTAATGCGCCTATCGCTACGGAAGGTGCGCTGAAACTTAAAGAAATCAGTTACGTTCACGCGGAAGGTTATCCTGCCGGTGAGATGAAGCACGGGCCCATCGCTCTAATCGACGGCGCGATGGCCACCGTGGCATTGGCTCCGAATGACTCGCTATACGACAAAGTGGCCAACAACGTCAAAGAGGTTAAAGCTCGGCAAGGCCGTGTTCTCGCGGTGCTGACAGAGGGTGATACCCAGTTGGCCGCTGATGTGGACCACGCGCTGTACATACCGTATGCCCCGGAGCACCTCGTACCGTTGCTCCTCACGGTTCCTCTGCAGATGCTTGCCTACCACATCGCCCTGCTCAGAGACCGGGACGTAGACCAACCCCGGAATCTGGCCAAGTCGGTGACCGTTGAGTAGCGTGGTAGCCTGCACCTTCAAGTCTCTGTCTTTGCGTTTGAATCCCTNCCTGGTGCGCAATCACACCCGCTCCAATTGTCCAGTCATAGGATTGCAGTAGCGTTTCGGAGGTGCAATCATATTGCTAAGTCTTTGCGAGGAACTATCCAGATGTTCTCGAGGTTCGNCCATTCCCTGGNCTCATGCGACGACTATCGTCCTCTGTTGGGCCTAGAACTTACCGATAATCTGGCCGCCGTGGCTGTGGCTGTGGATATGGGCCAACTGCAGGTGCTGTATCTGAAGAGCATACCAACCGGCGGCGACAGACCATAAATCTTATCTGGCAAGAAACACAGGCATGACTCTAATCCGCGTCAAAGCCCCGGCAACCACTGCGAATATGGGCCCTGGGTATGATTGCTTGGGCCTGGCCTTAGACGTTTGGAACACCCTCGAAATTGAAGTCCTAAAAGGCGGTGAGCCAGTGGTCGAGGTCACCGGGGAGGGAGCTGACGAGCTCGGTACCGGNCGTGACAATCTGATCTATAGGGCTATGGAATTTCTGTTCCAAGATGTCGGAGAAGACATGCCCGCGGTTCGGATAAACTGCGATAACGCTATTCCCATCGCCCGGGGCATGGGCAGCAGCGCCGCGGCNATAGCGGGAGGGCTGGTTGCAGCTAATTATCTCTGCTCACAGGAATATACGGCCAACGACCTACTGGAGATGGCCGCGACCATTGAGGGACACCCGGATAATGTTGCTGCCGCTGTGTTGGGCGGCATGCAGTTGGTTATCATGGACCAAACCGATGAGGGGAACCGGCTGTACACGGTGCCGCTTAACGTCCCACCTGAGTTGCACGCTGTCGTATTCGTCCCCCAGGTTAGAATCTCCACAAAGGATGCACGGGCCGTTCTACCAGAAAAGGTGTCCATGGCCGACGCTGTACATAACATGGGACGTGTTGGGCTTTTGGTGGCCGCTATGGCCACTAATCACCCTGAATATCTGACCGTAGCCACCCAGGACCGCATTCACCAACCCTACCGGCAGCCGTTGTTCCCTGCCATGAAGGTGATATTTCAAGCTGCTTTGGATGCTGGAGCTATGGGAGTTTTCCTCTCGGGCAGTGGCTCGACCGTGTTGGCGCTGACCAAAGGCCGGGAGATGACCGTGGCTTACGAGATGGCCGAAGCTGCTCGCCAAGCCAGCGTAGAGGGAAACGTCAGCGTTACCCAACCTACGGTCCGCGGCGCTCATTTGATTGACCAAGAATAACCACCGCACATGTCATCAGTAGTCCTCAAATACGGCGGCTTTCGATTATGGCTTTAGTAGTCCATAAATATGGTGGGTCCTCTGTGGCCGACGCCGAGAAGATAAAAAACGTGGCCCGCCGAATCGCAGCTGTCCGGGAGAAAGGCACAGGTGTTGTGGCAGTGGTCTCAGCTATGGGTGATGCCACTGACGAATTGATTGACCTCGCCCACTCTGTCTCGTGCCAGCCTAATCCCAGAGAACTGGACCTACTGCTTTCAACCGGAGAACTCGTGTCTTGCACTCTGTTGACCATGGCTCTGGCAGACTTAGGCCAAGAGGCAGTTAGTCTCACCGGCTCTCAGGCAGGAATCCATACCGACACAAGTCACGGAAGGGCGCGCATCCACCGAGTGGATACAGCCCGGATGTCGAAGGAGCTGGAGGAGGGCCGCACGGTCGTAGTGGCCGGTTTTCAGGGTATAACCGAGGACGAAGACATAACTACTCTCGGGCGCGGCGGCTCCGACACAACCGCGGTAGCTCTTGCGGCGGCATTGGAAGCCGACCGGTGCGAGATATATACCGACGTCGATGGCATATACACCGCTGACCCCAGAATCGTCCCCGAGGCACGGAAGCTGAACGAGATCGGCTACGATGAGATGCTGGAATTGGCCAACTACGGCGCCAAGATGCACCCGAGGTCTATCGAGCTGGGCGCAGTGTTCAAAGTGCCAATCTATGTGGCTTCCAGTTTCAACGAGACTCCCGGGACACTGATACACGACGATGGGGACAAGAGAGAAATGGAAGATAGAATCAAAGTTACGGGCATAGCCTGCACCAATAATGTGGCCAAGATCACCGTGCGCAGCGTTCCCGATCAGCCTGGCGTAGCCGCAGCCTTGTTTGAGCCGCTGGCCCAGTCGGGCATAAGCGTGGATACTATCGTTCAGAACACAAGTGAAGATCGGACTACCGACATCAGCTTCACCGTCAACGGCACCGACCTGAGCGCCGCCCTGGCCAAGGTCGAGGAGTTGTCCAAAGAGATTGGTTCTGGAGCTCTAATTAGTGAGGCCAACCTGGCAGCTGTCAGCGTGGTTGGGTCTGGTATGCAGCACACCCCTGGTTACGCATCGCGCATGTTCCGAGTCCTGGCGGAAGGCAACGTCAACATAGACATGATTACGACCTCTGAAATTCGGATATCCTGCATTATCAGAGAAGACCAGGCACAAGAAGCGGTGCGCCTGCTCCACCGGGGCTTTCAACTAGATGAACCAAGCCCAGTGGATGGTTCCTAACAACGCCTGATTTACCGCCAATCCAGAAGAGAGTTGCTCCTTGCCTCAGCCGTTCTTGTCAGTCGTTATTCCCACGTTCAACGAAGAAGCCCGGATTATCGGAACCCTCTCTCGGGTGATAGAGTATCTGGCCGCTAAGGACTACCAATGGGAGATCGTGGTGGCCGATGATGGCAGCATCGACCACACCACGGATTTGGTTGACCTGGAGATTGCCAAGCATTCCAATATACGGGTCTTGCATCTTCCTCACCGGGGTAAAGGTTGGGCAGTGAAGAATGGAATGCTGGCTGCGGAAGGCGAGTACCGTCTGCTCTGCGATGCTGATTTGTCAGTGCCAATCGAACAGGTGGAGCGGGTTCTACCGCCCCTGGGTCCAAACGCAGATATAGTCTTTGGTTCACGGGAAACACCCACTGCATCCCGGATAGGTGAGCCGTTGCGTCGCCATTTCATGGGCAGGGCATTCAACTGGCTTGTGGCTTTGTTGGCGGTGCCGGGTTTGGCCGATACCCAATGTGGGTTCAAGTGTTTCCGCGCGGAAGCTGCCCAGGACCTTTTCGCTAGGCTGACCTTGGACGGATTTGCCTTTGATGTTGAGCTCTTTCATCTGGCTCGCAAAGGAGGGCTGAGCTATTCGGAGGTTGGCGTTGACTGGTATTACCGGTCTCAGAGCAAAGTCCGGCCATTTCAAGACGCATTCGCCATGACGTTCGATCTTTTGAAGGTCCGCTGGCGGCATCGTGATTCCCACTGATACTGAGTCGTAATGATTCACTAACATCGCTGTAATCCGTATTTCCCCGGAGTTCGTATTTCCCTTTATTACCGGGTAGGAATGACCCTGCCCGGCTATAGTTTTCGGACAGGTGGGGACAAGTCGGTAGAAATTTCTACAATTACCCTGTTTTTGGGCTTGACCTTTAGTAAGGCGATAGTGTAATTACTATCTGTTGCTAGGCGTGAGGCGTGCCTCGCATACCTTAGGCTAGATAGGCGTAATCAAGTCTACTTCTGGGAGTTCGGTCGAGTAGATGTAACACCGGACAGGAGACGGGATGGATTCGGAAGCTACACACACACCTGGTAGCATAAAGTTGAAAAAAGACCTGAGTCACGACGCCGTGAACCTCGCTTTGGAAGGTGAGTGGCAGCGTGCGACGGAAGTTAACCGGGCCATATTGAAGTTGTTCTCAGACGACGTTGAAGCGATGAATCGTTTAGTGAAAGCGCTGATTGAGTTGGGAAGCTACGGAGAGGCCTGTACAGTTCTGGACAAAGCCTGTGAATTGGCCCCCTACAACAACATCGCAAAAAAGCATCGTGCTAGGCTCGGCCAATTAGTCGCTGATGCTGACGCAGGTAACCTGGGCCCAGCTAAACAGAACAAGAAGACTGCCGGAGCGCCACAGATATTTATCGAAGAGAGCGGCAAATCCGGCAGCACGATCCTTCGGAACACCAAGGGAAACAAAGCGGTGCGGGGACTCTCAGCGAGCGAACAGGTCGCTTTCTCACGTCACAAAAACACTGTGACCGTCCGAACGTTGGATGGGCAGCTCATCGGGCAGGTAGAGCCCAAGTTGGGCAATCGGCTGGCTCGATTGATGAACGGTGGCAACAAATACGCCGCTGCGGTAGTGAAGGTCAACGACGATAGTGTCTCTATAATCATTAAAGAGACGTTCAAACACCGCAGCCTCCAGAACGTGGGTTCGTTCCCTGCCAGAGTCAAAGAAAAGGATCAAGTGTTTCTCAACAAGGCTGTGGCTCGGTTCATGCGCGATGAGGAATGGGACGATGATGACGAAGAAGAGAACATCATCGACGAAGAAGAGATTGAGACCGGCTGGTCCGAGGACGAGTAGTGCGTTTCTGATTCCCGGCTATTCCCCGTAGGTTACCGCCGGCGACCCTTCAGCCAATCACGGATACAACAAAGCCGATGTGTTGATAACCAGATGTTGTGCGCGACCCAAACCGGAGCACGCTACCTAAAGTTGCCTTCGTCGTTGCCGGTTGTCGCTATGATGATTGGAACAAGAGAAGTCTCACGTATCTTTTGGCTGGGAGCGTATCCGGCGGTCACAAGAGCATAACGTCTGAGACCATTGGAGATTATCTTGTATGTGGAGACCTACCTAACGTTCCTTTGCCTCTGATGGGACAGAACACGCGGTAACTCATCTGCTCTGGGACCAATCTATATAGACGCGAGATCTGGTCATTCTCTTCTAAGAGAATGACCACTGCCACTGGAGGCTGGGATGTCCTCTGCGTTGGGTTTGCCCAAAATCATGATTAACGTTGCCTCAGAACTGTCCAGATAGATTAAACGGTAACGCGCGCCAAGATTAAAAAGATTCATTAACCTGCAAGCTGTAGAATACCAGTAATTCCATGCCTGGTGGAGCCTTTTGCGAGGGGGGTTGCCTCACTATGATTAGGCATATAGAATGTTTTCTTGCTGCGCTCAAACCAACCTATAAATACAGGAGGACAGGTGATTGGAAGTACTAGGTTCTCATCTCTTGTTGGAGCTCAAAGACTGTAACCCCGAACTACTTAACGA